>QHYS01000143.1:0-4293 GCA_003223325.1 Acidobacteriota bacterium
CACAATCGCAGCCTTGCTAACAGCGTCGGGATTCGTGTGGCCTGTAACTTCGCCGGCCCCGGCCTGCGCAGCAATCTCCCTCGCGGCGGCTTGTGCCCTGTCTAGATTTCGTGAGCCAATTAGGACGCGTAAGCCTGCTTTGGCAAAGCGAAGAGCCAGACCGCTTCCTTCCGCCCCTGTGCCCCCAACGACTGCAACGACCTGTTGCACGTGTCTTCCCAAAATAACTCGTACCGGCCGAGTTGGGCTTAGTGTACCCTCTAATTAATCTAGAGAGGAGAGCCAACGTGGCTGCCATCCCAGAAAAATATCTCGACTTATTCCAAAAGAAAACCTTTGCACAACTTGCTACGTTGATGCCGGACGGGAGCCCGCAGGTATCGCCCGTCTGGGTCGATTACGATGGCCGGCACATCCTCGTCAACAGCGCAAAAGGCCGCATCAAAGACAAAAATATGCGGCGCGATCCCCGGGTCGGATTGGACCTCGTCGACCCGGAGAATCCTTATCGGCATCTGTCGGTCCGTGGGCGCGTTGTGGATATAACGGAGCAAGGTGCCGATGCGCACATCGACAAGCTGGCCAAGAAATACCTCGGCCAAGACAAATATCCTTATCGCAGCTCGGGCGAGATACGGGTGATCTATAAGATCGAGCCCAAACGCGCTCATACCATGGGCTAACCATACCTTCCGGGACCTAAATATGCACGCGGGGTGGACTTCCAGAGCTCAGCCCTTCCTAGCACCACCGTGGCTTGACCGCAACGATTTGCAAATGTCACGAGCTTCGTCGCGACTGGAACGGTGCTCCGGATCAGCGGACTGCGGTAACTCATTCACCGGAAGCAGACAATGTAACCACCCTCGACGGTCGTTCTGGCTGGATCGCCGACCGCAGATCGCAGGCCCGGGCATACCCGTGCCGGTGCTCGCTGTGACGGGCGGCGATCTCGAAGGCTTGAAGCTCGAAGCGAATCTTTCGTTTCCAGCTACGATAAAGCAAGCCTTCAGTCAATGGCGTGTGGGCTTGCAGACTGACATCGACGATCACCAAGTCCAGGTGGTTCAAGGAAGTAGTCCAGGAGGCGCCTTCGCCACGTTGTATTTCGACGCTGATTCGGGCTTATTGGTTCGAGTTATGCGCTATACCGACTCTTTTGTCGGAAGGTTCCCAACGCAAATTGATTATTCCGACTATTGGGAAGTCACGGGCGTGAAAATGCCCTTTCGATGGACTGCGGTGTGGCTCGATGGGCGGGAGACATTTGAGCTGACCGAAGTCAAGTTGAACGTTCCAATTGACGCAACTAAATTTGCTAAACCGGGCGTGGCAGTGCGGCCTTCGACTACAGCCGCAAACCCATAGCCACTGAGCAGGTTGGCAACGACGTGCCGAAAGCTGGACCTGTGCGCTTTCCTTCTTCTCGCAGGCGTCGGCTCCAACCTTCAAGAACGCAGCTGGTATTCCGGCCGGGTTTTACGTCGAGATCATATCTAGTGCCTAACAATTTTGTTTGATCTTACTTCTGATCGTGCTAAGGATAACCGGCCTTGAGCCTCATGACGGGGCGCCAGGTCTGTGGCTCAAGGGGAATCTCGTTACTACTCCGGTTGGCGATTGGTCGTTGACGGGCCAGATCCCGACAGTCAAGCTGCAGACCCAGTCGTCATACCTACTTCCGCACTCGGTGACAATCAACTGTGTTGCTTACAACGGCCAACTTTACCTGACCTCCGTTTATCCGGCAGGGGCACGCACAAGAAGCTGGAATGACAACGTGATGCGTGACCCGCACGTGCGTATAAAGATTGGAGACGAGTTGTATGATCGCACCCTGTCCCTCGTCACTGATGCGGCTGAACAGGAGGGTGTGCTCCAGGCCAGGCATAAAAAATATCCCGAGCTGAAAGTTCCCGCGAACGCGACGATTCACGTATTTCACGTTGTCGGGTGATTAGGATTCGCGATGAAGGTAGCTGTCACAGGCGCCAATAGCGCAGTCGGGCGGGCCATCCTGAGATGTGGACCGACAGCAGCGGTCACGCCAACTAATTTTGTAGCTGCAGTCCGCTCGGATCGGGCAGCCGAACAGATCCGGTCGCAGGTGAGCGATGCTAACGATGTAGTCCGGATCTCCTACAATAATCCTGGCAGCGTGGACGCGGTGCTTCAGGGGGCCGCCGCAGTGATCCACCTCCCGGGAATTCTCGTTGAACGTCCGGATTCGACCTACGAGCAGGCAAACGTTGCGTCGACCCGCAGCGTGGTTGAAGCCGCGAAGCGCGCCGCGCTGCAGTAATTCGTTTTGGTCAGTGCGACGGGAGCGGATGAGAACTCTTCCAACCGCTACTACCGCACGAAAGGGCAGGCCGAGGCTCTGGTGCGCGCATCGGGATTAGCGTATACCGTGCTCCGCGCTCCACTTCTGCTTGGTTCCAACACGGCGGGCGCGGCAGCACTCAAACGCAATGTGAGTGGGACAAGGGCCAAGCTGATCGGAGGCGGCCGCAATCTTCAGCAGCCGCTCTACGTAGATGACCTGGCGCGCGCAGCGGTGGTGGCTGCGACACAAGCACCGGTTGCGACCAACCTAACCTTGGATCTCGTTGGCCCCGTGTCGCTGCCGGAACGGGAACTCGTCGAGCGGGCTGCTCGCTTGCTGGGTCGCAGAGTCCGAATTGGCTCGATTCCGAAAATTCTGCTTTCTTTGGTACTGGCCGTTCGGCAATGCATCGCCGGCAACGGATTTTCACGGGACGTTTTAGAGGTAATCACTGCCGACACACGTCTCGATCCGATGCCTGCCGCGACCAAAATCGGGATTCAACTCACCGGAATCGACGAGATGATTCAAGCCAGCTTAGGCGAAGGGTGACAAGATGAACGAGAGCATCCCTGCAGCGAGCATCACCTCGACCGCGGCCGTCAAAAAGGCCAAACCGTGGCAGCGGCTTTTGCCCTTGCTTATCACCGCAGCCTGTTTTGCTTATCTTTACAGCCGCCTCAGCCATGGCGCCGCGGCCGAGGGCAGCCGTCCACTTCCCTATCTCTTGAGGAGCTTTGAAAATGTCAGCTGGCCTCGCTGGCTGGCCCTGATGGTTCCGTACTGTTTCCTTTATCTCGTGCTCGACAGCCTGGTTGTCTGGAGTGTGATCAACTGGTTCAATGCCAAAATCCACTATGCCGATATTTTGCCCATTCGCGCAAGCGCCTACATCCTCTCCCTGGTAAACGAGCAAGTCAGTAAAGGCGCCATCGCGCTCTATCTGAACCGCCGCGATGGGGTACCCGGATGGGAAGTCGGCTCCAGCATGCTCTTCCTGATGTTTTGCGAGTATTACAGCCTGATGCTGTGGGCGACCATCGGCGTGACGTTGCGGTGGGGTGGCATTCAGCCCGTCTTTCACGTAATCCCCTGGATTGCCCTGGGTTCCGGGGTTTTTTTCCTGATTTTCCATCTTTTCTTCAACGGCAGAATCGGCTCAGGGATCGCTTTGCGTGAGCGTCCCATTCTCCGAGCGTTCCGGCTCGCCAAGGTCTGGCACTACGGGGCTGTGATTGTGTTACGCGCGCCGCTGGTGATCGCGGGCGTAATGGTATACACGCTGGCTTTGAGGCTGTTTGGCGGCTCGGTAAGCTTCGGGGAAATGCTGGGATATCTGCCGGTGATCTTTTTTGGAGCAGCCATGCCTGGACCGATGCACTCGGTTGCAATCCTCTTCTGGGTTCTGCTCTTTCCTGACAAGCCGGGCCAGATGACTGCATTCGGCTTCGTCATGCACAATTTCTTTATCATATTTAACGCCGGAGTCGGCCTGCTATTTCTCCGGCGAGCGACTCGGGAGGTGTTCGGCTAGCCTGCTGAACATAAAACGCTGGCCCATGGATACCAGCGTGCTCAGAACCAGCGCCCAAACCAAAATAGTTAGCAAGGGATGCAGAAAGCGCATGCCCAGCCGAATGAGAATATCCATGCCGGGCGGGACGAAATAAAGCATACCGTTATAGCGCCCGAGCTTGCTCCCGCGGAACTTGACCTGCCGGTGAATCCAGTAAGAATCGATGACGTACTGGGCAAAGGCCGCAGCGATGCAGATGGGCAGGATCCACGGAAACGCCCCGCGGAATGCGCCCGCAAAGATGCCGGTGACTACGAAGAAAAAATCGCTGGTGTGATCAAAGGCCCCGCTCAAGGCGCTCACCGTGCCCCTGCGTCGCGCTATAGGCCCATCCAGGAAATCCGTTACCAGCGCCACCACCCACGCGGTCAAAGCGAAAAGCGCAGACCGC
>QHYS01000143.1:4337-6223 GCA_003223325.1 Acidobacteriota bacterium
GTCAAACCTAACTAAGTGACGAAGAGACGGATCATGAAGTGCTTGCAGCATAACATCTTGATGGCCCCGTATTGTACGTGGCTCGTCGAGATCGTACCCGTTAGTCCATATCCAAAATCGCCGCCAAAAGCCACTACAGATCTAGGGCCATCCCCACCATCCCCTCCCCACCCTCCCCAACCCTCCCCACGGTTACGTTGACACCGACGATGGGCAAGCATATCCTTTTGATTGAGTTAGGTTGGAACGAGAAATCTCTGCCGAAGGCCCCCAAATGCCTGATGTAGCGACTCCTTACAATGTGGATTCCGCCCTTGAAGCTGGATTAGAGGGTCGCGCTGTGTCTCGCGAAGACGCACATTCGCTGATGAACGAAGCCCCGTTAGAGACGTTGCTCCAGGCGGCTGCGGCCGTACGGGACCGCTTCAAAGGCCGGTCGGTCAGCTACTCCAGGAAGGTCTTCATTCCACTCACCCACCTTTGCCGGGATTATTGCGGCTATTGCACGTTCCGGGCTGATCCCCAGGCGGGTGTGCAGCCTTACATGACAACGGACGAAGTACTGGCAGTAGCCGAGGCGGGCCGCCGTGCCGGATGCAAAGAAGCTTTGTTCAGCCTGGGCGACCAGCCCGAGCGACTGTTCCCCGAAGAAAAAACTGGTCTTCTTCCCCATTCCAATCCTGGACTGATGGGCTTGGAAGATCTTCGCCGCCTTCGCGAGACGAACGTAAGCGCAGGGCTGATGCTCGAGAGCGCTAGCCCTCGGCTCGGCCGATCCGGCGGCGCGCATTGGAAAGCGCCCGACAAAGTCCCCTCCCTTCGCCTGCGCACAATCGATGACGCGGGGCAATCGTCCATGGCTTTCACCACGGGCATTTTGATCGGGATCGGTGAGACCCCGGAGGAACGCGTGGACGCGCTGCTGGCGATTCGCGCCGCTCATAAGAAACATGGTCACATTCAGGAAGTGATCGTTCAGCCGTTTCGCGCCAAGCCGGGTATTCGCATGGCCGAGGCGCCGGAGCCGTGCAAAGAGGATTTGCAGCGCACGATTGCCGTCGCCCGCTTGATTCTCGGCGGCAACATGAATATTCAATCTCCGCCCAATCTGCTTTCGGAGGACTATCCTGATCTGTTGAAGGCTGGTATCAACGATTGGGGCGGAATATCTCCGGTGACCAAAGACTTCATCAACCCGGAGGCGGCATGGCCGCAGATCTCTTCGCTGACCGCGAGAACGGCCTTCGCTGGATTTGTGTTGCGTGAACGGTTGGCGATCTATCCGGAATTTTCCTCGCGGTCGGAATTTGTAAACGACCGTCTCGAACCGCACGTTCGGAAGCTTCGGGGCGAGGACGGCTACGCTCGGGACGGTGCTCAGTGCTAAGAACGATTAATCTTGAATGGGGAGAAATTTCCTGGGATCGTGCGCTCACCGCAGCGAGCCCAAACGTTGCCGGCGCCCTGGAAAAAGCGCTTGCCGGCAACGACCTGAGCTTCGAAGAGGGGCTGCTGTTGGCAACCGTCGAGGGGAAAAACCTTTTGGCTCTGGTGAAGGTCGCGGACGAACTGCGCCGGCGGGCGGTCGGCGAGCGCATCACCTACGTCGTGAACAGGAATTTGAATTTCACTAACATCTGTATCGTCGGCTGCGCTTTTTGCGGATTCGGTCGAGGGGCGGATTCACCAGATGCCTATTTTCATTCCACCGATGCGCTGCTGGCCAAGTCGGTTGAGGCGGTTGAGCATGGCGCCACCGAGGTGTGCATCCAAGGCGGGCTCCCCAAAGACCTCAACGGATACTACTATGTTGAACTCCTGCGAGCCATCAAGGCGCGCCTGCCAGAACTTCATGTGCACGCCTATTCGCCCATGGAAATCACCTA
>QHYS01000144.1 GCA_003223325.1 Acidobacteriota bacterium
TGGGTTGCTTCTGACGGGCTCACAGTGATCGATTTCGACAGCTCTCGCCTGGCCGACCCGGCACTCGATGTGGGATATTTCCTGGCTGATTGGCAGTTCCGGCACCTCGCCTGGCGGCAGGCCAGATTAGAAAAGATGCGCGAAAGTTTCCTTGCGGGGTATGCCCCTGGCGCGCCCAAAGAGCGCTTGACCCGCGCTCGTCTATACGAGGCGGTCGAGTTGGTCAAATGTGCAGTTCGCCGGGTCCAGGTGTTCGAGCACGATTGGGCGTCCCGTACGGCTGGGTTGGTCGAACGTGCCCAGGTTGTGATAAACGATCTCGAGCGTATCCTCGGTTTACCCGTGCGGATTTGCCGGCGCGGCCACCCTCTTCGTGCATCCGTAAGTTTAACCCGGGTTCAGTCGCGCAGAGCAGGTACCTGAGGTTTTAGCGAGTTGCATCGTGCGTCCGACGGCTTTTCCATCATTTGGCCTGGCCTGCCCGACAAGCATCGGGATGCTTCAGTTACCCAGCACCCGCAACACGGAGTAACAGAAATCTGGAACGTTAATCGACGCCACAGGCATGCGCATCGTCGGCGAAGCCCTCTCGGGGACATGCGAAGTGGGGAAGATCTCCAGCGGATGCTCCTCTCCCCCACGGCGCGAAGGTTGTTGCGAGATTTCGTGAGAGCACTGCTGCCCCCTGGGGCGGTGCGCTACGACCCTGTAGATCCGGTAAAGGCAGAGGCCGTATTCGCCAAGCTTTACACCGGCGAGAGCGGGGCACAGGCCTTCCGCAGCTGGCGCAAGTTTCGGCCTCGCTCGAACGGCGATCTTGCGTTCTCGGGGAAGGGCGTTGGCCAGGGCCTCCCGTGCCATCCGCCGGTGGATCCCCAGCTTCTGCTCGTACTCGCGCCGGATCTGTTCAAATAGCTCCACTTTGGCTCTCAAGGCGTACCCCCTCCCGGGCCGTCAGCCCGGAAGACCGTATACGCTTTTACGGCTTGGGGTTGGGCCAAATCAGTGTATCGAAATCATGGTCCACTTTGGCGGCGAGAGGTGGACCGGAATCAGGGTTGCGGTCTGGAGTTTTCCACAGCGGTGTTTCGAACATCAAAAATGCGGTTGCGTTCGCAAAGCCCATCCTGTATTAAGGTACCCCCACCAAGGCCATACGAGAATTACCCTAGGTGAATATTAAATGATTACACTGAAGGCTGTATGAATAGCCGAACCAACGGAGAAGGAGAACGAGTTCGTGTATGCGTTGCAGACGCCAAGCGAATGAGTAGCGACATGATTGCGACCGGGTTGAAGCGCAGCCGCAACAACTTCGACGTGCGGGCGTTGACAGGGAATTCCTCTGAAGTTTTTCTCGAGTTGAAGAATTCTCGGCCCCATGTTGCCGTGCTCAGCTTGCAATTGGAAGATGATAGACTAGCTGGCTTCAAGGTTTTGCATCAGTTGCGCGCCTCGAATTTGAAGATTCCCGCCGTGATGTTATTGGATTCCGCTGAACGTGGTCTCGTGGTGGATGCCTTCCGGGCCGGCGCGAGAGGCATTTTCTGGCGGGGAAGCACGTTCGAGACCCTCCCGAAGTGTATTCGCCGGATTTACGAAGGACAAATTTGGATTAGCAACGCCGAATTAGAGTTTCTCCTCGAACTGGTCACGAATCTGAAACCATTTCAGGTCCAGAATCCGAACGGAAAGGCTTTGCTCACGCCGCGCGAACTCGACGTCGTACGCCTCGTTGCGGAGGGCATGAGGAACCAAGAGATCGGAGATGCACTGAGTCTCGGCGAACATACGGTCAGGAATTACATTTTTCGAGTTTTTGACAAGTTGGGTCTATCAAGCCGGGTCGAGTTGGTTCTGTACGCACTCGGCAGCGAAAATTCATTGGGCGACCAGTCGTCACACGACCTAGCTGGGAAGTCGGTGCCGGCTCTACCGATGGCTGGAATATCTAGAGCAAAGTAGCATCTGTATGTTCCTGGAATTCTACGGGTTGAAAGAGCAGCCGTTCGGTGTCACGCCGGATCCGCGCTTCATCTGTCCCAGCCAAACCCATAGCAAAGCGTTCAACTCCTTGTGCCATGGCCTCGAAGCCGGATGCGGGTTTTTAGCCCTTATTGCTAAGCCGGGCATGGGCAAAACCACGTTAGTGTTCCAACTCTTGAAGCAACTAGAGCGGACATCCCGCACGGCCTTTCTGTTCCAAACCGAGTGTGACTCTCGTGAATTGTTCCAGTACATCCTTCACGACTTAGACATCGATGCCCAGGGAATGAGTCTTGTCGCGATGCACAATAAGTTGAACGAGGTTTTGTTTGACACCATGTTCTCTGGGAAACGTTTTGTTTTGGTCGTGGACGAAGCACAAAATCTCGACGATTCCGTGCTTGAAACGGTGCGCATGCTTTCCAATTTCGAGACGCCCAAAACGAAGCTGATGCAAATCGTTCTCACCGGCCAGACCCAGTTGGCGGACAAGCTGTCGAGCCCAAGCTTGGCGCAGCTTAGGCAGCGCATATCTATGTTGTGCCGCTTGGAGCCGCTTGCGCGGGAAGAAATCATTAGATACATCGAACACCGGCTTCAAGTGGCGGGTCATGTTGGAGCTCCCCTGTTCACTGGCGAGGCTCTGGAAAAGATTGCGGCACACAGCGAAGGCATTCCGCGAAACATCAACAACCTATGCTTCAACTCCTTGCTTCTTGGGTACGCTGCAGGCTCCAAACAGGTCGAATCCGCTACTGTAGCCCAGGTTTTAGACGACCTCGAAATGAATCCTCCGGAGTCGAAGCGTGCAGCGGCCCAGCGGGAGCCTCAGCCGTTGCCACAGCCACCTGTCACTCGTTACCCACACATGTTCAAGGCTGATGTGGACCCAAAGCAGGGCGATTCCAATGGCGCGCGGGAGATTGTGATCGAATTCGAGACAACTTCTCTAAAGCCGGCGCCGCAGACTCCTCAGGGACAAGCGCCACCGCAACCACAAAGAGCGGTGACTTCACCTGCGGACGTTGCTCCTGACGAATTTTCTCACTCGAAAGTTGATTCAGAAAATGGGCATGAGCGTGTTTCTCTTTTTGGCGCAGATCCTCCGCCGTGGAAGCCCAGCGTGACTCGGGCAGTTGCGTCACGGCTGGAGCTGCAGACTGATCCGAACACCACGCTAGGGGACTTCTCAGGACGCATGCAGAACGGTACTAGTGGAGTTGACATCTCTTATCCGGTGACTTCCAGAGGCCTGGGCCGCTGGGTTTTGGGCACTTCCACTCTTGTGGCAGTGCTTCTCCTTGCGGGTCTTTCCGTCTTTCATTCCAGGGTCGGAGCGAGCCTACAATCGCAGGACCCGCTTGGTGCGGCTGCGGCACCTGCTTTGACGCCCCAGCCAACTCCAGAAGTTTCCAGCAGGTCAGCCGCCCCTTCAACATCTGCTACCAGCGCTCTAGCTCCGGGCGCGCCACTCAGTCACTCCGTTTTCACACCCACAACCGGACCGAAAATCGAACGTATTGTGATTGATCCGGGCCACCGCGGCGATGACGCGAGCACGACCGGATGCACGACTCGAGTCGCGGACTCCAAGGAGGGCGACGCGAATACCGAGTTTGCTCTTGGCGTCCGTTACGCTCTAGGCACAGGCGTCCTGCGCGATGATAGGCAGGCCTTTAGTTTGTTCCAAAAAGCGGCCGAGCAGGGAAATGTTTCGGCTCAATCAGCACTGGCTACGTCGTACTGGCTTGGCTGCGGCATCGGGGAAAATAACGTCGAAGCGTACTCGTGGGCAACAATCGCACATGAGCGCGGTGATCCCCCCAGTGGTGAATTACTGAAAGTGCTGGCCAGTATGATGAGTCAGACAGAGCTAAATGAGGGGACACACAAAGCGCAAGAATGGGAACGCAAG
>QHYS01000145.1 GCA_003223325.1 Acidobacteriota bacterium
GTAGACCTTTTTGCTTTGCGACATCAGCAATTCAACCTTTTGCTGGGCCTCGATGACCGCCCGGTCTGTTTCCGCCTTGACCCCTTCTTGAGATTTACTTAGCGCCGCGAGTGCGCCGTCGATCTGAGTCTGGGCTTCGTTGATGGAAACCTGAGCCCGCTCGGTGAGGTTCGCCAAGTGCTGAGCTGAGGAGGCCGTGATTTCCTCGCCAAACTGCGCTGCAGTCTGATGTGCTTTCTCACGTAGCCTCTCGGCGAAATCGCTGTGCGCCGCGCGTGCAGACTCCTCCAGAAGCTCCGCGGCGCGGTTCTGCACTTGCTCCTGGGTTTGTGCGACGTCCGACTTAATCTGTGAAAGAACCTCTTCGCGCGCTGAAGCTACGACTTCCTGGCGATAATGCTCCAATCGCTCTTCGATATGTCGAACCTTCGCGCGGCTGAAATGTTCGATCGACTCCGCCGCTTGGTTCACAGTAGTGATTAAGCGCCCAGTTGTTGCCGCCGCTACAACCCTCTCGGCTGCCTGCTGCAGCGTTTGTTCCAGGGCGTTTAGCAATATGTGGGGTAACGTCGGTCCCGACGCAGCGTCTGAATGGGGCGGCGCCTTTTCTGCCCGAGGGACTTCCTTGCCGTCATTGCTCGAAGCCGACTCTGGTGCAGCATTCTCGTGGCGATACATTCGTTGGTCCGCCCCCTCAGTTAGAGCTACCGTCGGTCGCTCGGCGGACCAGAAGTCCCGATCGGGTCGAACGAATTCGACACCTACCTGAGCCCATGTGCCCCGGGGAGAACCTAAGCGGGTCACCCACGCCTGGGCTTCACTCTGGGTCTGCGGATTCCTCAAAAATAGCGGCTGCCCAAGTGTCACCGTCGTGGCCAACTCCATGAGCGCCCCGTGAGGGCTGACCGAAAGCGTCACGGTTTCTTCCCTGAAAGGTCGCATGTCGAGGGAGGTCCCACGTACGGCCACGGGCAATCCCAGAGGCGACCGTTCACTGCGGCGGCGCTCCACGGGATTCATTTGCGCTTCGGCTAGGCTCATAAGGACACACCTATTTTGGAATCGGCTAGGTTACGGGAGTATTAACCTAACTGCCGCGAAAGCATTCAGCGACTACGGAACAAGACCGCACCGGCAAAGTAGTGAACGCCTTCTGGTTGTCTCAGCTATTCCTTGCCTCCTGAAGGAGTCCACCGGATTCAGTCCCGGAGCTGTGCGCTTTCGCTTACAAGAAACAGTGAATCTATTTCCTCTTCAATACGGGAGATCCATTAGGGAGATCTCTTCGTGTGGAAAACGCCCCGCCTACCGAATCGACCCGCATGGTTTTCCTTGAGGAACTTAGCGATGGCTATTTCGCCTTAAGGGATTGGTGCCGTTACCCAAAGCATGGTTTGTTCCCGGTTTTTTCTTCTCTCCATAAATTAACTCGCGGCGGGGACTGCCCGCTTCAGCAGGCAGAGGAAGCCGTGCGAGGTCACACGACTACGAAAACGGTACCGAAGACTCGTGCGTTTGCTGTATCAGGCCGCATACACCGACAACGCCGCCACCGGTCTGTTCCAACCGAAACTTAATTGCCTCGATAGGATCCGGCAGATCAATGGGATAGTGCTCCCGTTCACATCAATTAGCGTCGTCAGAATCTCCAGCTCATCGTTTTTTGCTGAACCTTCGGGGGAATCCCACAACTCCTCCACGCGACGCAGTGCTCGCTGGTAATCTGCCTTTTTGGCACCGTCTTCACATCAATCCGGCGCGCCAGTTTCTTTCTAGGCGGATTAGTTATCCCACTTGCTGCACAATTAATCCGGCTGCAGCGGCCGCCTCAATCTGCCGGTGGTCGGCGCTAATGAACGGCACATGTGCTTGTAGCCGTCCGGCAAACTCCTGCGCTGACGCGATGTGGATTGCATCCAGCGTTCGGACCGGATGACCGGCCACGATCTGTTCGGCGCGATCCAGAATTTCTGTTGACACAGTGAGCAGGTTCCATTGCGCACGGTCCTTAGCAAGCTGCTGTAGTGCTGCAGGGAGGCGGGAGCTTTGGATTACTTTTTCTGCTGCCCGTCGGCGCAGGGCTCCACGAATTTCGACGGGCAGAATGGCGGACGCGACCAACTCATGCTGTCGCAGCAGCCGCAGCACCGCCGCTCGACCACTCTCCTGTACATAAAGTTTGACAACTGCGCTGCTATCGAAGTAGGCCCACA
>QHYS01000146.1 GCA_003223325.1 Acidobacteriota bacterium
TGGATGGTTCAGGTCGCCGGCAGGCCCTGTTCACGACATGACTCAGGAGGACATCGAAGGCGCCAAGCTGGACGCGGATTTGCAATTCCCAATCAATGTGAAGAAGACCTTCCAGGAATTAAAAGTCATAAGAACAGAAAGAATTAGTGACCACGACGCGATCCTGTTATTTGCCACGAACTCGTCTGGCCCGCCCTTGGAGTTGTATTTGGACCGAGAGACCGGGTTGTTGCTCCGGCAGCTGCGTTTTGGCTCGTCGCCCCTAGGTCTTAATCCCACCCAGATCGACTACGGTGATTACAAGACCTTCGATGGCGTACAAGTTCCTCTACACTTGGTTATTACCAGGCCTAATCGAACGCTGAACATCCATTTGTTGCAAGTTAAGCAGAATGTCCCGGTAGATGATGCGAAGTTCGCGCGTCCGTAGGCGCTGCCGCGTTCCCCAGGCGCTTGTAAAGGTGTGGAGGGCGATCACGACTCGAAGTCCACGCGCAGGAGGACTTCGTTCAGAAGCTGCCAGCCGCGCGCCCCGATCAGACATTGGCCAAACTCATCAATGGGCCTCGACCCAGAAGGCACAAAGTCACCGGCTGCTTGGCCTCCACCGGCTCTGCTGATCGTCGTTAACCGATGCGAAGGAGTCGTACACTACAATAGCCATTGACATCAATGACTTGCCGGCAACCAGCCCGCACGGATGTGGCGTTCAATTTACTGCAGCTATTCATCTATCGCCGACTGAAACGCCCGCGCCGGCCTAAAGATCCTACGGATACGATTCGACACATCGTCGAGCGAGGTCATGCTCTGGGAAATCGCCACCTTGCCCGAGCCTCTGCCTTGGAGGGTGCTCTGGGATAGCAGCTGAGCCGGGGCTGGGGGCCGCGCCCAAGTGGGCGGCGCGGAAGGCCCGTCTCTAATCGGAAACCAGCCCCGCAGTTTTCCCGTCAGGGAGGCGGTCGACTCGTCCGACAAGCGGTAAGCAACTTGCCACACCAGCGCTCTCGTGCGTCCCCGAGCTCCGCCCACCTAATGCTGAGAACTAAGGCGATCGTCACTTCCGGTTAGAAGCGGAACTCCTGCACTGTGGAGGTTTGGCTGTTCGTAGCAAGTTAAAATGTCGAGGTTTGGATTTTTCTCACAATTCAAGCAGCGAGCAGTTGCAGCACTCAACATGTCGCTGGGCGGATCTGGGTGTGTGCCGGAACACCCTTCGGAACGGGCTCGGGCAATATGGCTGGAACCTACTGGATCACCGGTGGAACAGGCCGATTCATCGGGGCTAAAGGATCGGGATCGTTCTCATGGGTGCTTTGACAGCAGCGTGGGCGGTGTCGAGACCATTCGCATTGACGGCAACAACCTGCTTCGCGGGAACTAGGAATCCCACCCGCAGGTTGATCACAATAGCGTCTTCGACAACGACTTCTGGTTTCGACCCTGCACCTAAAGATGAAGCAGTACGGCATACCTGCAGCCCAGTTCAGAGGGTTCGGAGAGTCTCGCCGTCCCAGGAACGTGGCGATCGGTTCCGGTTGATCCAGTCACCTGTTTGATTCTTCCCAAGCAACTCTGGTTTCCGCGCCAGGGTGTTTGCGCCATATCTCCGGCCTCCTCGAGAGCTCGCGGCGTCCCCTTGCTGGCCATAAGCGGATGCACTATCAGCGGATTGGTCAGAAAACGCGCGCTGGCACGTGAATTGCGACTACTAAGAATGCCGGGTCTGTGTAGGCGTAATCGGCGTTTTGGCTGGTAAAGACTGGCTGATTTCAGTTGTCAGGTCGGGGTCATCAGGCTCCGTGAGAGCCAGCCCACATTGGGCCCCGTCCACGCGAATTCTGTGGATGGAAAGGGAAGGAATATGAAACACACATTCGCCATGCTTGCGAGTTCGGCGCGTGGCTCGGCATGCCAGCTCGTTCGAGCCGGTCTAGCGCGCCCGTTGCTTTTTCTGGCCGTGGCACTGCTAGGCTTAATGCTCGGAAGTGTGCAATCGGCGGAGGCCGCGACCTGCAACGTCCCCGGTACCTACCCAACGATTCAAATGGCGGTCAACGATTCCAGTTGCGACCCAATCATTGTAGCCGCGGGCCTGTACCTTGAGCAGGTCACGATCAACAGAACCCTGACCCTTCGGGGCGCGCAGGCCGGAGTGGATGCCAGGACCCGCCCGTTTGTCGCGGCCAACGAGTCGATCATCGACCACCCCTGCGGACCAGTGCAGATTGAGGCTGACAACGTCACCCTAGACGGCTTCACGGTCCAGGGATCGACGTTGCCCGATCCCTGCTTCATCTCCGGGATCTGGACGAACCCGGGTTTCAACGGAACGCAGGGTGGTCACCAGATCCTCAACAACATCGTTCAGAATAACGTCTCCGGCATCGAACTCGACTCCACCTGTACGAATCCGACCCTGGTGCAATTCAACCTGATTCAGAACAACAACAACCCTGGGCCCGGCTTCGGCAACGGCATCGAAACAAACTTCGGTCTCTGCAACGCGACGATCGATAGCAACAGGTCCAGTGGCCACGTCAATACTTCCATGTTGTTCGTCGCGACGCAGTCAAACCTCGCCATCTCGAACAACGAATTAGTAGGAGGGACTCCGGAGAGGATTGTCCTGGCCAACACAGCAATGTCCTCAATCACAGGGAACGTCAGCACTGGCTCGACGAGTTCCGGCACGATACGCCTGTTCGGCGGCGACTCGAATGTGGCCATCAACAGCAACACGCTACTCAACGGCATGCGAGGAATTTTCGTCGATGATCCTTTCTCTATCAGCCCTAACTCGGGTGTCACGGCACACTTCAACTGCATCAAGGGGAACTCAGTCGCCGGCCTAGAAGCTGCTGCCGGCGGGCACTCGGGTACGCTAAATGCGGAGAATAACTGGTGGGGAAGCTCCACGGGTCCTACGAATGCTAGCAATCCAGGGGGGACGGGCGACGCCGTCGTGGACCCGGATAGCAATGTGGACTTCACTCCGTGGCTGACGAGTCCTCCAGGGCCACCCTGTCCAGCAGCGCCAAACACGCCCGGCAAAGCGACCGGAGGTGGCAAGATCGAATCCTCCGGCACCAGCACGACGCTCGACACTGTGCTCAGCTTGGCGACGCTCCTGATCAAGAACTGCTCGAGCCCAACCAGCGTGGGCGCGCAAGCCACCTTTGGCTTCTCCGTGGCGTGCTGTGCCCCCAAGGGCAATCTGGAATACAACGATCACGCTGCCAACATCACCATCAAGGCTACATCGATCATCACGTTCGTGATCAGCCCTTCCAGTGCTTGTCCCACCGGCAGGCACGCGCAGTTCATGGGCATGGCCAATCAGAACGGGGGATCGGTTTCCTTTACGGTGGACGTCGACGACTGCGGAGAGCCGGGGTCTTCGGCGGCCGGCGGTATGGACATGTTCAAGATCCAGACGTCGGGAGGCTACATGGCAGAAGGACCCCTGATCGGTGGCAACATCCAGATCAAGCAGTAGTCAGGATCTCCGCGAGGCGGGAGCAATCGAATCCCCGCCTCGCAATCCTTCGTCAAAGCGTCTCTGCTTAACTCGGTACTCGGTACTCGCTACTAATTCTTTCCCCGGGGCTGCTGCACCCAGAAATGGTGCAGGTATAGCAGTTGTTCCCGTTCATAT
>QHYS01000147.1 GCA_003223325.1 Acidobacteriota bacterium
GGGGCGCGGTTTGCCAAGCCGGCTCCCGCCGTGCCGAAACCCGCAAGCGCTTCGCGTTAAGCCCGCCGCGTCGCCGCGGCAGATCGCCGCCAAACCTGTCCCTGCCGCAAGTGAGCGTAAGTAGAACCTTTTCGGCTGAAGCGGCTCGCCGAGCTTCATGATTTTCCTGTGGGTTATGATTGAGTCTTATTTCGCCCGGCCCTTATATCCCTCCGGTATGGTGCGGATGCGATAGACCACGCCGCGTCCCACGACATACAGATAGTGCTTATCGGGTCCGGCAAAGCCACAGTTCTGCGGAGGCATCTCGTAAGGCGCTTCAATGTTGCCCAGGTGCTCGCCCTTAGAATTGAACACCTGAACTCCCGCCGGAGTAGTGGCGTAGAGATGGCTCTGGCTATCGATGCACAGCCCGTCGGCTCCGCTGACCGCTCCGTGGTCGGTCTCCTGTTTGAGGTCGTATTTGCCGAAATTCTTGCGGTTCTTCAAGGTTCCGTCGGATTGCACATCGTAGGTGAGCAGGTAGGCGCCATCCCAATCGTTAATGTAGAGGATCTTCTCGTCGGGACTGAGCGTAATGCCATTCGGCCGACTGATGTCGTCGGCCACCCGCGTGACCTTCTTGCTGTTGGGAGCGATGTAGTAGACCGCCTGCGGCAAATCATCGGATGATTTCTTCGCGCCAACCTGGTAGCAATCGGTGAAATAGACGCCACCTTTTTTGTCCACCACCAAATCGTTGGGACGGATGTACGGTTTGCCATCGAAGCTGTCGGTCAACGTCTCGGCGTTGTCTTTGGGATAGATCAGGCTGACCTTCTTGCTGTATTGGGCCGCAAACACGCGGCCCTTCGAGTCCACCGCTAAACCCGCGCCCTGCTCGTCGTTTTCGATAAGCGTAGTCACATTCCCGTCAACGTCCACTTTGTTCAGCCCGCCATTAGCCGTCACCAACAGGCTGCCGTCGGGCATACCCACTCCGCCGTCCGAGCCGCGCAAACCATTTTTCACGATTTCAATCTTTGTTCCCGCCTTCACCACTCCAGGAATGTCCGGCGTAACCTTGTCGGTGGCGACCACAGTCTCCTGTTGCTGCCCTCCGCCCCGGCCCTCGGCGCGGCCTTGGCCCCGCCCCTGACCGCGGCCCTGCCCACTGCCTTGGGTGCCCTCCTGGGCGAACATTGCCACCGAACAAAACAGGAAAACCATCACCACGGAAATCGCTTTCGACTTCATGACATGTCCTCCCCTGGTAGTCCGCCTCGCCCTGACCACCTATTCGGAAATAATCTCTGCCTCTTCAGAGGCGGAAGAAGACAAATGTAGAAGCGAGTCGCCGAAGCGCCACGAATCAGCCTCAAACCATTTACGGTCGCTAGCGGCGCGCGGTCGTGATTTCCTTTTTGTCAGCGCTTACCGGACGCGAAGAGACGTACGCAGCAATCGCCAGCATATCGTCTGTTGTTAACTTGGCGACGACCGGCTTCATCAACTCCGTCCAAATGCCGTGGCGATCGCCCTGCTGCATGTCATAGAGCTGACGAACGAGATAGCTGGGCGAACGGCCACCAATTCCCGGCACAGGGCCAAGGCCCTGCAGATCCGCGCCATGGCAGTTTGCACAGGCAATCGTTTTGCCGCCGCCACCGCTGACCAGCGCCTCGCCTTTCTTCAAGCTTCCCATAGGCACGTACGCGGTGAAGCCGGAGTGCGAGTCGCGCAGCAGTTCCGTACCCTCGGTGTTATCTGGAGCTTCGATGATGCGCTTGCCGATGGGCTCTTTGTCATTCCCCTCGAGACGCAGAAACATGCCTCCCTGAATGCGCGTCTTGGGCACAGTGTTCGTCTCGACCACGTGGATCCACGTTGTCCACTTCATGGAGCTAAAGTAACCCGCGGCAGCCTTGATCTCGTCGTCGGTCATGGCCTTGGCGAAGTTGATCATCAAATTCGTATTGGCCTTTCTCGTATCGGCGCTCTTCCTCGCGCCGTTTTTGAAATCCTCCATGGTCTGTATGAAGTAACTATAAGGAAGCCCAGCGACGCCGGCGTTTTCCGGACGGCCTTTGCCGTTGGGGTAGTGGCACAGGCTGCATGCAAAAACCATCGCTTCCTTCCGGCCGTGCGCCACGATCGGCGGCATCGGAGGATGGTCGCCGGGATACCAGTCTGCCGGACCTGCGTTATCACGAATCTGCGTCAATGTGAACGACAGCGTGCTGCCGGGCAGATGTCTCTGTGTGCCGTCGTCCTTGACCGGCGCAGCCGCTGGAGGAGCGCTCGGCTGTTCGCTGGGCGGAGTGGCGAATCCATAAGCCCATGGCGGAGGTGGCTCCGTTGCAGCGATGAGCACGCCGATGGTAACGACGCAGGCCAAACCCAATGCCAAACCCAAGTTCATAGCACCGCGGGAAATTTTCATAGCTCGCCTCCGGATTGTTCAGCACGCGGCAGCACAGAAAAGCGGCATGGTGCCGCCAGTCGTTGCCGGATATGCTAGCACGTCTGGCATTGGCGCGTCACGGTTCCAGAAGACTATTTAGGGTTCTCCGCGGAGGGCCGCAACGAGGACAAGAGAAAACAGATAAATCAGCAGGCCCATCCGGACTAAGGGTGCCGCCGCCAGGAAAACGAATACAACAAAAGCTAGCGGATGAAACACAGAAGGCTGGTGACTTCGGCGATCAAACCCAGAGTGATCAGAGCGCTCGAACGCGGAGACCTGGAATGGATTGCTGGGGCTCATCATTTTCCCGAAGAGCCATTCTCGGGACGCTGGCGGGCACGGCGGGCACGGCGGGCCACTAGGTTAGTGCTTCCTTCCAAGTTGGGGTAAACTCCCCCTCGTCTCTATTCAGACAAAACTAATGCGCTCTTTTTGACATCACCGAATGGGGCAAGGGCCGATGACAAAAGTTATTCTTGTTCGATCGTGTCTCTTAGCGAACCCCTTGCGACATCTCACTGCGCGAGCGTTTTCTCACCGTCTGTTGGCCGCGATGATCGTATTCGTCGCGTTCCTTGTTGTCCTTGTTACGTCCGCGAGGATCGTGTGGGGCCAACAGGCGCCGCTACACCTTAACCCCGCCATTGAGAAATTGGCGCACGGACAGTCCATCATCGGTACGCAAACCGACGATATGTCGCTGCAGAATTGCCACTCGCTGGCCCGTCTCGATTTCGACTACGCGTATGTCGATATGGAGCATGGGCCGCTGAATCTCGATGGCCTGGCCTATTGTGTGGCCGCCATGGTCGATAAGGCCGCCATTCTCAAGAAGGGCAACGCACAGCCAAATGTGGCGCTCTTTGTACGATTCCCCGCTTACGGGCGCGACCTCGAGAGTAACGACTGGATCGTTAAGCAGGCGCTGGATATGGGTCTGATGGGAATCATCTTCAATGGGGTCGACAACAAGGAGCAAATGGCGCGCCTTGTTCAATACATGCGGTATCCGCAGCAGAGAACGTCGAAGTACCAGCAGCCGCCCGGACTGCGTGGCTACGCTCCGGGGAATGCAACCTTTGCATGGGGCATCTCAGCGGCTGAGTACGAGCGGCGCGCCGACGTTTGGCCCCTCAATCCGGAAGGAGATCTGCTCGCGATCCCAATGATAGAAACGGCAGAAGGCCTAAGGAACGTCAACGAGATTGCCGCCGTGCCGGGCGTCGGCGCCATCTTCATCGGTGCGGGAGGAGACCTGCACCAATATCTCGGCGTACCGCAAGATTCTCCCGAAGTCGAACAGGCCCGTCAAACGATCCTGGCAGCATGCAAGGCGCACAACGTCGCTTGCGGCATAACAGCGCTCACCAAGGCTGACGTAGATAAAAGGCTCAAAGAAGGATGGAAGATGATCAGAACGGGGCGTGGAGAGTAGCCCCGATCAAATCAGGCGTGCGCCTGATACTCCGGCATTCCCGAAGCAACGTGTTCGCGCCGCTCTAGTGCCCGGCGACGTCGTTCCGGATGACTATGCCGCCCTTCATCACAAAACGCACGCGCTCCATTTCGGTCACGTCTGCGAGTGGATTTCCGGAAACAGCGATGATGTCGGCGAATTTGCCTTTCTCAACGGTGCCGATGTCTTTCTCGATGCCGTAATTTAGCATGTGGGCGGCATTCATATAAGCCGTTTGCAGCGCCTGCGCCGGCGTCAATCCCCACTTCACGTAATAGGCAAATTGGTTCGCCTGCTTGCCGTGTGGGATTGAGGGCGAGGTGGCGCCGCTGCCGAAGACGATGGGGACGCCGGCTGCGATCGCGCGCCGGAACGCTTGTTCGGCGAGCTTCAAGCGCGAATTGCGTCCGCCGGTCGCCTCCAGATCTTCCTTTTCCAGCCCGAGCAGGTCGTCGAGCGTCACCTCGAAGGGAAGCTTCTTCTCCAACAGAACCTTGATCCCGGCCTGGTCGAGTTCGAGCAGATGATTGGGCGCGTCCACACCCGCGTTGATGCAGCTGGCCATGCCTTCGCCACCATAGGTGTGGCACGCGACTTTGAGGCCGAGCCGATGGGCTTCATCGACGATCGCCTGCACTTCCTCGAACGTTAGCGAGGGCGAGTTGACAAGCTTGGCATCGGGTGTCCACATGTGCATGGTGCCGACGAAATCCTGCGTTGTGTAGATTTTTACCCAATCGACGCCGTGTAGCTTCGCCTCGCGCACGGCTGCACGCGCGAGCCACGGGCCGTTGACGTTCTTATCCTCGATGAAGCCTTCTTGGAAGCGTCCCGGTCGAATGTCCGGATAATAATTGGTCGCTCGAGGATTGAGCGATTGTCCCACCACTTGCATGCGGGGGCCCTGCACGCGACCGGAGTTGATCTGGTCGCGGATGTCGACGGTGTTGTAGCCGCCACGCGAATCCATATCGAGGACCGTGGTGAAACCGGCGGCCAAGTCGATCTGGGCGTTGGCGAGTGCGATCAATGTGCGTTGGGCCTCGGTGTCCCCCCCTGTGTTGACGTGGACATGGGCGTCGACCATGCCGGGCATGACCGTCGCATTCGATAAGTCGATCACGCTCGCGCCTGATGGAATGGCGACGCCGGGGCCGACATCGACGATACGGTCGCCGCGTACGAGCACCACTTGATTGGAGAGCATCATCCCCGAACGCGCGTCGAAAAGGTGCCCGGCGCGGATGGCCACAACCTGGTCTTTAGACGCGAGATATTTTCCCGCCGTCTGAGCCCGGGCGGCAGGAGCTGCGAGTGCCGCAATTGCGGCGACGAATACAGCACAGAGATTCAATTGCCACTTCATGGAATCCTCCCACTAGTCTCCAGCGTGATCGTTGGTACCGGCCAGGCATTCTATAAGAAATTCGTGGGAACCGCGTTATTCAGAAAGAGCAGCTTCGAGGCAAAGTGAGTTACCATCTGAGTAGCTGGAAGGCGAAAGTGCAAAATTCCGTTCAAAGCCTGCCACCGTCGCCACTGCCTTCCCGAGAAGGAGGCTGCTTATGCCCAAATATGAGTTTCGAGTCAATGGGCGCGCCGTATCGGTCAATTCCTGGGACCCCGGCCAGCCGCTCCTCTACATCTTGCGAAATACGCTTGGTCTGCATGCGGCGAAATTCGGTTGCGGTCTGGGCCAATGTGGGGCATGCACGGTGCTGCTTGAAGGCAAGCCGGTGCGCTCTTGCGTGACACCGGTTCAGCAGGTCACGGGCCACGCGGTCACTACACTCGAAGGGCTCGGGACGCCGGAGAAGCCCGACCGGGTCCAGGCAGCGTTCATTGCCGAACAGGCTGCACAGTGCGGTTACTGCACCAACGGCATGATCATGGCGACCACCGCCCTGTTGCACCAGACGCCTCATCCCACACCCGGCGAAGCCAAGCACGCCCTCAGCGGCAACCTATGCCGGTGCGGCACGCACACGCGCATTCTCGCAGCCGTCATTCGGGCGGCGAAGGCGTAAGGAGGCAGCCATGGCCAAAGCTTCTCAGGGTCGTTGCGTTTCACGGCGTGATTTCCTCTTGACGGGCGGGGCAGTGGTGGTTGGTTTTAGCCTTCGCTCCTCCCTCCCCAAGTTTGTTCTCGCGCAGGGTGCCCCTTCAACTTCTGATCTCCGCAACCCGCTTGATCCGCGTCAAGTCGACAGCTTTCTCGCGTTTCGTGCCGATGGCTCAGTCACGATTTACACAAGCAAAGTGGATGTCGGCACGGGCCTACGCATCGCTATGAGTCAGATGACTGCCGAAGAGCTCGGCATCGCGGTCGACAGTGTCTCGATCGTAGAAGGCGATACGGCGCTAGTGCCCGATCACGGCGGGACAGGCGGCAGCTCAGGAATCCCCCGCGGCGCGGTGGACGTGCGGCAGGCTGCAGCAACAGCACGGCAGGCCATCCTTGGTCTCGGAGCCGCGCAACTGAAGCGCCCGGCCAACGAACTCACCCTCGCGGGCAGCATGGTTCGCCCGTCGGCGGGCGGCGTGGGCATCAGCATCGGCAAACTGATTGGCGGCAGGCGTCTGAACCTTCAGGTTGACGGGAAGGCGCCGTTGAAAGATCCGGCGACCTACACCATCGTCGGCAAGCCGCTTCTGCGGCCTGACGTTCCGGCAAAGTGTACCGGAAAGTGCGAGTACGTGCAGGACCATACCGTCCCGAACATGCTGCACGGGCGCGTGATCCGACCGCCGGCTATCGGCGCGAAGCTCGTCTCCATCGATGAGTCTTCGATTCGTGGCATTCCCGATGTCCGCGTCGTGCGCATCGAGAGTTTTCTGGGCGTGGTTGCGCCCGACGAATGGGCTGCGGTGTGTGCTGCGCGGGAGTTAAAAGCTACTTGGACAGAGTGGGAGGGACTGCCCGGCAGCGATGACCTGGAACACTACGTTCGGGAGAGCGCTGTCGATCACGACGAAACGGTCGCCAGCAAAGGCGGCGACCCGAAGGCTGCGTTTTCGTCGGCGGCGAAGCAACTATTCGCTACCTACGCTTGGCCCTGCCAGAGCCACGCTTCACTTGGCCCGTCCTGCGCGGTCGCCGACGTGCGCGAGGATGGTGCCACCGTCTGGACCGCGTCTCAGGGGAGTTATGGCCAGCGCGCGCAACTCGCGAAGGTTTTTGGGATGCCGGAAGAAAAGCTGCGCGTGATTTTCCTCGACGGCTCGGGCTCCTACGGCGGGAACGGCAACGACGACGTAGCCGCCGACGCGTTTCTACTATCTCGCGAAATGAAACGGCCCGTCCGCGTGCAGTGGATGCGCGAGGATGAGCATGGCTGGGATCCTAAGGGTCCGCCGCAGGTTCTCGAGTTGCGAGGCGGCCTCGACGCCCAAGGACGCATTGTGGCATGGGATACGCAGATGTGGATTCCGGTTACGGTTCCCGGGAATCGCCCGTTGCTCGCTGCCGACGCTGCAGGCATTCCTCAAGCGCATGGCCAGGGTTCCGGCGCGATCTCCCAGAATGGCGATCCGCCTTACGCCGCGGAAAACGTGAGGGTAGTGGCGCATTGGCTTAAGCAAACGCCGCTGCGCCCGTCGAATCTCCGCGCCCCGGGCAAGATCGCCAATGTCTTCGCTGTGGAAGGCTTCGTTGACGAGATGGCGGCTGAGATGGGTGTAGACGCGGTCGAACATCGCCTGCGTGGCCTCAGCGATCCGCGCGCCATCGACGTGATCAATCGCGCGGCGCAGATGATCGGCTGGCAGACCCGGCCATCTCCGATGCCACGGCCAGCGCAAGGCGGCTTGCTCGTCGGACGCGGCTTCGCGTACATGCGTTACAAGCAGGCGGAAAACTACGTTGCGACGGCGATGGAAGTTGCTATTGAGCTGGAGACTGGGAAAGTCGCCGTGCGGCGGGTTACATGCGCACACGACTGCGGGCTGATCATCAATCCAGATGGGTTGCGCAATCAGATCGAGGGTTCCATCGCGCAAACGCTTAGCCGGGCACTGCACGAAGAGGTGAAGTTCGACCGTTCACGGGTCACGAGCGTCAATTGGGCGAGCTATCCGATTCTGACGTTCTCGGAAGTGCCGCCTATCGAAGTGGCGCTGATCGATCGGCCCACGCTGCCACCGTTTGGCGCTGGCGAGGCCGCGACCGCGCCCGTCGCTGCATCGCTGGCAAACGCCATTTTTGACGCTACGGGCGTACGGCTGCGCTCAGTGCCCTTCACTGCGGCGCGCCTGAAAGGCGCGCTGAAGAGCTAGAGGGGCTGGCGAGTTCGTAACTTAGCTCCAGACAAGCTGGGTCCTCCGACTTCGGATGATCATCGACAATTCAGGGGTTCGGGAGTTTCCGTTCCAGCGGCTCGACATCAATCTGGCGCGCAGCATCGTCAACTCGCTTCCATTTCCGATATACGTTGGCAACCGCAAGGGTCCAGAAGGGAACCAGATCGAGGCCAGGAAGTAGCTCGGCGATGAACGATGGTAGGAACTCCCAGTGCCAACCAATGAGCCGAAACAAAGTTACCATCACGACTAAATCTAGGATGTCATCGAGCGGCGATATCGCGCCCTCTGCGAATAAAGGAAAAATGACAATCTGCGCAGCGTCAGCCGCTATGGCCAACACCATGGCCGCACGGAAGCGCGAACGCGGTGACTTCAGGAAGGAATCATCGAGCATAGCGACACCGCCAAGTAGACGATTGGATGCAGGTTGTGGAAATTCTCCGAAGAAGGATCATAAGACAAAGCGCTGGCCTGGACCGGCATATATACATCTGCTTTTTTGCAAATCGATCTATCGCTGCGTGAGCTGTTGATACGCATTTCCATTCCCTTAGAGCTGCGTCGGCCTGCGGAGCGTATCACTTCACAAGGATAGCGGGTACGAACAGCAGTTTGCGAAGGTTTGGGATCTACCTCAAAGGCTTGTTCCGAAACGATGCTCTCACATTAACAAGGATTTGGATAGCGGCGTTTTGACCGGCGTGCAACACAGGGACCAGTTTGGTCCCCAACATCGATGGCAAGTTGCACCACTTCAGTAACGCGGGCCTCTACGATGGGCTCTTCGTGACGCAGGACGCGGAAACGAAGACGCTGTGGAACCACATTACTGGCGGGGCGTTGTACGGCCCTTTGGTGGGTCGTAATCTCGGCCCAGTGGGAAATCTGCTGCAGATGAATGTCAAGGAAGCCTTGGCGATGGATCCCAAGATGCAAGTCGCCATCTCCGACCGGATCTACTTCGCCGGCGGCCGGCAGTTTGGGTCAGCCGGATCGGTTGTAGCTGGCCTTGCAAACTGTCGCGGCAATGAACCTGATCCAAACACCCAGATGAGTGCTCTCTTCGTACGGACGCTTGGCAAAGAAGACGAGCGGCGTCCCCGAATGGAGCTTGGGCTTGGCATGTGGGCAAGCGCCACTCGCAGATACCATCCCATGACGCGGATTCGGGAACGTGGTCGAGCATTTATCGATCAACTCGACGGACGGAGAATCCTCATCTACATTGATCCCGAGACCCATACTCCTGCTACGCTCTTCGGCGGCGCGTCGTCGGCCAAGATGAAGGATAACGAGGTCCATCTCGATAATGGAGTTGTCTTGCGCGATAGGTACTTTTCGACCGCGGAGGTAAGTGCGACAGATGAGCATCCGCAGCAGGTTTTCACGCGCTGGTATGTTTTTGCGTTGACCTTTCCCGGATGCGAGATTTTCGGCGAGTAAGATGTGAGATCATGCGCCTCGCGCCCGAGGAAGAGCCGACATGAATCTTAGAGCTGTGCTCTTGTCGATCATCTGCGCTCTGTCGATCGGAAGTATTCTGTTCGGACAGCAACGATCCAGCGAAGCCGGCCCTCCCTCTCTTGATGACTCGCAAAAGCACGACGACTCGCAACCGGGTGAACCTTCATTGGGGAATGCTCAAAAAGCTGACACGAGCTCATCCAACCTCAAAGCACCCTCTATCAAACTGTTTGGTAGTTGGCGGTTCCGAGCCGAGGCCTGGGACTGGTTCCAGCCCACCGTAGGAGAGAACGCATATGCCTTTGCGCATTCTCTTCTGCGAGCAGGCTTGAGCCAAACGAGAGAGCGATTCGAATGGCTGGTGGAGGGGGCCCAGGACGCCATTCTAGGACTTCCCGCCAACTCCATCGCGCCGGGTAATCAAGGCCAGCTTGGGCTTGGTGGGGCCTATTTTATGGCAAACCAGGACCGGCGAAACATTGCGAGCGGTTTCCTGAAGCAAGGCTATCTGGCCATTGGTCTTCCCCTGAACGGAAGGTTCACCGTGGGGCGATTTGGTTTTTCTGACGGTACAGAGTTCAAGCCGACAGACGCGACACTCACAGAACTGGTCAACACGCGAGTCGCTCAACGGCTGATCGGTGAGTTTAATTTCTCGGCCGTCTTGCGCAGCTTCGATGGCATCAGGCTGCGATTCGATGAGGGAAGGAACAACTTCACATTCGTGGCCGTTAGGCCTACTGAGGGTGCGTTCCAGGTGGACGCCATGGGAGAACTCAACGTTGACCTCGTTTATGGGGCATACACATTACCGACGGCGTATCGCAGCGGAGCGGGAGAATTGCGAGTTTTTGCGGCGGGTTACGTCGACCAAAGGCGAGGTGTACATAAAACGGATAATCGGCCGCTGGCGATTAGGGCATCCGATACGAAGCAGGTTCGTATTGGGACCTACGGCGGCGATTACGTGCAGGTCTTCCACACGTCTGAACACGGGCAGTTCGATTTCCTTGTATGGGGAGCGTGGCAGAACGGCAGTTGGGGATCACTGAGCCAGCGCGCCGGAGCTTTTGCAGGCGAAATCGGCTGGCAGCCTCCCATCAAAATCGCGAATCCGTGGTTTAGCCTTGGCTACTCCTTCGGCAGCGGTGATTCCAACCCAGCGGACAACATTCACGGCACCTTTTTCCAACTCCTGCCGACGCCCCGGCTCTATGCGCGATTTCCATTCTATAACATGGAGAACAATGAGGATTTCTATGCTACGGCCGAGTTTCATTTGCCACGATCCGTTCTTTTGCGCACCGAAGGGCACGCACTGCGCCTAACCAATGCGCAGGACTTCTGGTATTCAGGTGGCGGCGCCTTTCAGCCTGCGACCTTTGGCTATACGGGGCGGACCAGCGTCGTCGGCCGCAGTTTGGCGAATGTCTGGGACGCGAGCTTAGATTTTCCGCTGCGCTACGGCTTCAGCGTCACGCTTTACTATGGCTATGCGTGGGGCAAGGGAGTGATCGCCAATGTCTATCCTGCGGGTACGAGTGCCCAGTTTGGTTATCTTGAGACCAACTTTCGTTTTTAAGTCGGTCACGTACTTAGGGTAAAAATCGGAGCACCAGTCGCTCAATCACACCGTGGAAGAGTACCGCGCCGGCGAGAAACCCAACCAGGTAAGCCATCGAGCTTTTGACGCCCTGGGAAGCGAGGACGTGCTGGCGGAACGGGCAGCCGTTAGCGAGCGTGGAGAAATAACCGACGCCAAAACCGCCGGCGACGGTGAGCAGTATGGTGATCACATCCGAGGAAGCAAACGGACCGGGACGAGAGCCAGTAAAGAGCCCAAGTATGGGGAACGCCAGCCAAGCCGTCAGGCCAAAAGCGATCAGTCCTCTAAGTAAATAGGTATCTCGTACAAGGATGAAGTCTCGAATGCCCCCAACGAAGCACATGCGTGATCGCTGGCCTAGATAGCCGAGGATGACCCCAATGACAAGAGTAGCAATTGCCGCTGTCATCTCGTGGCCCTCCAGCGTAGCCAGAAAGTGCCCAGGATCACTCCCGCAGCCATCCCGGCGAAGCCCATCAGCCCGAGCACTTCACCCGCCGCGGAGCGCAGCAGCAGCCGGATCGAACACCCGCCGGCGAGCAGCGCGGAATTCATCACCAGTGCCCCATAAAAGAACGTCTTCAATGAATTATCCGGGCTGCTCCAACGGAATTCTTTGCTGGAGGTTGATCCAAGCAGCGCGCCCAACAGCACTCCGATGGTGGTGAGCACAGGAAAAACCAAAGAGACCGGTGCAACCGTCAGGTGTGTACCAGCAGTTCGGTTGACGGTCCAGTTCAACAGATCGCGGGCGTGACATGCCATGCAAATTCCATATGCTTCGGGCGGCCGAACGTCGAAGAACGTGCCCGCTAAAACCGCCAAAACGCCTGAGACAATACCGAGTTGCAGGGCCGTCACACGGATAGGGCCTGCTCGCTTCCAGGAACTCCTTGTCGCCGGCGCGGCGGTTATTGCCATTTCAAGTGCTCTGCTTAATCGGTCTCATCGGCACTCCGCCTGAAAACGATTCCAATCGTCGGTGCGGGGCCGATAGAAATGAACTCCTTCAAACCTCACATTTTTCGCCGCTAAAAGTGGGAGAACGTTCTCACGCATCGCATAGTCAAATCGAAGCGCGACTCCGCAATTCGGACTTAGATCCTTGGGGCCGGGAATAAGCTGCGCGGCCAATCCATTGCGTTTCAGGACTGCTTCAGCCCGAATCGCGTGATGCGAGGCAAAAAAACTGATCAGGCCGTCCATGTTTCCACTGCTTCCTGACGAGGAACTGTGGCTTCTGTTGCCGCCCATGCCGCGATCTGGCGCAGCGCTTCGAGCCCTTTCTCAACCTCCGCAGGTGTGTTGAACCAGCCAAAGCTGAAGCGCACCGTTCCTGTGGGAAATGTTCCCAAAGTGCGATGCGCCGAGGGCGCGCAGTGCAGGCCGGTGCGCGCCATAATCCCGAACGACTGATCGAGAATTAGGCCCACTTCAGAGGGCACCGCACCATCGATAGTGAATGACGCGAGATCACATTGAAGCGCCGCATTCCTCGGTCCGTATAACGTAAGCCCTGAAATCCCAAAGGCTCCCGCCAGAAACTGTGCAATTAGCTTTTGCTTGTGCGCCCTCACGGCTTCGATGCCGACTTCCAAAACAAAGCGCACCGCAGCACCTAATCCAGCTATTCCGGCCAGGTTCAGCGTTCCGCTTTCGTGGGCGTCCGGGAGGAATTCGGGTTGTATCTCATGCGCTGAGTCGCTGCCGGTGCCGCCCCGCATAAGCGGAGCGAGTGCCAAGCCTTCTCGGATGTAAAGACCACCCGTACCAGTGGGCCCGAGCAAACCTTTGTGACCTGTGAAGGCCACGAGATCCACGCCCAGTGCCTGAACATCGATGGGTATCGAGCCGGCTGTCTGAGAAGCGTCCAGCAAATAAGGTATTTTCGCCTCCCGCGCGAGTGCGGCCAGGTCGGCCACGGGATTCAGCGTGCCAGCCACATTCGAAGCATGTGTGGTAACGAGAAGGCTCGTGTCGTGCCGAACGGCGCGCCGCACAGCTTCAGGATCAACCCTGCCGTCCGGGGTACAGGCCACTACCGTGACCTCGACACCTAGTCCTTCGAAATGCCGCAGAGGACGCATAACCGAGTTGTGCTCCATGCTGGTTGTCAGAACGTGATCGCCGGGCCGTAGGAGCCCTTGAAGCGCAAGATTTAGCGCATGCGTACCATTGTGAGTGAAAACTATGCGGCTCGGATCGTTGGCACTAAACAAATCAGCCAGGGCCTCGCGCGCTCTCTCGACAATACGAGCTGCGGCCACGGACATGCGGTGACCAGATCGGCCGGGATTGCCGCCCGCCTCGCCAAAATACTCGTCCATGGCGGCGCGGACAGCCGGAGGTTTGGGCCAGGATGTCGCGGCGTTGTCAAAATAGATCATCGAGCTAGCACTGCTCCTACCGTTCGAGCAATCGTTCGTCATTCAAGAGTTGTGGCCGCGATTGCGGCGTTCGCAATAAATCGCTGCATTGCCCCAAGCCGAGCCGGGTCTGACCCTGAAAGTCGAGTTGCACAGTCCGTACCCCGGGGAATTCAGTAAGGCTAGCAATCAGTCCTAAGAGCACAAGTCGCATACGTTCGGGCTTATCGAGCGCCAAGGTACGGATGGACGGCGTATACGTGAAGTTCAGAGACAGGAAGAGTTTCGATCGATCATAGTTGTAGTTCACGAGCCGAACATCCGTCGGGAAGCCTGTCAATTCCGAATCACCCGGCCCTGAAAGATAGGCACTGAGCACTGCGCGAGGGTCTGAAGCTGAAACAGGGAGCGCGACCAACCCGTTCGCCGAACCAAAATACAGCAGCGGCATACGAGTTGCAGGCGTTGCTACTGGTTTCCCTTCAACGCTCAATGCGACCGAACTCACACCCGGCAGTGCGGTCATTGTCTCGATTATCGCCGCTTTCGCTAGATCCGGTCGGCTGCTCCTATGGAGGAATGCGCCCGAGAGATCGATGCGCGCCACCTCGCCCGCAAGATCGAAGGACCGAATCTCAGTGCCGTATGGAATCCAGCTTTTCAACGAACTCCTCGCGTCAGGTCCCGCAAGCAAGGCGCGCAACACCGCACTCGGCAACTCGGTATTGACAGGCACACGCCGTGATACTGGGAAAAGTGATTGACCGTCAGAAAAATACAACGTAACCGTCGCCGTTCTGGCCCACGGCCACTCAGCGAATGAAAAAGGTGTTTTCCCGGGCGATAGACTCCTTAGCCAAAATCCTGCTGCGAGCACGGCGAGGAGACCAAAAATCTGAGGAAGGCGCGCCAGTCGATCATTGGCTGTTCCGGAATTTGACGTGGTTCCACGCAGCTGAAGCGGCCGATCCAAAGTGTCTCCCGGACATGACCGAGTGGCCATCTGTACTCCGGAATTATACGTTCGGCTTAGGATGAAGGAAATACTTGGCGACAGGGGCCATTTCGAAGTAGCAGCCTCTCCTGTATCTCTGAATCTTTTACGCCAAAGAGCCAATCTCATATGGAATGTCTTGGAGAGACCCAGGTGCAACATCTGATTGCCTTCACTGATTGGCCTATTTATACTCGGCGGCAGCCTATCCGACTCTGTTGGAGGAACCGATGAAAGCGTATCGCTCCATTGGGCTCGCCATTCTCGTTCTCTCGGGCGTGACCCTTGCGATGCGACAGGAGCAACAAGCCGCCAGGCCCGCCAAAGAGCAAAACAGGCCGGTCACGCAAGTGCCAGCGACTCAGTCTGCGCAAGGGCAGGCCGCTCCTGGACCAACCGCCCAACAGGGTGCCGCGGGTCCTACGACCGATCTCTTGAAAATGATGGGCGTGAACCAACCTGATTATGGCATCAAAATCACCCAGACATTCGATGCCAGCGGCAAGCCCGCTTATGAAACAAAGGGCGGCGACTTGTTGTTCTTCACCAATGCGAGCGTCAGCTACAACTCCACCGCCGACAAGCCGATGATCGTCGTGGTTAACGCCAGGACGCGAAAAATTATCGCCTTGGCTGATATCAATATTCCGTCTACGCCGCACGGGATTACGCTCTCTCCCGATGCCCGATACATCTATCTGCCCTCCGGGTTCTCCATTGGCGAAGGACGACGCCGCGTAGGCGCGGCGCCGACTGCAGTCATCGACGCAAAAACCTTGAAACTTGCCGCGCTGATTAACACCGGGGGTGAAACCCACCACACGCAGGTGGTCGCTGACAAGTATGTTATGTTCGATTCATTTTCTGGCCCCTTGCCGATTTTCCTGCTCGATCCCACGACGAACAAAGTAGTACGCGGAATTCCCGCGGGCGATTTCAAGGGCAATCCGTACATCGGGTTCGCCTCGCCGGACGGCAAATTCATTTATGTGACTGTTCGGCCGGGCATCGCTCGCGATGCCAGCGGCCGGGAGATTGACGGATGGCTTTCCAAAATCAACCTGGAGACGATGCAACAGGTAGCGACCTTCCCGGTGGGCCCCGGCCCGGTCTGGACGGCGATAACGCAGGACGGGAAAACGGGCTACGTCAGCCTGAGCTTGACGAATAAGCTCGTGAAACTGGACGTAGATACGGGGAAAATCCTCGGTGTTGCGCCTACGGGCCGGGGGCCGTATGGCATCCGCCTTTCCCCAGACGAGAAGATTGCCTATGTCGCGAACAAAGGCGAGGGCCAGGGACAAAGAGGCGCTACTTTCTCGGCTATTGATACGAGCACGATGTCCGTAATTCGGGAGCAGCTCTCGTGTCCGGATGGACAGTGCCAGGCTGATCACATCGTCCTTTCGCCGGACGGCAAGGAACTGTGGATCAGCAACAATCTGGGCTCGATCACCATTTTCGACCGCGAAAGCCTGAAGATGCTCGATACGATTCAAACGCCAAAGCTGGCAGATCCACATGGCGGCACTTTCGTCCTGATCGCACCGGATAATCGCAGCGCCAAAGTGGTCTCGGATATCGGCGGCCCTCACGGAGGTGTGAACCCTTATGCGGCGTCTGCGCAAACTGCAGCGGCGACGCCGGCGCGGAGGACAGCTCCAAGCGGCGGAGCTTCCAATATCGTTACAGTTGTCGCCCGAAACGTTAGGTTCGAGCCCGCAACTCTCGACGTGACTGCAGGACAAAAAATCACCTTCGACCTCGAAAACGCCGATCAGATCGATCACAACCTAATGTCGGCCGAGGTCGGGTTCCAAGAGGTCATCCTTGCAGCCGGGCAGAAGAAGACTGCTGAATGGACCACCCCTTCCAAACCCGGCACGTACAAAATCGTATGTACCTATCACCCCGGCATGGAGATGACAGTGAACGTGAAATGACGGACACCTCGATTTCTTTCGTGTGTTTGCACCATACGTGCGGGGCTAACAGTTACCGAGCTTTGGGGATTGAGTGAACCGAAATGAGAGATGGAATTAGCAGGTTACGGTGGGTTAGGGCAGCGACGTTGATGCTCCTCGGACTCGTCGCCGCCTGGTCCTGGCTGTTTCTCGTCTCGAAATGGGGACCCGCAAAACGGATCGACATTCTGACCTTCAAAGCCGGTGTTACTTCCCGAGTGATGCGCACGCTTCTGAGATTCCCAGAATCATCCATACACGAACACGACGCTGCGGGCATGTCCGCCATCTATGCAACGCCTGAATACTACGCAATGACCGACTTCGAAGACATCCACATGGGCGAACTTCCTGAGGCGCCGCCAACGGCTGCGCTACGCTTAGATAATGGGGAGCAGCTCACGGCCGTAGACACCACAGTCCTCAGAGACTCCTACCACCATCGCGTTAGCGTGATTCGATTTCCCAACACCAATGCTCAGGGCAATCCATTAATCAGCGAGAAGAGGTCCTATTTCGAATTGGTAGCCGAGGAGGCACAGAACCAAGACGGAGAAGCGGTACGTGGCGCCTCCATGATGCAGATGGTGCCCGCAATGGAGATGTCCGGCGCACAAGTCATGCGCTGGGATTTGCCGCTCATCTACCCCAAAAATGCGAAGGGAGGCGATCTCTCGCTGTCGACGCTCCTGGCGCTGCTCGCTGGCCTCCTGGCCGTGCTTTCTCCATGCCTTCTCCAGCTTACGATTTACTATACGTTTGCTTTAGCGGGTATCGGCATGCAACCGACCGCAGCAGGAATCGTTGAGGCTCGGTCGCAAGTCATTCGGACCGCTCTGCAATTTATCGCCGGCTTTACAATCGTCTTCACTGCTACGGGATCCCTCGCGGGACTTGCAGGCGAAAAACTTCACATTTCGGGATGGATGGACAATTGGAATCGGCCATTAGGAATTGCCTCCGGTCTGGGAATGCTGATCGTTGGAGTTTGGGTAGGCCTCAATGCTGGAGCGCCGGGACTTTGTCGTCTGCCTGTTCCGGCCGTACTGCGTGCGCGGCGACCTTGGCTGGATAGGCTCAAGGTGATGTTCATAGGGTCAGCTTTTGCCGTTGGCTGCTCTACTTGTTTCGGGGGCGCGCTGTTTATCTCGTTGATGATTTACGTAGGCACTGTAGGCTCGCCCTTCCTCGGCGCGCTCGCACTATTCCTCTTCTCCTTGGGAATTGCGATCCCGTATCTGCTAGCTGCTATCTTCCTTTCCCGAGCCCTACCACTCTTGAGGTCCCTGCACAGGGCGAGGGCGGCGGGCGTGGTGGGTTTGGTTTGCAGCTTCGTCCTCGTATTTTTCGGCGTGATTTTGATCACCGATAATTTCCACGTGCCGAGCAATCTCTTGTATCGTCTTTACTTGGGTCTGTGAAATAGGCTGGCTTGCCAAGATTGCTCCATTTCGAACAGCGAAGTACAGGCGCCTGCCGTCCAATTTGCACAATATTGGTGCAAACTCTATTTTTCCTCAGAGGTCGTTCAGCGTTTCAAACGCTGAACCAAATGAAATGGCGGTTAGAGTGGGTAGGGGCGGTGGGGGGCGAAAACAAGAGCGATCGGAATTTCAGGGACTTACGAGAAATGTGGCGGAGCGCTAAATCACTGAAAATTAGCATAAGGGAATGTGAAGAAATTCTTATCGCTGCCTTAAAGCTCCCTCAATTTTCCCGCTGTCCTGGATTTTCACCCACTGCTTCAAGCAACCAGTCGGCTTCGGGCCCAAATTCTGCGGCACGGATGGCAAGCCGACTGTGTGGACCAGAACTGACCATGCCGTGCGCGGTTGGCCCACGCGGTAGTAGCCAATTTCATGCCATAGAAGTTCGAACGGCCAAAGGAAGCAGGCACCGGCGCGCCAACGAGGATGCAGTAAGCGGTGGCAAATGTAAGGCGAGAGCACAGTGTTCCCTTCCATGTTTTTTGATGCGCAAAAAGCGCTTCCCTCTGGCTATCCGCGCTCACGTTTCGTTTTTTTCGTTCGTGTCCATCCCTTCGGATCGGAATGCGGCGAACAGCGGAGAGACTGCTTCAATCTTCACTGGTGACTCGCGTCAGTTGGATTGCGCGATGTACCTAAGTGGAGGGCCAGGCGTGGCAGGTGGAGCAGACGGTGGGGGCGTTATGGGCCTGATGGCAACTGATGCAGCTACCCATCGCGGTCACGCTGGTGTTTTGGGCCATGACCTCGAGCTGGGCGACGTCACCGTGACACATCGTGCACCGCATGCCGGCTTGCAAATGTGCGCGGTGCGTCCATGTGACGCCGGGAGTCACTTGGTAGACACGCACCCAGGGAATCGCCTGATTGGATTTTTCGAAGTCGGCGAGCTTCATAATCGCAGGCCGGTCTTTCGCAACGCTCGTGTGGCACATCATGCAGGTGCTCGTGGCAGGAAAAGTCATCTCGCTACCGGGATCGGGATTGGTATGGCAGGTTTGGCATCTCAGGCCCTGAGCGATGTGTAATTTATGGCTGAATGGGATCGGCTGCTCGGGCGCAGGATGAGGCGCGATGTTGTCCCGAATTTCTTGCCCGGCAGGCTGCGCGCGTTGCTGGGCTTGTTGGGCGCGCGCTGCGAAGCCAGCGAGGAGCAAGACCGCAACAGCGACGAACAAAGCCGCAGTTCTGCCCGTGCTATGCATCTTTTCTGTCACCTTTGTTCACTTCCTCAAGACTCGTGCCCAAATCGCTTAACAGAGCGGCGGCGGCGTTGCGGCCGGGGAGAGCGGTGATCGAGCCGCCGGGAGCGGTGCAGGCGCCGGTTTGGTACAAGCCGGATATGGGCAATTTGTAAGGCACGAATTGAGGCAGGCGCCGGTCGCCATGGTGAGCGCTGCCGCGCCACATGGCAGGATTCATGCGTTCGATGTCCAGTGGGCTTTCGAGGAATTTGCCAAGAATTTTGTCCGGAGTGAGATTGGGCGCGACGCGAGTGAGCCGTTTGAAGACCGTCGCGGCAACTTCTTCCTTGATGACGTCCCAATGCTTGGGACCCTCCTTGAGCGCATAAGGCATTGTCCCTTCGATTTTCACCGTATGGTATCCAGCCGGAGCGCGCGTCGGATCGGCAACTGAAGGGCTCACGATTTGCAGCGGCATATCCTCCAAGAACGGCACGCCGCGCGCGTTGTAATCATTGAGAACGAGAACACTTTCCGGATGTTCCATGATGGCGGCTTCAGTAGTGGAGATGGTTTGACCGCCGCCGAGAGGATATTTGGGCGTTTCCGAGCTGGCGTAGTGAAACGAAAACATAGCGTGCTCGGGCTGGAAAATCGCGATGTCGCGGTTGAACTCATCGCCCCACAGCTGGCGCGGCGCCATATTGATCAGGTGCTTTACGTGGATTGTGGAGACTACCGCTTTGATCGCGCGATATTGGCTGCCGTCCACGCATTCCACACCGGCGCATTTGCCACTCTCAATGATCAGGTTGGCGACAGGCTTATTCGTCAAAACCACGCCATGGTGCGCTTCGATAAACCGCCCCAACGCCACGCTGAGCATGCCGGACCCGCCCTTGGCCATGGGGCGGCCATTCAGCTCAACCATCATCGAAAAAGCCTGAGCTCCGGTGCCGATGTCGCCGCCTGGGACTCCACCAAAATGCCCGGTTGAGAGATTCGCGGCCTGCATGTGTTCGCTTTCGTAGATTGCCTTGACCGCCTCGTAACCAGACATGGCGGAAAGGCGCTGGATGAATCCGGCTGGAGCACCGCCTCTGCGCGCGCTCTCGCCTCCGGCATTGCGTTCGCTATTGCGAAATTCTGGCACCAAACGCCGAAACGTCTCGGCATCCTTCTTTGAAATTTTGGCGACTGATTCGCAGGTGCGGTCTACATCCCGCCAGACGGTGAGGGATGCACCGTCCAAAAAGGGAATGTGCATGACTGGGTCGGGTTCGAGATACTCGAGGCCGTACTCCTGAAGACTGAGTTCGCGATAAACGGGGCTATTTCGAATATTGCCGTGCACGCTCGAACAAAGATCCTCTTTGAAACCAGGCAGGCAAACTTCCTGAGTCTTGCAGCCGCCGCCGATGGTCGGCCTACCTTCCAGCACGAGCACTCTATTGCCAGCCTTTGCCAAATACGCGGCGCAGACCAGGCTATTGTGTCCGGCACCGGCGACGACGATATCGAAGCGGTCGCCTGGCGTGGCGGTTCGCTGACCCAACCCCGGAAAAGAAGACAAAGCGAGCGGGGTGAGTGTCGCGCCTTTTACAAATATCCGCCGGCTCATCGGGCTCATGGGGTGCTCCTTTACGACGGTACTCCCGCGTTTTCTGGTGGCTCCTGATGAGCCTACAGCGCGTCGGCAATCGAAAATCTCGTTGCAGACGTCATTTAAAGTTCATAGCAAATATACATTAAAAGCACACATCGGGTTTTGCTCTCATTGCAGTTTTGCTGACGCCCGTTGCAATTTGACTGACGACCACGTCTATGAACCTACTCATTTCGTTCGCTTGAACAATCGTAGAGTTCAAAACAAGAGCGATCAGAATTTCAGGGACTTACCGGAAATGCTTAGTGCTCCGTCGCATTTGAAAACGAGCATAAGGGAATGTCGGTTTTTCCCACCTTCGGCCCTTACACGGTCGGTTTGAGGCCCAAATGTTTGCGCGTGCGGATAACAGCAGGACTTGGCGAAAGCTGGAGCCAGAACAAACATTCTCCGCTCATGGTCCCTGTATCAGGCCCCCGCGGGGATAGCAGTGAGCTCCTGATGGATGATGGGCGCGACGCGGGTGCCCAGGATTTCGATGGATCGTAACATCTTGTCGTGCGGGAGCGTCGAGACGCCCATCTGGAACGTTAGGCGAGAGATGCCGCCGAGGACTTCATTTACGTACATAATTTTCTCCGCGACCGTTTCGGCATCGCCGATCAACAGCGCACCCGTGGCTCGGCGCTCAGCGTCAAAGTGTGCCCGAGTGGTCGGAGCCCAGCCGCGTTCCTTTCCGATTTCGGTGAACGTGTGCGCATACCCTGGATAAAAGTCATCCGCAGCCTGCGTCGTACTGTCTCCCAAGAATCCGATGGAGTGGAGACCCACAATGAGCTTCTCAGCAGGGTGACCGGCGCGGCGGCCGGCCTCGCGGTAGAGGTCGATCAATGGACGGAATCGTCTGGGTTCGCCACCGATGATCGCGACCATCAGGGGAAGTCCGAGCACACCGGCGCGTGCGAAGGAGGCCGGAGTCCCGCCGACACCGATCCAAATGGGCAGCGGGTTTTGCAGTGGACGAGGGTAGACCGCTTGCCCGGTCAGTGGCGCGCGATGCTTGCCAGACCAGTGAACGTCGGCGTTCTCGCGAATCTTGAGGAGCAGATCCAGCTTTTCTGAGAAAAGCGAATCGTAGTCTTCCAGACGCAAACCGAAGAGCGGATAGGCCTCCACGAAAGAGCCCCGACCGGCGACAATCTCCGCACGACCACGCGAGATCAGGTCCAGCGTGGCAAATTCCTGGAAGACGCGAACCGGGTCCGCGGCGCTGAGAACGGTAACGGCGCTTGTAAGGCGAATGTCTTTCGTGCGCGTGGCGGCGGCAGCCAAAATCACGGCCGGGGCAGAATCCAGGAACTCGGCCCGGTGATGTTCTCCGATGCCAAAAACGTCGAGACCGACCCGGTCGGCGAGCTCAATTTCTTCTAAGAGATTGTGCATGCGCTCGACGGACTTGAGCGCCAGACCCGTGGCCGGGTCGGGTATGGCCGCCGCAAAGCTGTCAACACCAATTTGCATCTTTGCAACTCCCGACATAAGGAATTGGATGATCAGCTTGTGTTTTGGTTGCAGCCGATCGCAGAGATAAGTTTTGAGCTCTTGTTTGACGATTCAAAATAGATTCCGAAATCCTGCGTGGTCCTCAGTTTAGTTAGCCGCCGGGCAGGACATTGGTGATAGACTTCAGTAGCCTTGCTCTTCCGCCGCAGAACTCACCTTCCCGGCAAAGCGCCGATAGCTGAACACGGAATAGCCGGTCGCCAGGAACATTCCGATCGCCCACCAGATCAAGCCAATGCGCAGGCCGTACTCTGGAGCTTTCGCGTTTTCAACCGTCAGGGCATAAGCACTGTTGGTGCTCGCCGGAAGCACGTAGGGGTGCAGGCCGAAGGCTACGCTCGCGAGCATGCCGGCGAGATACGCGCAGGAACTGCCGAACGCGCGCGCGTCCTTCTTGCGAATCAGGGACCATGCCACGCCCAGCAGTCCCGCCAGAGCAATGACGGGAAAGAGGAAACCCCACTGACGCGTCGAAAAATTACCCGGAACAATCCGCTGGATGCGGAACGTTACCGCGGTGACGACGACGGTCAAAATTGCGATGCCGAACCAGGCGAAGCGCGCAAGCCGCCGCGCGCGCTCGTACACAGCATTTTCCGTTTTCAAGGCGACCCAAAGTGCACCGTGTAGCAGCAGCGCACAAAGCGCCGCAACACCAACAAGGAGGGTGTACCAGTCGAGGATACCGGTCTCTCGACCGATGCGGAAATCTGTCCACAGCGGCTCGAAGAAGCGCCCTTGCGAATCGAGCGGAACGCCCCGGACCACGTTGCCGAGAGCGGCGCCGAAGAAAACGGCGAGCAGCAAGCTCGCCAGAGAAAATACGGCATCCCAGAAGCCCGTCCAGATAGGGCCTTCCACGTGGGTGCGGAACTCCACCGAAATGCCTCGCAGCACGAATAGCCAGAGCACCATCATCAGCGGGAGGTAGAAGCCGCTGAAGCTCGAGGCATAAACCAAGGGAAAAGTGAAGTAGAGCGTCCCGCCTGCGGCGATGAGCCAGACTTCGTTTCCATCCCAAACCGGGCCGATCGAACGGATCACCTGGCGCCGCTCAGTGTCGGTCTTTGCAACGAACAAATGAACGGCGCCGGCGCCGAGGTCGAATCCATCGAGCACGACGTACACCATCAACATCAAGGCGACAAGGCAGAACCAGATGTTCCCCATTCTACTTGCTCCTCAGGCGCTCTTGGCTTCCAGCGCAGGCCCGCGCTCGATTTCTCGAAACACCAGGAAGAGGAAGAGAATCGCCAGCACGGTGTACAGCCCCATGAATCCGATCAAAGTGAACCAGGCATTGCCCGCGGAAACTTGCGGCGACACGCCCGCCCGCGTGCGCATCAGGCCAAAGATCAGCCAGGGCTGCCGACCGACCTCCGCCGTGATCCATCCCGCGGTGTTGGCGATGAATGGAAATGGAAGTGAGAGCAGCAAAGCCCAGAGCATGCCGCGCGATTCGTAAAGCGTCTTTCGCCAGAGCTTCCACGCCGAGAGCAGCAAGACAGCGATGAACATTGTCCCCAGGCCGACCATCACGTGGTAGCTGTAGTAGAGAAGCGTGATGTTATCGGGCAAATCCTGCGGCGGGAATTTGTCCATCCCGTCCACCTTCGCAGACCAAACGCGATAAGTTAGGAAGCTCAGCGCTTTCGGGACAATCAGGGGATTGTCGAGCCGCCGGTTGACCATATCGGGCTGGCCGAGAATTGCGAGCGGCGCTCCTTCCTGCGTTTCGAAGAGACCTTCCATCGCTGCCAGGGTGGTCGGCTGGTAGCGGGCAAGCATTGTGCCCTGGCCATCTCCGGTGGGAAAAAGCTGCAGGAAGGCAGCGATGACTCCGACGATCACCGCCAGGCGAATGAACAATTGCCCGCAGTCCTCATGCGTGCGCGACAGGAGATAGAAAGCACCCACCGAGGCCATCGTAAAGCTCCCCGTAATTACGGCGCCGAGCATGGTGTGTGAGTACTGCCAGAGCGCCCACCGATTCAGCACAAGCGCCCAGAAACTGGTGAGCTGGAATTGGCCGTTTGGACTGAGTGCATAGCCCACCGGGTGCTGCATCCATGCATCTGTGGCCACAATCAAGTAGCCGGAAAGCCAAGACCCCAGGAACATCATCAGGGATGAGACCCAGTGGCCTTTTGGTCCGAGCCGCTTTTCGCCGAGAAGAAACAGGCCGAAGAATGTGGATTCGAGGAAGAATGAAAACACACCTTCCATAGCTAGCGTCTGGCCAATCACTCCCCCCGCCGCCTTGGAGAACTCTGACCAGTTCGTGCCGAACTGGAATTCCATCGGGATGCCGGTGACGACGCCGAGCGCAAAGCTGATCCCAAAAATCTTCGCCCAGAAGCGCGCAGCCCGATTGTAGTGTTCATCGCCTCTGCGTAAGGCAATCGTCTTCAGGAGAAAAATCAACAGCGCCAGACCCATAGTGAGCTGCGGGAAAATGTAATGAAACGTAACCGTGAAGGCGAAATGCAGGCGGTGGACCGTCAGGGCGTCTTCCAAAGGAACTCCTTTCCAAGGGCTGCCCGGTGGCCCTAACCAACGACTCGCAAACTCCTGCGTGCGGCTCTTCCTTGAATGGATCGATACTAAAGTCCAAGCACATTGGTTCGCAGCTTCTGGTAGCTGTGTTCGGCGGCCCACAAGTCGAGTGGGATGGTCGCAAGCTCGTCCACAACTGGCACGGCGTGGCCATCTTTGGTGAGATCAACTGTCTTAAGATAGCTACGGCAGCTGTCGCAGGCTTCTACACGGACATGGTTAAATTCCTTCGCGGTGTATATGGCGAGCTTGTGCACGTCTTCTTCGCCGCACGCGGGACACACAATCCGCCGGTACTCCCATTCTGTTGCACACAGCGAGCAAATTAGTGAACGCGTGGCTCCGTCGCCCTCCGGTCGCAGCGCTCCCACCTGCGGTTTGCCGCCACAGAGCGGACAGAGGGAGGGCGTGCCTTTGGGCGCCGTCGACTTCGTGTGATCCGCAAGATACTCCGCATAGGGCCGCAAGAACAGCCAGGAGAGTATTGCTTCGAAAGGTTCGGAGTTCATCTGTCCGCCCGACCCATCTTCCCAAAACCGCACGAGGGTTTGTTGCCAATAGCTGCCGCTTCTCGTGCGGAACTCGCTTGCAAACCGAGCCAGAGGAACCGGCGCGATCTCCGTGATGGCAGAGAGGAATGGAGCGAATTGTGGAAGCAGCAGAAAGGTGTCAAATTCCCGCCGCAGCATGGCAGGCGGCCGGTCACGTTTCGCTGTACCGCATGCGGCTTCGATTTGACTATAGGCCGACTTGTGGAAGCGAGTAAGGCGCTCGTAGAAGCGCAGCCCTTCGGAAGCGAACGGATAATTGACAGCGAGCTTGCGAGCGCGCTCTATCCGCACGTCCCATTTTGCGTTATTCATTTCCCTAATGCGGCGCTCGCATCAAGCGATCGTACCAGGCGGGATGAAATTTTCTCGCCCAGCCCGCGGAGACGTCTCCGCGAACCATCGAGTGGCATGAGCCTCGTTCCAAAGCTGTACCCATGTAGACATGAATGATGAACAAACCGATCGTTAGCAGCGCGGCAACCGGGTGAATGATCACGGCAGCATATCGGAAGTAGCGAAGGCTCCAGGGAATCAGAGGGGGAAACCACAAAATGAGGCCAGAAAGGAGCAGGAAGATTCCGCACCAGAAGAAGCCCCAGAACAGGACCTTTTGTCCTCCGTTGAAACGATCGGCCGGGGGAACCTCTTCATCTTCGTTGCGGACGTAATGAGGCAGCGCGCGCCAAAACTCCCTATCCGTCTGCGTCGTGTGCATCTGGTTTGCCCACAAACCATACATGAAACCTACGGCGATCACGAATACCAGGCCGGCCCAGGGATGTAACTCACGCGAAACGGTTCCGCCACCGAATAACGTTGCGAGCCAGAAGAGCCACGGCGACCAAAACGCGAGGCCCGTCAACAGGAGATATAAATAAGAGATGCCGGCGATCCAGTGCACCACTCGTTCTCGGAGCGAGTAGCGGCAAATGCGCCCGTCCGGCAGAACAGCTGAGGCGCTCATGGTCTCTCCTCCTCCTCAGGCGGGAGCTTCGGCCCGAAGCGTAAATAGTGCCCCACGACTCCCACCAAGCCCGCGACAATCGCAAGATTTCCGATCCATTTGAGCGGAGTCTTCCAAAGTTTGACGGTCCACGGAATGCGGGGGTCGTTCGGTAAACCGCCGTACGCTTCCGGATTGGTGGCGTCGTGGAGCACATAAATGACGTGTGTCCCAGCGATGCCAGCCGGATCATACACGCCGGCGTGGGCAAAACCCGATTCTTGGCGAAGCTGAGCCGCGCGAGTTTCTGCGAGTGCTTTCATCTCGGGTTTGGTGCCGAAGTGCAGACAACCGGTGGGGCAGGACTTGATACAGGCAGGTTCAAGCCCCTGCGTGACCCGGTCCACGCACAGCGTGCACTTGAATACTTTGCGCGCCGTAGGGCTGAACTTCGGGATATTGAAGGGACAACCGGTCATGCAGTAGCCGCAGCCGATGCAATGGTCCTGCTGGAAGTCTACGATGCCGTTTACGTACTGCACGATGGCGCCATCCGCCGGGCACGCCGCGAGGCAGCCCGGCTCTTCGCAGTGCATGCACTGATCTTTGCGCATCAGGAGTTGCAAGGTGCCATCGTCGCGCTCGTGCTCGTTGAACTTGATCAAGTTCCAGTAGTTCCACTGCGTTTCGGGCATGGTTTGGTAGGAGTTATTGAAGGTCGTTTCGCTGAAGGTGAGACCGTTCCACTCCAGGCAGGCAACTTCGCACGCCTTACAACCGATGCACGTCGTGGTGTCGATTAACTTACAGACTTCAAATTCTCGCCTCAGACCAGCGCCCGGAACGGAGCCGGCATGTCCTGAGATTCGTCGAATTTCTAAGGTTGCTTGGCTCATACGGGGCTCGCCTCAGGCCTTTTCAACCTTTACAAGAAAGCCTTTGAACTCCGGGGTATATGCGTTGGGATCGTAAACGGTCGGCGTCAGCAGATTGGCGGGAGTACGTGCGTCTTTCTCCGCGTCTTCCTGAATGCCGCGGAACCCTTGGTGAATTGGCAAGCCGATCTGATAAACCTTTTTGCCGTCGATGGTCATCGGTTTGATGCGGCGAGTGACAAATGCCTTCGCGATGTAGGTGCCCCGTGCGCTGGTGACCTTGATTTTTTGCGCGCCACGGATTCCCATTTCATCCGCCAACTCGACAGGAATCTCGATGAAGGGCTCGGGAATGAGCTGGACGTTCATAGGATTGTTCTTGGTCCAGTAGTGATAATGCTCGGTCAGACGATAGGTCGTGCATACCACAGTGAAACCCTGCTCGATAGTGCCGTACTTGTCCATCGGGGTGTTGAACTTCTTCACGACGGGGTTACTTGACTGATTCGGATGTAAAGGATTTGCAATCGGACTTTCGATTGGCTCGTAATACTCCGGGAAAGGTCCATCGGCGAAAGCTGCGAGCGGTCCGAAAATGCGGCCGACGCCCTCCGGGTTCATGATGAAAGGACCCATGTGGTCCTTGGGATTGGAATCGGGTTTGAAGTCCGGGACATCGTTGCCGATCCACTTGTGTGAATCTTCATCCCACCAGATTTGTCGACGGTCTGGATCCCAGGGCTTTCCAGCAGGGTCACACGAGGCCCGGTTGTACAAGACGCGTCGGTTCGCCGGCCAGGACCACGCCCAGTTCGGATAGATACCCAAGCCTGATGGATCTTCGGTCCCGCGCCTCGCTAATTGCGGGCCGGCTTCCGTCCAGCAACCGGAATAGATCCAATTGCCGCAGGACGTGCTTCCGTCATCTCTGAGGAATGCGAAGCCGGGTAACTGTTGGCCCGCCCTGATGGTCTGTTTCGTGGCCGGATCAGTTATATCGGCAACGGCCTTTCCGTTAATTTCTTTGGCAAGGTCGCTAAGCGCTGGATGTTCGGGATCAATGTAGGGCCAAGTCAGATTTAGAATCGGGTCCGGGAATTTGCCGCCTTCTTTCCTATAGAGGTCGCGGACCCGTAAGAATATTTGCGCGACGATGTCTTGATCAAGCCGGGCCTCGCCTGGCGGAGGCACCGCGGCGTTTTTCCACTGCAGCCAGCGTGCCGAATTCGTCATGCTCCCGTCTTTCTCGGCGAATCCTGCGCACGGCAGCCGGTACACCGTGGTATTGATCTTCTTCATCTCATCCGCTGTGATGCCAGGGGCACGCCAAAATTCACTGGTTTCATCCGGGTAAATCTCGCCCACGACGAGCCAGTCGGCCTTCTTCAGCGCGTCAATATTCTTTTGCTGGTCCGGCCCAATCATTACGCCATTCATTCCGAAGGCCAGCATGCCCTTGATCGAGCCGCGATACATGTTGTCCCAGATTTCCACCCACGAATAATTGCGGTCAATCTTTGGCAGGTAGTGAAAGGCGAAGTCATTCTGTTTGGTTGCGGCATCGCCGTACATGGCCTTCAGAAACGAGACGGCAAATTTTGGCGTGTTGGACCAATAGTTGAAGGAATCCCAAGGACCCGGCTTCGAAGACGTTGGGGTTATCCGCTTCAGGTAAGCGGCCAGATCGCTATCAGCAGGCACGGGAACCTTGAGATACCCGGGAAGGTTATCGAAAATACCGGCCATATCGGTGGCGCCTTGAATATTGGAATGGCCACGCAGCGCATTCACGCCGCCGCCAGTCCGTCCGATGTTGCCCATCAGAAGCTGCAGCATCGCCGCGGTGCGTATGATTTGCGTGCCGAAGGTGTGTTGGGTCCATCCGACCGCGTAGATGATGGTTGCCACTTTTTTAAGGTCGCCATCTTTGCGGACAGAAGTGAAAAGATCGGCCGCCTTCAGGAACTGCGCCCTCGGGATGCCGGTGATGCGTTCCACAACTTCGGGGGTGTAGCGCGAGTAGTGCTTTTTCAGGAGCTGCAAGACGCATCGCGGATGCTGCAGCATGAGATCGTAAGCGACGTTGGGCGGCAGCGTCGGTGGCGCCGCTGCGGCCAGAGGATCGCCCTCAGCCACTTTTCCAGACACCTCGCCACCTGGCTGGTAATTCCACGTAGCCTTGTCATAGGTTTTGGTCGCTTCATCAAATCCGGAATAGAGGCCGTCCTCCGGCAACTTGAAGCCTTCCTGAATCAGGAAGGGCGCATTCGTGTAATTAATGAGGTATTCCTTGGCAATGCGGTTGTTCTCGAGCGCGTAGTTGATCAAACCGCCCAGAAAGGCGATGTCTGTGCCGGCGCGAATCTGCAGAAACAGATCAGCAGTGGAAGCTGTGCGGGTAAACCGCGGATCAACCACGATCAATTTGGCATTACGATCCCGTTTGGCTTCGATGGCCCACTTGAAGCCGCATGGGTGGTTCTCGGCTGGATTACCACCCATGATCATCATCATGTCGGTGTTCTTGATGTCGATCCAGCCATTGGTCATTGCCCCGCGTCCGAAAGTAGGTCCCAAACTTGAGACCGTGGGGCCGTGTCAAACACGAGCCTGGTTTTCCAGGTAGCAGACCCCCAGGCTGCGCATGGTCTTGACGACCAGGTAATTGAATTCATTCGTATCCGTGCAGCCGCCGGTCCAGGCGATCCCTTCACAGCGGTTGACGGTGTGACCCTGTGCGTCTTTTGCAACGAACGTGTCGTCCCGCGTCATCTTGACCCAGCGCGCGGTCTCATTCAACGCGTCGTCCCAGGAGATGTCCTGCCAATCGGTAGCACCGGGGCGGCGCACTTGAGGCCTCAGCAGGCGGCGGTCATTGAGGATGTCCTGTTCGAGCGAAGCACCTTTCGGACAGAGAGTCCCTCGATTGATGGGATGGTCGGGATCGCCCTCAACGTGGATCACTTGAGGCGTAACGTTCTTGGCTTTGTCGCCGAGCGTGTAGATGATCACGCCGCAACTTACCGAGCAATAAGGGCAAGTCGAGCGCGTCTCTGTTGCACGCGCGATTTTCAGTTCACGGAGTTGCGCGTAGGCAGGTCTGAGGTCGAATCCGAAAACAGTCGTGGCCGCGCCCCCAAACGTTGCGACCTTCAGGAAATCTCGCCGGCTGGTTTCCATAGCTCAGCCTCCTACGGCAATTCGTCAGCACTTCACACGCGAGATGGCAATAGTGTCAGATGCCACTGGTCCCTTCCGGTCGATAAGGAGGTTCCAGTATTTTCGTCGGCTGCTGTTTCGATCGCCCGTTCCACGCCATCACAGTCGTTTATGAGACCTTATTTGTCAAGTTTCTTCCGCATCAAAGGGTTTGTCTCCTGGCCTCCCATCCCAATTTCCGTCGCCAAACATTCGTTCTACGCTGCCATAAGAGTCGCATGAATCCGCTCCGTACATTTTCTTCGAGATTTGGCAGTTCGCTTCAGAGAGGCCTTTGCATATTCCACTGGTCGCTCTTTGACTTTGTCCTCTGCCTCCGAGGATCAATCCAGGTGGTGATCATGAGAATGTATACGAAGGCTTGTACTCCGATCGCATTATGTTCTGAAAGCAATGTAGCTTTTCCGCGCGTTCGGCGGTACAAGAGATCGACGCAAGGTTGCTAGTCGCAGGTCAGTGACGTCAAGTCAATATGCGGACGTTCTGTCAACTGTAGGACGCCGCATCGAATTTTCACAACGCCATCCTAAACGCCCAACCATTCATAACGCTGAAGACAGGCCGCTAGGCCGCTAGATTAGCTGCCATTGAGTGGAAAGCCGCGTGCATTTTACTGTCATGACCGGGAGGCGGTGACGACGACCAGCCAATTTCAGAGGCTGAACAGGAAGGGATCGATGTTACCCGATGAAAAGATCACTCTTCGCAGCCGGTTGGGATTCATCGGACTCGGATACCTGGGGTCAAGGATCGCGCGGCGGCTGGTTGCTACCGGTTTTCCAGTGATAGTCTACGATCGGGATCACACAAAAGCCGCAGAGCTATCAGCCCTGGGTGCCAGAGTTGCGCCAGATCCTGGAGAGTTGGCTAGCGATGTTGATGTGATTTTGTCGTGTCTTTCAGATGACTCCGCCGCGGAAGCTGTCTACTTTGAAACGGGCAATGTGGTGTGCAGTGCCAGGCCCGGTACTCGGATCGAAACGTCGTTTGAAGGATTGGCAAAGTTTGGCGGGAATTTATGGATCCGGTTTTCACTCGTGCCGCCGAATAGATATACACGAACCGCGTCGTTAGGGTTATTTGCCCCTTTTGCCCCCTCGCCAATTTTCTAAGTTTCCGCCAGCCAAGAAAATGGCTGGTAGGGGTCGAACCCACGACCAACGGCTCAAAAACCTGAAATTCGACCAGCGGCTACAACCCACACCCGTAACCCACAACAAGATCAGGGTCAATTCGATCGCAGTACGCCTGCTCGAAACTTCCTTGCTGCTCATTCAAGTCCCGGCGTATTCTGTGAATCGCACTAGGCGCCTCATCAAGACTCCTAAACTCTATTGGGGTGACGTCGGCCTGGGCCTTCATTTGGCTGGCATTCCCGAACTAAATGGCGCACACCTCGAGAACATCGTGCTGCATGATCTGCTGTGCTGGCGTGACGGGCGGACCGAGCAGACGGAAATTCTGTATTGGCGAACGACAACGGGTGAGGAAGTGGATTTCGTCATTGAAGTTGGCGGCCGGGTTCTACCCATCGAAATCAAGGCCACGTCGCGGCCGCGCCTGGCCGACGCCGCGACGCTGCGCTCGTTCCGGACTGAATATGGCAGAGCGTCCCGAGCGGGCTTGTTGCTACATACAGGTGAGACGTTCCAGTGGTTAGCACAGGATGTTCTGGCTGCGCCCTGGTGGTCGGTTTGTTGAGTGAGTGGGTTTCGCCCTCCCCAGGTGTGGCTTAGTACTCGCCCGGAGCCTAAACCGCAAACGGACCCGTAGAATCCCGCCGATCGAGGCCGGGAAGCAAGATCGAACCGATGACGATCTCGTCGGCCGAAGCTCATGGCGGATTTCGATTGAGCTTGGAGTTTTGCGGAGATGCAAAATGTAAATATAGTCGTGACCACACCGGTCGGATTGCCTATCCCGGAGCAAGCTGGCGTGAATCGACTTTCACCCGCCAAGGCCAAAATCGCCCTGTTCCGTTCTCTGTTTCGGGGACGAGAGGATGTT
>QHYS01000148.1:0-1611 GCA_003223325.1 Acidobacteriota bacterium
TTCGTGGATTTTTGGGTCTGAAACGGTTTATATATCAGAAACGTTCCATAGACATACAAACAGCGAGAATCCACATGAAACTACATCTGGCTAATTCTCTTGTGACCATAGCTTGTGTCTCGGCGCTGGTATGCACGAGCTCTCCGCGTGCGAGCGCTCAGCAGGATAAAGGGCAACCATCCGCGCCGCCCTATGCTGGAGCTGCAAAGGCGCCTTCAAAGGCGCTGCCCGATGGCGGGCCCGCGCCGCGCCTGGCGGACGGCCGTCCGGACCTCTCGGGAATCTGGTTTGTAGGCGCGCTGGGTAAAGAAGACGCGAGGCTCGCGCAGTCGGCTGCGACGCAAGGCGACCCGGCGCAGAGGCCGTTTGATCCCAAGGTGACACCAGAGGAAAAACCTTCCTTCCGGCCCTGGGCTGCTGAGAAGGTCAAGCAGATGGGCCGGGGACCAGCGGCAGGAGCGCTCTCGAAGATGACCAAGGAACAGCAGCTTGCCGCCATCGATACCGAGATCGCGAGACTGGAGAGGGAGTGCATGCCGCACGGCGTTCCGGGCATCACCTTGGTGGGGGCCATGCACGGGATGCAATTGGTGGCGACGCCTGGGACCTTGGTGCAACTCACCGAACTGAATCACGACTGGCGCGTGGTGTCTATCGACGGGCGCGCGCATAGCAAAGATCCTGATCCGAAGTTCAACGGCGAATCCGTGGCTCGCTGGGATGGGGATACGCTCGTGATCGACACGGTCGGGCTCGATGAGAGGACCTGGAACGACGGCGCGGGATGGATCCACAGCGACCAGCAACATGTGGTCGAGCGCTTCACTCGTCCTTCACGGAATTATCTGATCTACCAAATCACGGTCGAGGACCCCAAGGTGCTGACGAAGCCCTGGGTCTCTGCACCTCATAAATTTTCGCTGTCCGTTAGCAGCGATCCTTTGAACGAATGGTATTGTGGGATCAATCCAGACGGCGATGAGGAAGTACGGGCTTTGAAGGAAACGAGAAAACGGCTGGCAGAAGAAATCAGTAAAGAATCGAGCCGCTAAGCTTCTGCGCCGACTAGTGGTTCAGTTTGCGCGCGGTGTTTTTCGGCGGCGACGATTCTCTGACGTTCCATCATCGAGAGGCAAGATGACGGGGTATTTTCCGAATAAGGTTTTTCTTACATTGAGCTTACTGGCGTCTTTGTGCACGGTCTGTCTGTGTGCCAGCGCTCAAGAGAAGAAGGGACAACTATCGACTCCAGGCTATGCCCGGCGGGAGCCTTCGAAGCCCCTGCCCGATGGCGGGCCCACACCTCGCCTGACAGATGGGCATCCGAACTTTTCCGGAGTCTGGTTCAAGGGCCTTCTCGGAAAAGAAGATGCTACGCTGGTCGGTTCTTTCGGGGTCATTGATCCGAACCAACGTGAATTTGATCCCAAAGTGACGCCGGAAGAAAAGCCTTCCTTCCAACCCTGGGCGGCCGAAAAGATCAAGCAACAGCAGGCGAACCTCGTGGCCGAAACTCGCGCCCCCTCTTCTTTTGATAAGCTGCCCCGGGAACAGAAGATAGCCGCTCTCGATATGGAGATCCTCAAGCTCTCACGGAATTGCATGCCGCAT
>QHYS01000148.1:1647-10793 GCA_003223325.1 Acidobacteriota bacterium
CCTACCGACCCGCGTGCGCACAGCCAAGATCCTGATCCCAAGTTCAACGGCGAATCTGTAGCTCGTTGGGACGGAGATACGCTTGTGATCGATACGATCGCGATTGACGAGAGGGTCTGGAACAGCGAGCAATGGCAGTTTCACAGCGACCAGGAACATGTAATCGAGCGCATCACCCGTCCCTCGCTGAACTACTTAATCTACCAAGTCACGATCGAAGATCCCAAAGTGCTGGCAAAACCGTGGACCTCCGCCCCGCGTCGCTACTCGCTCGGTCACGAGGCGTTGCTGGAGTGGTACTGCGGGGTCAATGGCCATGATGACGAGGAACTTCACGCTTTGAAGCAGCAGAGGGACCGGCTGCAAGCACAAAAGTAGTCGCTTGGTGTTCTGGGCCATGTTCTCGGCCCGCTGCAGAGCAACTTCTGCCTTTATTTGCCGGAGGTGACGTATGAAATTCGTGGGCTATGGCGCTGTGGTTTTGGGGCTCCTAATGGTTTCAGCTCCTCTGATGGCACACCACGGAACGGGCGTCGCATACGAGGTGGACAAACTCGTTACGGTGAAAGGCACAGTGACGGACTGGCTCTGGTCCAATCCGCATTGCGGGCTTCTCTTTGACGTGACAGACGATAAAGGCAACGTGGAGCATTGGGGCGCCGAACTAGGTAATCCCCACCAGATGTCCGGCGCCGGCTTTGCGAGAAACACCTTCAAGCCGGGAGACAAAATTACCGTTACCGGCCACCCCGCCAAGTCCGGCGCGCCGCGCATGACGCTTGACCACCTGGTACTTGCCGATGGCAAAGTGCTCTCCGGAAAGGGCGTTAAGGGAAATGGCGAGCGCGACGATTCCACTTATTAAAGCAGTTATTGGCCTAGCAAATCGGAGCTAAACATGCGAAAACATTCTCTGAATTCACTGAGTATAGTGGTGTCACTGGTGGCTTTCTCCGGCGCCACGTTTGCTCAGACTTACGGCACCAAGGGTTACGCGCCGGGAGCCTGGAAACCGGAAGAGTTGCCGAAGGAACTCTCGGCACCCAAGCCTTTTAATCCTCATGACCTCTCTGGCGTCTGGTCCATGCCTACTAAAGCCAATTTTGAAAGACACTCCCTGAACGATAAGAGGCTAAACATCCAGGACAAGAGCCTCCCGGGCGAGATGAGGGCGCAGAGTTTCCCGCCTCCTATGACAGCGTGGGGAAAAGCAAAGTTCGAAGCCACCGAACCGAGTTACGGCCCCAGATCCGTTCCTCCTGGATTGGGGAATGACCTGGTTTCGACTTGCGAACCGCTGGGTTATCCACGCGATCTTTGGGAAGCGAATCTGAGGCCCTTTGAATTCGTTCAGGTATCTGACCGGGTGTTGCAGCATATGCAGTACCACGATTTGTGGCGTACGATCTGGACGGACGGGCGGGCACTCCCAAAGGACCCGGACCCCGCCTGGAATGGATACTCCATCGGGCATTGGGACAGAGATACCTTCGTCGTGGAGTCCACTGGCTATGACGACAGGACCTGGCTCGACCACTTCGGCGACCCGCACAGTGATCAAATGATGCTCGTCGAGCACTACAAGCGCCTGGACGCTGACACCTTGCAACTGGACATGACTTTGACCGACCCGAAAACATATACGGCGCCCTGGGTGGCCGACACGATAGCCTTCGAAAGGGTGAAGGTAGCAATTTTTGAGGAGATTTGCGCGCCTTCGGAAGAAAATCGGTTTAACGATCGCGTCCGGGATGCCGCGGTCGGTAAGTCCAAACCTTGACACTTGTTTTGCATTCCGATAAATTCTGCTCATCCTGGTAACCCGCAACTCGGACAAGGAGATTTCCCCATGAGACGTCAACTCCCGGTCGCAATCGTGACGAATTTGGCCCTTTTAGTCGCGACTGCTCTACTACTGGCAATTCCCGTATTCGCGCATCATGGCTTTCAGTTCGAGTTCGATGGAAGCAAATATATCTACATTACGGGAACACTGACGAAGGTGGAATGGGAAAACCCGCACATCTACTTCAACGTCGAATCAAAGATGTCACCGCAAGATCCTACGGTTTCCGATCCCAGCGGCAAGGTGACGAGTTGGCGTTTTGAGGGCTCTTCGGTCAGCCTGGTGCAAAGAACCGGGACACGCCGGGCGGATTTGGTGGATAGCATCGGCAAAACGGTTACGGTAAGAGCGTGTCCGGGTAAGGGCGGTCTGGCGAAGGGCGCTGCCGAGACGGTGAAGGTGTCGGATGATAAGGAAGTTGTGGTCGGCAGAAAGCGGTATTACGGAGAAGGACCCGCCCCTGCAGATCTCGATAAGGACCCCGAGAACTAAGTCCCGCGAATAGATTTGCCATTCTTTTTTCCGAATCACTCAACGTGATAGGATATGCGCCGGTTCAAGGGAAAATTGCCCTGAGCGGCAACCATCCCGAATCCTCTGGTGCGTACGGACGTGCTCCTGCATGCGCAGCGAGTAAGGAAGGCAACATGAAATTCACGTCGAAGCGAGTCATTGTCGGCGCCCTGGTAATAGCGGTCACGTGCCTGCTAGCCGGTACGCCGGCAAACGGCCAGAGCGCGCCAGAGGAAAAGCCGCAAATGGCCGATGATATCTTCAAAAACGTTCAAGTCCTCCGGGGACTCACCGTGGACGAATTTATGGGAACAATGGGATTTATTGCTGCATCCTTGAGCATGAATTGTATTGATTGCCACAGTGTGGAGGCCGCCAGCGACGTTACTAAATATGCCGTGGACACCCCCGTCAAGCAGACTGCGCGCAAGATGATTCTGATGGTTAAGTCCATCAACGCGGCAAATTTCGGCGGGAAGCAGACCGTGACCTGCTACTCCTGCCACCGTAGCGGGAACGCCCCAAAGGCCATACCGAGTTTGGCGGAACAATATGGAACTCCGCCGCCGGAAGACCCAAACGAGGTTGAAATTGTCGGGGAACCCAGGTCCGGGGCGCCCTCCGCCGATCAAGTCTTTGACAAATATATCCAGGCGCTGGGCGGCGCACAGCAACTAGCCAAGCTCACGAGCTTTGTTGCCAAGGGAACGTATGAAGGTTTTGATACCGGAGACGAAAAGGCTCCGGTAGAAGTCTATGCCAAGGCCCCGGATCAACTGACTGCGATCGTTCATATCCCGCAAGGAGACAGTATCAGAACCTATGATGGGCGCACGGGTTGGATGACATCGACGGGAACGCTTTTGCCGTTACCCGTGCTGGTCCTGGCGGGGGGGAATCTGGAGGGCGCCAAGCTGGACGCGGAGCTATGTTTTCCTACGCAAATCAAGCGAACGCTCGCAGACTGGCGCACGGGATTCCCACCCACTTTCATCGACGATAAGGAGGTCGATGTCGTTCAAGGGACCAGTGCCGCGAAAACTCCAGTGAAGCTATACTTCGACAAGAAATCCGGTCTGCTGGTGCGGCTTGTACGCTATACAAACACTGCGATTGGCACTAATCCGACGCAGGTTGATTACTCCGACTATCGCGACGTCGCCGGGGTGAAAATGCCCTTTCACTACACCGTGACCTGGACCGATGGACGTTCTACCACCGATCTCAGTTCCGTGCAGCCGAATCTTCCGCTCGATGCCTCGAAGTTCGCCAAACCGGCACCCGCGGCTCGCAAAGCGGGAACGCCCTAACTACACCGGCCGCTAGCTGCGTCCCGGAAATTTGATCACAGGCCTTGATTCACTGCCAGCATCCACACCTAACGCCCCGCACTGAGGGGCGTTGCCTTCTCTGATGTCGATGTCGGCAGGCCGTGCTGCGACAAGAAAGTGCGAATCACGGCATATGCCTTCAGATTCTCTTCGTCCGTGAACCCTCCATGTTTGCCGTTCGGGATGGTGACAAGCTCGTGAGGCACGCCCGCTTTCGCCAACGCCTGATGAAGCCGCTGTTTTTGGGTATAAGGCACAACCGGATCCGCGTCTCCATGCACGCTGATGATCGGCGGAATCCCGGCACGTACGTAGGTCAACGGCGACACTTGCTTCGCCAGTTCCTCCCGATTGGGCTGCGCGCCCAGCCATGCCACGGCCCAGGATCGCTGATTGGCGCCGCTCAGCAATTCGTTCACGTCGGCAATGCCGTACCAATCGACGATAGCCGCCACTTTCATTTCCTCGGTGTTGTTCGTCGAACCCGGCCGACGCCGGCAAGACCCCAGTAATCAGCGCCAAATGGCCGCCGGCAGACTGGCCGCTAGTGATGATTCTACTCGTGTCGAAATTGTATTGTGCCGCGTTGCGATAGATCCAGCGTAGAGCGCAGCGCGCATCTTCCACTGCCGCCGGAGCGAGCGCCACATTTGTCATTCGATATTCTACGTTCACTACGGACCAGCCCATCTGCAGATACGGAAGCAGCGAGAGAGTCGAGGCTTCTTTGGTTCCATTCGTCCATCCGCCGCCGTGAAAGAACATGAGGGTCGTATTGGGAGCCTTCAACCCGCGCGGCTGATAGACGTCCAGCTTCGCATCCCAGTTGTTCGCGGTGCGGTAGGTGATGTTGGGAGTCAACTGGTAGCTACCTGCCACGTGCACAAAATCACGCACCGAATCTGCTGATTGGGCGCGCACGGAAAGGGGCGCACTTACGACGATAAAAAAGAGCACTGCAAGCGCTGAAAGCCAAAGTCTCTTCATGGATTGCCCCTCCCCGGAGTCAGAGTTTGCGTCTCGCATATAAAGAGAATGCCCCTAGGCGAGCACGCATCAAATACGCTGCTTATAGCACCTCCTGCCGCAGGCGCACAAGCCTCTCCGGAAGCGGCAAGAGCTTCGGTGGGAATCTCGTCCTTGCCGCAGCAGTTATAAGGAGTGTAAAGTGGCCTCCTCGATAGCCCAGCAGAAAGACACGCGCTTGGGGGTGCCTGTGAACTTTACTGCTCGCAAACAGCTACGAATAACCCACGAGAATCAGGTCGGAGAAAATGTAAACCATCCGTTGCGCGTTGTGGCCGATTTGGGCCGCAGGGAATTCCTCGTGGGCTTCGCCGCCGCCGGTGCGAATGTTTTGATTTCCGGGAGCTTGCTGGCGGCGCACCGCCAGTTACGCAGCGGAACTCGGCCCCAAGCACCTCCTCTCGGCTCCGGTTCTCAATTGGACGCCTGCTAAAGACATCGAAGACATGGACGCGGCCGGAGTGGCGACATCCATCACATCGCTCGCGCCGCCCGGTGTGTGGAATGGCGACGACGCAGCGGCCCGGCACTTGGCTCGCAGTTGCAACGAGGAGGCTGCGCGGCTGGTCGCGGATCATCGAGGCCGCTTCGGTATGTTCGTGAACTTGCCTCTGCCGGACGTTGAAGGCAGCCTGCGCGAAATCGAATACGGCCTGGACACGCTCAAGGCCGACGGCGTGGCCATGTATACAAGCTATGGTGACAAATGGCTCGGCGATCGCGCTTTCGATCCGGTTTTCGACGAACTCAATCGCCGCGGGGCCGTCGTCTACACTCACCCGAAATCCGCCAACTGCTGCAAAAACGTTCTCGCCAATATCCCAGATTCGGAAATCGAATACGGGACAGATACGACTCGTGCGATCACGCAACTGGTTTTCGGCGGGACGACTAGACGTTGCCCGAACATTCGCTTCATCTTCTCGCACGCCGGCGGCTCGATGCCCTTCCTGATCGAGCGGTTCGTCAATTTGGCTAAGAGCCCGGCATTTTCATCACAGCTGCCACAGGGCTTCTTGGCCGAGGCGAGCAAGCTCTATTACGATACTGCACAGACATCTAACGCGGCGGCGATGTCCGCGCTCCTGAAGGTCGTGCCGGTGTCGCAAATTCTATTCGGGACAGACTTCCCTTTCCGCACCGCCCCAGATCATGTCAAGGGACTCAAGGAATGCGGGTTATTTACGCCCAAAAATCTGCGGGAAATCGATCGCGAGAACGCCGCTAGGCTCATGCCACGATATAGAACATAAGCCCCGCATGGAGTAGGCCCGTGCGCCGTATCTACCGAATCTTTTTTGTTTTACCCTTGGCGCCGGCTTGGCGTTAGCGTTGCTGGGAGGCTGCAGCAATCTCGGGCTTAAAGCGTCTGTAACGTTGAGTAAGGGCTCTCTTACTTCTTGGCGGCCTGCTTCTCTAACACCTGCAGCTCTCGGGCCAGCTCTTCGGCCTGCTCTCGCAAACGATGGATTTGTCCAGCGAGGGCGGGTAATTCTTGTGCGGCGCCCGTCGGCGCCGGAGAAGATGTAGTAGAAACGGCAGCAACAGCAGGCTTGGCTGGCGCAGAAGGGCTAGTTAACTCGGCGAAAGCCTCTTCGAAAGTATCGCGATAAATCAGCCGATCGCCGATGGCCAAAACAAGCTTTTTGAGCTGAGGCATGCGAGCTTCGGTCGCCTGAATGTAGATGGATTCGACGTACAGAAAACCACCCCTCAGCGGAAGAGCGATCATGCTTCCACGTAGGACGTGCGAGCCCTGTTGATTCCAAAGCGTCAGATCCTTGGAGATATTCTGGTCCTGATCGATGCGCGACTCAATCTGCATCGGCCCGTACATCAGTTGCTGTTTCGATAGTTGATAAAATATCAGCTCCCCTAATCGATCGCCATCACAACGGGCGGCCATCCACCCGATGAGGTTATCTTTGCCGCGCGGGGTGAATGGAAGAATCAGGAGAAACTCCGGCGTTTTCTCCCCAGGCAGGGTGGCCACGATGTAGGTCGGTTGAACCGGCTCAGGTTGTCCGGATTGGCCAAACAGGTTGCGCGCGATTTCCCAAATGTCCTCCTTGTTGTAGAAGACCTGGGCATCTCGCATATGAAAGGTGCGGTAGGCTTCCGCCTGCGCACGAAAAAGGGCTGTGGGGTAACGGGCATGCCTGCGCAGATCCGCGGGCATTTCAGAGGCAGGGAGGAATAGCTTGGGAAAGAGTTGTTCGTAGACCTGGATGATGGGATCGCTCGGATCGAAGACGTAGAGAGCGACTTTCCCCGTATAGGCATCGACTGTGGCCTTTACTGCATTGCGGATGTAATTGGCACCCTCCTCCAGGCCGGGAACGGGAAGCGTCGCTGAATAGGGGTGCGACAGCGAAGTCGTATAACCGTCGGCCATCCAGACCAACTTGCCATCATCTGTTATTACGAGATAGGGGTCTTGATCCCAGAGTAAAAAATCCGCCACATGCTCCAACCGATCGTGCACCCTGCGATGGATCATCATGCGACTCTGCGCGGTGAGGTAGCCCGTGAAGAGGATATTCGGCTCACCCTCGGCTATCGCGGCCACGGCTTTGAGCATAAAAGAGCCGACCGGAAATCCTCCCGTGCCTTGGTAAGTCGAATACCTGTTCTGGTCGCCGGACGGATAGTCAAATTCCTCACGTGCGGTGTGAACGAAGACCGGATCTTGAGTCTTTTCTCCGTAGTAGATTTCCGGGCGCGTTAACTGGAACCCGGGGGATTTGATTTCCGGAGGAGCATTCTCGATTAGCAGGACGGGAAGGCCATCGGGAGTAATTCTATTCACCTCCGACACGACAGCGCCGAAGCCGTGCGTATAGATGAAGCGTGGATTGATCCAACTCTGGCTGGCTTCCGCGGACAGCTGGCTGACGTCAATTTCGCGTGCGGAAGCTAGCACTTGTTTGATACGGCCGTTGATCAAATAGCGATCGACATCGGTGTGAGGAAAAGTGTAATACGGGCGCAACGCCTGTATTTGAGCGATCGTCGCGTTGTAAGCCCTCAGGTCCCACAGACGCACGTTATCGAGCAAAGCATTTTCTTCGGCAGGATCGACTGTCTCTCGCGCAGAAGGGGTAAAAGGCCGCTCCGTGGCATTGCGATTCAGACTGAAAGCCAGGGTCGTAGCTTCAATATGGCGCTCAATGTAAGGTCGTTCGATGGAAATTTCGTTTGGCCGCACGTAAACGGCGCGCACGATGCCCGGCACAATCAACTGCAGTGCGAAAGCGGAGACCACCAGGAAAATGACATTCTTATATTTCCCCATCCAAGCCCATGGAATTGCCGCCAAGGTAGCCACAATGAGGAGCCAACGCAAAGGAAGGGTAACCTTTTCGTCGACGAAATCTGCACCCGTCATGAAGGCGTGAGAATTGAACAAGAGCTCGTAATTGCCCAGGAAAAACCAAACAGCGAGGCCCAATAAGAGAATCACCGCGATGGTGCGAAGGAAGCCGGTGCGGCTGGCGCCCGGAAGCATCAAACTCCGCGGCTCAAAATCAAAGCTGCCTGGTGACCTGACCAGCACCCGGTCGCGCTCGAAACGGAAGCGCTCCGCTAATTGCCATCCCCGCGCCGTAGCCCAAAATACCAACGCGCAGAGAATCGCCAATACAAATACGAACCCGAGCACTTGTGAATAGAATGGCAAGCCGAATAGGTAAAACGACAAAGGCCGGGAAAACACCTGATCTTTCCAGGCGTCGCCCGGCAGCACGAGCCGGCGCGAACCGAAGAAGCGCATGACGGTCCAATAGTCGATGGAGATCTGAGCGAACAGGAACCCGACGAGCGCAAGCCCTACAGGCACGAACCGGGCGTACATGGGAAAATCGTGCTGACGAAGGCCGGCGAAGCGCAGCCCGCAGTCATGTGCGAGCCACAAGGCGATGAACGCCACGACGGTCCCCGCCGCTACCGGGCCGATGGCGTACCACAGCATTTTCATCCAGGTGTCGACCTGAGCTACTTCCTTCCACCAGTTGTAATCAATAATAAGATTGGCAGTCGTCGGAATCGCCCACAATAGAAGGAGGGCCAATAGGCCGCCGCCGACGACAAGTTTGCGGAGCTGTGAAGGCTGCATCGCCGTCAAACAATAGCGCAGCTGCGTGCCGGAAGGAAGCCGTTGCTCTTTCGACCGGCATCTCCTGGCATTTCTACTGTAGTACAATTGTGCGCCTGGGAATCCCAGACCACCGATTGCCAAATATGATCGATGAGAGCGAGCGCGTTTTTCTGGAACAAACATGACGATCTGTACGTCTAAGCGGCATCTAGGAGGAGGGATATGATGCGCTTCAGCGCAACCAGTGTTTTTATTCTTGCCTTGCCCTTGGCAGGATCAGTTGCGGCCCACCATTCGGTTCAAGCGGTCTTCGACATTCACAAGACAGTTACCG
>QHYS01000149.1:0-3787 GCA_003223325.1 Acidobacteriota bacterium
CAGCGAGCGTGGCACGCGTGATTTTCGCCTCTACCACAATTTGTCCGTTCTTCAACAGGAAGTCCGTCCGCGAGAGCTCACCACGAAACGACGGCGTTGGCTGCTTCGCGCGAACGTTGTTGAAATGAAGCTCCAGCAAAGCATGCAGAATGTCCTGAACGTCATACTCGTTGTTGATTTGGAGGGCCTGGCGCTGCTGACTCTGGAGTTGCACCACCACGGCATGAAACCGGCGACAGATGACGCGAACGATTGAGACGGCATCTGACTCCTTCAGGGTTCGAGTCGCTTCCGCCGTCACGTACCGGCTTTGACTTTGCAGTTGCTCCCTGCACGCCTGAAGCAACTGGCTCCCCCCGCGCCTAGCCCGAACCGAAAGATCAGAAAGCCCCGACCCGCGGGGCCCTTCGTATTCTCCATGTTCCCCTGTCTCCGTATCCCATTCAAGCGAAAGGAGGAAGTTCCACTTCTTAGCCGGAGAGACTCACGTCTTTCAGACGCGACGGGGGCGCGAGCAAGGAACGGCGTTTGAGCTTCCTCGCCCCGCTCAGCGCGATGAGATACAGGGTTTTCCCCGTCGACATACAAGCCATACCGGATTGAAGAGTTTTCCCGCGCAAGTGCAACATCTCGCGCTCGAAGATTAGCGCAACGCCTTTAACGGCAGTAAGACTCCTTTTGATCCTACTCCCGGCCCCCCGAATGGCGCGGTTCCCTCTCTGCGCTTGGAGAAAAAAGACAATGCCAAAGTTAACGATGGTGTCTTGCGTTCTGTTGTTCGCAATCCCTGCAGGCCTGGCCCAGGCCCCAGCCAACGAGCACAACTGCCCCAACCCGACTGCGATACCGCCCTATGTCGGTTCGGGAACAGGAGTCTTCAGTCCCAACCAGAACCTATGCCTGCCCCAATTGGCGCCGACGCCGACAGGCCTTAGTCCGCTGGCGTTCATCGTACGGGGTCTCGAACCCGGCGACCGGGTGGATTCGCAGGGCACCGCCTACGTGGTCTCCATTCGCGGCGTACCTGGCGGCATTGACTTGTGGCGCTGGTTTCAAACTAGCGATGGCGCACCCAACCCAGACAAAACCCTCCCCTTTCAGTACGAGGGCCAGCCCGACAACTGCGGGATTTTTTCCTTCACCAATGGAGGCTGCGCGAACAACGTCGGAAACCCGACGAATCTTGGGGTTGCACCAGGCGGCGGCGATGCCGATATTGCCGTCAATGCTCCCTTTTTGGGCGTTCCAAACTTGGCCATAACGAGCCTAGCTCTGGTACCGGGTGTGACGGCTACGCATTCGACGGACCGCGGTGACAACTCCAGCGTGCCCAACCCGGTGGCGGCCCTACTTCCCGGGGACGATCGCCAATGGCAGGATGCCATTGACGCTTCAACCGTGTATCTCGAGTATCACGATATCACTACGTTCAACATCGAGGTACAGCGCTCGAGTGATGGAGGTGTGACCTACGTAAACGGCTTCGGTGAGGCCATCGACACCACGACTCTCCCGGCAGTGGTGGGTGCAGCAGTAACGCCCCCGACTGGCAATGTTGCCGGTCAAACCCGCATTGACAAAAGCAGCTGCCCCAGCCGCGGCAACCTCTATCAGATCTTTGTGGGGCCGGACAGTATGGCGGAAAATGTCGCCGGGGCGCCCCCGCGCACGGTCTATGTCGGGGTCTCGAACGACGCCAAGTTGGGTATGTCAGCCTTCATGTTCACTGACCACAAGATCTTCACTAGCCCGACGACGTCGCCCGGTGCGACGTTTGGCACGGCTAACCTGTTCCCGGCACTCGCCACCGATGACCTCGGCTATGTCTACGCGGTCTGGTCGGACAACACCAACATCCTTTACTCCTCTTCCTCCGATCAGGGCACGACTTGGACGACCCCCGTCCGGGTCAACTCGGGTGCGACGGTGGGCAAGGCAAACGTGTTTCCCTGGGTGGCCGCCGACGCCAACGGCCACGTGGTGGTCGTCTGGCTGGGAGACAACCTGGTGGGCAACTCTAATGACCGGACTGTGCTAGAGAAGAGCTGTTCGGATGGCACCAACCGCTGTTGGGCAAAGTGGAACGTGTACATGGCGGAGACGGTTACCGGCCACGCGTTAGTGCCAGCGTTCACTCAGTACACCGCCAGCGATCACATCATCCACTCCGGGACGGTCTCGACCGGAGGGCTGGGCGGTGGAGCCGACCGCAGCCTAGCGGACTTCTTCCAGGTGGCGCTCGACCCCCAGCACCGCGGAAACATTTCTTTCGCAGATGACCACCTAGCCAGCCCGCAGTGCACGAGTCAGTCTCCCGGCCATTGTGCCGACAACGACCCGCAGTCGTTCCGCACAGGCCAACCCTATTTCACGTATCAGCTCACACCGAATCCGAAGATCGTCACCGCTGGCGCGTGCGCGACCACGCCACCCCAGCCGCCAGGATTCGAGAAGATCACCGGCGGAGGCCACATCCCGTCTGGACAGCCGGGTGTAACCGCTAAGTTCGGGTTGGTCGCGCAGAATAAGCAACCGAACGCTTCGCTCTCCTATCACGACGACGGCGCGCCAGGCGGCCCTATCGATGTCCACAGCTCGAACACCAGCGTTCCTACGGTTACTTTTTCGGGTAACTGCGCGGAGTTCAAAGGTGATGCCAAAGTGAACCAGCAACTGGGCTACACCTATACCGTGGACGCCTGTGACAACAGCGAGCCGGGAACAGGCCAAGACACATTCGGAATCACCGTGAGCGGCCCAAACTTCTTCTACAACAATTCGGGCAAGCTTACTGACGCCAATATCCAGATCCACACCCAGTAAGCGAGCGATCCGCGACGTTAGTAACCCGAAACGGGCACCCGCCGCGCGTAGCCCGAACCGAATTGAAAGATCCAAAAGCCCCGACCCGCGGGGCTTTTTTCCGATTGAGACGGCTCAACTTTCTATCTTGACTCCCACATCCGTCGGGAGGAGAATCCCTGAAATCGCCTCTCCCAGAGCACGCCTGCGCTTTCATAAGGAAGTGTCCGATGTATCGCCCACCGCCACTTCGGGGCCGCCCCGTCCTTGAAGGCAAGAAAGTTCTTCTCATCGACCGTAACCAACCTACGCGCGCCGCGCGGGCTGGTGTTCTGCGGGATCACGGCATCGAAGTCCACGCCGAGGACATCTCGGGCGCGCGATTTCTGTGGCAACCGAATGTGTATGACTTGATATTGCTCGACGTGCGAAAACATCCCCCTGGAGAGGCCCGCGAATTATTTGAGCAAATCAGAGATGCGAGTCCTGGACAGCGTTTCGCGTTCCTTGTCGGGCCGCCAATCTACCTGTCGCTCACCTGGCCGGAGGATGTAATGGCCACGCACAATGAAACACAACAGTGGGCCGAGACGGTGAAGCGCTTCCTGGCCGTTGCCTAACCATTCTTAACTTCCCGCAGGGTTGGGTTTGCCGAAAAAGGCACCCACAGCTGCGACGACTAACGTTGGGACAAGGCCGTAGAACGGGTCAAAGCGGTCGTATTATGGCCTCCAGTAGCCCGTGAGGAGGACGAGCACGGGCAAGTGCCACGCCGACGGCGAGTGCTCACCGCCACGCCCAGCGAGGAGTCATAAACGTGAGGCCGGCGGCAAAATAGAAAAGTAACCACGCGTAGGGCAATCGACCGCCACTTTGTCTAGCTCGTGATAGCCATTTCCAATACAGCCGAAAGCCGGCTCGGTGCCACTCGACAACCGTTCTTGGTCTAACCACGATGAGAGGCTTCTTCCATCCAGCCCACAAC
>QHYS01000149.1:3802-13774 GCA_003223325.1 Acidobacteriota bacterium
TGGCACTTGCCCGTGCTCGTCCTCCTCACGGGCTACTGGAGGCCATAATACGACCGCTTTGACCCGTTCTACGGCCTTGTCCCAACGTTAGTCGTCGCAGCTGTGGGTGCCTTTTTCGGCAAACCCAACCCTGCGGGAAGTTAAGAATGGTTAGGCAACGGCCAGGAAGCGACTCCGTCGATGGTCGCGGGTAACCCCTTTTGGAATCAATAGACCTTAAATAGCAACGCGCTTTCATCCCTATGGGTGGGCCGCAGGCCCATGGCAAACTCACAAGCGAACCTGGGAAGATGCCGGAGCTACGCGATCATGGCTAAAATCTTACCGAGAAGCGCCGTAAACACGCCCCGTACACAAAAGGTAATTTCCAGTTCGAACGGACAGTTGCGGGATGGCGAACCAGGTACCCTTTGCTTGATCTTCGTCTTAAGAGGTAATATATTTATGGCACATGACGCGCTCGACCAAAGCGGAAAAGGCTCAGCAGCTGAACGCAGCTCGCGTCCTACTTCAGCGTCATGTTGCACTCCCCGAAGCGGTGTGGCGGTTGTCACGCGAGTTCGATTTGTCAGAGCGTCAAGCATATCGCTACCTGAAGGAAGCCTCCCAACTCGATCGACCAGTCGAAGTTCCCGAGACCACGGTGCCGGTCACGTTGAAGCTTCCACCACGCACCGCGGAACTGCTCCGAAAGTACGCGAGAAGCAGCGGTCTGACTATCGGAGCGATCGTAAGCGGCGCGTTGAATGCGTTTCTACGCACTCTAAAAAGGCATGGCTGAGCCGCGTCGAAAAAGCGGCCCATTTCAAATCCACGCTTCCTATTCGTTTGATCGCTTGCTCGAGCCGAAGCTCGCGCAGGCCTACGATATTCTGGTGCCCAGTCGCGAACGCCCCGTCGGCGTGCGCGTAAAGGAGTTCGATGATGAGGATGGCAGCGATCTATGCACGAGTCTCGTCCGAGCAGCAGCGCGAGGAGAACACCATCGCGAGCCAGACGGCATCGCTGATCGAGTTCGCAAAGAGCCACGATCTGGAAGTACCAAGAGAGTGGGTCTTCGAAGATGAAGGCTATAGTGGAGCAACGCTGGATCGGCCGGGCTTGGAGCGCGTGCGGGACCTTGCCGCGGAAGGACAGATCCAGGTTGTGCTCGCCTACGCGCCGGACCGCTTGAGCCGGAAGTACGCGTACCAGATTCTGCTGCTCGAAGAGTTCGCCCGCCACGGAGTCGAGACACTGTTTGTGAAGTCGCCGCAAGGCGACAGCGCGGAAGATCAACTTCTGGTTCAGTTCCAGGGCATGATCGCCGAATATGAGCGCGCGCAGATCCTGGAGCGATCCCGACGTGGCAAGCGACACCGCGCGCACTTGGGCGAAGTCAGCGTGATGAGCGGCTCTCCTTATGGCTACCGTTATGTCCGCAAGACCGACGAGGCGCCCGCTGCTTACATGGTCGACGAAGCCGAGGCCCGTGTAGTCCAGCGTGTGTATGACATGTATACAGTGGACGGACTCAGCATCGGCGAGATCACCCGACGGCTCAACGCCGAAGGCATACCGACTCGCAAGCGGAGTGCTCGCTGGGAACGCTCGACGGTCTGGGGTGTGCTGCGTAATTCTGCTTACCGTGGCGTCGCCTGCTTCGGCAAGACCCGAATCTCTGCACGGACGCGCGTTATGCGTCCTCAGCGTCGGCGGGGTGTGACTACGCCCAGCACGACGGCTGGTCATGAACGCCCGCGGGAAGAGTGGATCGAGATCCCCGTGCCAGCTCTGGTCACCGAAGAGAGCTTTGCTCGTGCCCAGGAGCTTCTCCAGGAAAATAAGATACGCTCGCGCCGGCGCACCATCGCGCCAAGTGTGGTGCAGGGGCTGGTCAGCTGTGCGAAGTGCGGCTACGCCTTTTCGCGAACATCGACACAAACGAGCGCACGCAAGATTCACTACTACAAGTGCATTGGCTCCGACAGCTGGCGGAAACTCGGCGGCCCGGTTTGCGACAACGGCCGCTTCGTGCGACAAGAGCTCCTGGATCAGATCGTCTGGGCCGAGGTGATCCGACTGCTGGAAGAGCCAGCTCTGATCCAGCAGGAACTTGATCGTCGGCTGGCAGCAGCGCGCTCGTCTGATCCAACCAGAAAACATGAGCAGAGCCTGCAGAGAGAGTTGACCCATGTTGGCAAAGGTATCGAACGACTTCTCAACGCCTATCAGGAAGGACTCTTGTCGATCGAGCAGTTGCGTGAACGCATGCCTGTGCTGCGTCAGCGCCAACACACACTCCGTGCTGAGCTGCAGGCAATCGCTGACCAGACCAAGGATCGCGCCGCATTCCTGCGCTTGGCAGAAACCCTCACCGCCTTCCTTCCTTGCTCGCTTGCGCAGCGCTGCGGAAACGCTTAGTGTCATGGAACGTCAGAGAATCGTGCGGCTGCTGGTTAAAGACGTTCTTGTCGGCGAGGATACCATCACCATTCGTCACAGCATTCCGATTCCTTCCGGTCCGCCCCAAAATCGAGGATCAGAGGCCTCAAACGGTCAAAATTACCTTTTGTGTAAGGGGCGTGCTTTCGCCTCTGCTCAGCAACCTCGTGCTCGATGAACTCGACCGCGAGTTGGAGCGCCGGGGACACCGCTACGTTCGATACGCGGACGACTGCAACATCTACGTGCGCAGCGAGCGAGCGGGTCAACGAGTGATGGAGAGCATCACGCAATTCATCACGCAGAAGCTCAAACTCAAGGTGAACGAGACCAAGAGCGCGGTGGCGCGACCGCAGGAGCGGAAGTTCCTCGGATTCAGCTTTACAAACGAACCCGGGGTCAAGCGAGCCATTGCGCCGAAGGCCGTGGATCGTTTTAAGCGGAGAGTCCGGGAGATCACGCGACGAGCCAAAGGAGTCAGCATGGAGACGACGATGGAGGAACTGGCCCCCTATATGCGGGGCTGGCGCACCTATTTCGGCTTCTGCGAGACGCCCGAGGTGTTGGTTCACCTCACCCGTTGGGTCCGGCTGAGACTTCGGGCTGCTCTCTGGCGGCAGTGGAAAACCCCGCGCCGTCGTCGAGCGGCCCTGATCGCTTTGGGTGTGTCATCGCAACTGGCGAGCAACACCGCTGGCAGCGGTCGCGGCCCTTGGCGTATCGCCCGGTCCAAAGCCCTCTCTGCGGAGCTTTCCAATGCCTACTTCCAATCGCTCGGTCTTCCGTCGTTGATCGATGGTTGCTAGCGTAACCAATCGAACCGCCGTGTACGGACCCGTACGCACGGTGGTGTGGCAGGGGTCAGCGGGCAACCGCTGCCCCTATGCCGATCGAACCTCAGGAGTGACCATCCTGTTCGAATCTGTGCTGCGGAAAACATGGTTCTCCCAGGTTCTCCCCCATGAACCACGGGAAAGGAACTTATTGCGAAGTATACAACCCGGAGATTACGCTGCTCGATCGTAGCGGTGATGCAAGCCACCCAGTCTGGGTCGAGAAACGACAGGCCCCCGGAACATGGATTGAACTCTGCCGGCCGGAGTTTGCTTGTCCAGGCCAAGATGGGCCCTGTCCTCGTGGTAGTAGCGGACATACTCCGAGACGAGCCGCTTCAAATGGCGCTCATTGAGGGCGATGACGTGGTCCAGCAGGTCACGCCGACAGCTCTCCACCCATCGTTCGGCGATTCCGTTCTGCCAAGGGCTTCGGAGCGAGGTCCGCACGGGTCGGATGGCCATAGACCGCACTGCAATGGGAACTTCCAGGCCATACTTGGCGTCCCGATCAAAGATGAGAAGCCTGGGAGCCGATTGATAAGGGAAAGCCTCGCGCAACTGCTGCACGATCCAACTGCTGGTGGGATGGCGGGTGACATTGAAGTGCAGGATGCGCCGCCGGCCGTGATCGATGACGAAAAAGCAGTGGAGCACGCTGAAGGTGAGGGTGGGGACAGTAAAGAAGTCCATGGCCGCGATGACTTCTCTATGATTCCGCAGAAACGCAAGCCAACGCTTGGCGGGCTCAGGGTCCCTCGGGGCGCGTTGCATCCACCGGGAAATGGATCTTTCGGAAACGTCGAAGCCCAGCATCAAGAGTTCACCGTGAATGCGTGGCGCGCCCCAACGGGGATTCTCGACGACCATCCGGAAAATAAGTTCTCGCACTTCTTTGGAAATTCTCTTTCGGCCGAGCAGTCGCCGAGCTTTGGAGATGGCCCGCCAGTAGAGTGCAAATCCTGATCTATGCCAGCGGACCACGGTTTCCGGAGTCACGATGAGGAGAGCCTGCTTCCATCCTGACCAGAGCCGGCGCGCCAAGACCCAGAAGAGCTTATCGAACGCTACCAGCCTTGGCCGGGGATGCGTTCGCTTCAGTGCCGCGAGTTGTTGGCGAAGAGCCAGGTTTTCAAGGAGAAGTCTGCGACGAGATCGGAAGAGGCGAAAGATTACTCCTGCGAGGAGCCAAAGGGCGTTTGTCATGGTCCGCTGCTATCGCAATCCGCTTGCGGAGAGCAACGCCTATCCTGTTGAAAACAGAGGTGGACAGAATTTTGGCGAGGGGCAGGCCTTCATACGCCAGTCGTCGCACCGCTCGTTCCATCGCATCGGCAAAAGTGTAGGCCGAAAACTTGTGTTCCCAGTATTTGGTATACAGATGATCTTCGATTTCGCAGACGATGAATTCACCTTCACGCCAGGCTCGGGTATCGGGGAAGTAATCGTCCAATGGGAATCGATCACCGATCCTTATCCAGATATTCCTGCGGCACATCATCTTCCGGCACTTCGTGAGTCTCTACCTCGCCTTCATCGGCATCAAGAGCATTTTCTACGCCCTGCACCGCCTCAGCTTCCAAAGCGTTCCCTTCTTCTAGCAATACCTCTACGCTCTCTGAATCAGCCGTTGGGCGGTTGGGTAAACCTTGTAAGTCGCCCGCCAGTCCGTCGAGATGTTCTCGCCGTTCGCCCGACGGGAACGGTACCGTTTCGACAACCAAGCCCGTACTCGTTACTCTCTTCCTTTTCGCTGAGAACTTCTTGCTTCTGGCAAGAGAGGACCGCTTGGAAGCCGCTTTTATTCTTCTCGGCTTTCTCTTTGCCGACGTCCGCTTGGAAGGGGCTCTTTTCCGGGCTTTTCTCTTCGGTGTCGTCCGCTTTTTCTTGTTTGGCATGTGGGGCAGTCTACCACTGATCTTCGCTGTTAATTATGTAAAGTCCGCTGTGTTAGCTTTCGCCTCGACTCCCTTCACAACCATGACGAGCCGAGTCTCCGCCATTCGGGACCGCTAGTGCATTCCGCTATAATCACCATCCGATATCGGCGTCAGAGGAGACCCGGTGAGAACAGGACTTACTGTGATTGCATACATCACTGCCAAAGTTAATTGCCAAGAAGAACTTCGTGGAGCCCTGCTCGATCTGGTTGCGCAGACACGTAAGGAGAATGGTTGCATCAACTACGATCTGCACCAGTCTCAAGAAAATAAAAGCAAATTTGTAATCTATGAGAATTGGAACAAGGTGGCCGACCTAGATGCCCATGCCAAGTCAGCTCATCTTCAAGCGTTCACCAAAAATACCGCCCACTTGCTAGAAAGTCGAGCCGAGATTACAAAGTGGAGCACGGTTTCAGAACTTAGTAGATAAAGCAATCCGACTTTTTGATACCTCATCAAGCGGCGAGCCGTACATATCGTAGTTTTCGCCGAGACTGGCTTGACAGTCATCGCGAGCCAAGTCTGGAGCAGCTCATCAACAGAAATACGTCTGGGGAGATTAGACAATTCAGGCGGCGTGCCGTGAGCGAACGAAGGCTCAACTCGCAGAGCGGTATCTTCGCTTAGGCGCATAGGCTCTTCGGTGCATCTCCGCTTTTGCTAGCTCGTCGGCAAATTCAGCTTCAATCTGTGCACGGTCAGCAGGCGCTGGAAGATCGATGTGAGTGTGGGTATACACCATAGTCCCATCAGCAGGCTGAAGGATTTCCGCACTTGCCGAAAATCCGGTGGTCAACAGTTGGTAGCTATATCGTATTTTCTTCCCATCAGGCAGTTTCTTAGTCCACTCGTCGTATTCCTGAAGCGCCACGCCTATTCACCAGCGAGTAGTAACGCAGTCATACTGCCGACTTCAGCGGAGCAAAAATCGAGGAATTGTTCTACGGAACTGAGCTTGCAATCGGTCACCAGCCAATAGATATTGGAGCCGGGCTGGTGCTCGAAAGCTACCCCTTATTAATTAGAAAAGCAAACCTCAAATAGTATCGTTAGCCGTACCTCGACGCTGTATGCAAAATGAAATCAGGATGTGCCTTTCCATTTTCAGACTACTGACGGTTGAACTTTCTCCCATCCATTTGCTGCTGCTTCTGGCTTTGATCCTGGTTATTTCTATCGTAAATGTGGCCGGGTACGTTCGGGAGAAAGAGCGTTAGCGACCGGGTCGCCCTCATCGCCAAGCCAAGCTATGCCCTTGCCAAAACTCAACGATGATCAGGTTGCGTGGATAGTCAAAGAAGTCGCAATTTATACGCAAAGCTCGGGCTAGCTGCGTTTGCAGCCAAATATGTGACAGGATTTCTGAAAGGCGTCTCGTACGAAGCTATTCCTCTGGAAATGAACGCCTACCAGCTAGACGCACGGTTTGCATCAAAACCTAGCTCTTCAGTTGAGACTGAGGTTCAAGCGTGGATTGATGCAGGGAAGTTTTGATCTTGCATGATGTCTCCAGTTACGAAACTCATCGCCCCGGCTGCTTGAGCTGTTTTTCGGCTGCCATCAACGCAAGTTGATCACACCGTACGTTATCTTTATGGCCTGCGTGTCCTTTCACCCATTCCCATCTAATTTCATGGCGGGTCGTCACGGCGTCAAGCTCCTGCCACAGGTCCTGATTCAAGACTGCCTTCGTCCCTGAATTGCCTTTCGTTTGCTTACGCCACCCGTTTGCTTTCCATCTTGGCAACCACTGCGTGATCCCGTCGCGAACATATCGAGAATCGGTGATAACTGTGACATCGCACGGTTCACGAAGCGCCTTCAATGATTCGATGACCGCACGCAACTCCATGCGGTTGTTGGTCGTATGCTGTTCGGACCCGAAAAATTCTTTCTCATGAAGGCCATATCGCAAAACACAAGCCCAACCCCCCGGCCCGGGATTGCCAATGCAGGCTCCGTCCGTTAGAGTCACCCTTTTAATTCTACAGGTCAAACGTGCCTCGGTTGCGGCGGATAATATCACGCAAAGGGCGCAGCCTACTTTTCAGACTCGCTTTGGTCGCTTGGTTCCGGAGTAGATGTGCGCTGGATCACCACTCGATGTAGCGGCGTGGTAAACTCCCGTGTCCCTCGTCAAAACCTAGTGCACTCGGAAAATGAATGAGTTGCAAACGGCTTGTTGCCGGATTTCCGATAAGATTTGGCACGATGATCTCGTGGCTCCGGCACCTCATCGGCTGGTTTATCAGCGTTTTCCGTTCGCGTGAGGATCTCATCCTCGAAAACTTGGCCCTCCGCCAGCAGCTCTTGGCTTTGCGCGTAAGACGACCTCGCCGCCGAGTCAGCGCTCTGCAAAAGTTGTTCTGGATAGTGTTGCGAAGGCTTTGGGCTGGCTGGAAAAAGCCGCTCATCCTGGTCACACCTCGAACATTGGTTGGTTGGCATCGTGCGGGGTTTCGCCTGTATTGGCGGCTCATCTCTCGAGTGCATAAGCCGGGCGGACGAAAACCCGTGAGCAAAGAGATTCGAGCCTTGATCCTCCGCATGGCGGCTGAGAACCCAACGTGGGGAGCGCCACGCATCCATGGCGAGCTGCTCAAGCTGGGCTTCGATATCTCCGAACCGACGGTCTCACGATGGCTTCGGCGCGGGCCGCGAACACCGGATCGGGCGCAGCGGTGGGTGACATTCTTGCGGAACCATCGCGAAGCTATTGCAGCGATGGATTTCTTCACGGTGCCGACGATCACGTTTGGCGTCCTGTATTGCTTCTTTGTAATCAGCCATGATCGACGCAAGATTCTACGCTGCAATGTGACGCGCTATCCCGGTGCGCTGTGGATCGTGCAACAGATGCGAGAAGCGTGGCCATACGCGTCGACGCCAAAATTCTTGCTTTTCGATCGCGACTCAAAGTTTGGCAACGATGTGGTGTCCGCTGTCAGGGAGTTCGGAAGCGAGCCGGTGCGTACCGCGTATCGCAGCCCGTGGCAGAACGGCGTCGCGGAGCGTTGGGTTGGAAACCCGTATGGTCAAGAAACTCGAAGGACTTGAAATAGCGCACCTTAGGACTTCACTTCTTCTGCTCAACTTGTCTTCTCCAACTCTCGAACGACGCCTACAATCTCTCTTCCAGGAGTCTGTAAACACGGGGGTCCAAGATGGATTGGGCGCGGATGCTGGCCTACATCACGGGATTGGTCAATCAGGAGCTCTTGTTGCGGAACGAATATCTGGCCGCAGAGAATCGTATCCTGAAAGCCCAGATCAAAGGTCGGCTACTGCTCTCAGAGGCTGAAAAAACCAGTCTGGCCGAAATCGCCCACCGTCTGGGTCGGCAAGCCTTGGAGGACGTGGCGGCAGCGGCCCAACCAGACACGATTCTCGGGTGGTATCAGAAGCTTATAGCAAACAAGTTTGCTGGATCGAAAGACCGCCGGCGTGTGGGCCGACCCAGAGTGGATGCGAAGATCGAACGGCTCGTGGTGCAGATGGCCAAAGAGAACCCCAGTTGGGGTTACGATCGTATTGTTGGCGCCATGGCGAATCTGGGCCACCAACTGTCCGATCAAACCGTGGGCAACATCCTCCGTCGCCATAACTTGCTTCCGGCGCTGAAGCGCAAGCAAGCCATTCGTTGGAGCGATTTTATCCGCTCACACCTGGACGTTCTGGCGGGGACGGACTTCTTCACGGTGGAAGTCCTTACCTTGAAAGGGCTGGTCACGTACTACGTGTTGTTTTTCATCCATTTGGAGAGCCGCAGGATATGCTTGGCCGGAATGACGCCGCACCCCGACCAAGAGTGGATGGAGCAGCAAGCACGAACCGTGACGATGGAGGAATGGGGATTTCTGAGAGACTGCAGATATCTGCTGCATGACCGCGATGCGAAGTTCTGCCCAGCGTTTCGTTGACTGATCGAATCCGGAAGAGTTCAGACGCTTCGGTTGCCCGCGAAGAGCCCGAATTTGAACTCGTATGCGGAACGCTGGGTGAGATCGGTCAAAGAGGAGTGCCTGTCGAAGCTCATCCTGTTCGGGGAGTTTTCGCTGCGGCGAGCGCTGCGGCAGTACGTGGCGCATTACCACGAGGAGCGCAACCATCAAGGGAAACAGAATCGAATCCTGTGCCGTTTGCAAGCAGGAGAACCAAGGACAAAGGAAGGGGCGGTGCGGTGTCGGGAGCGGTTGGGCGGCCTGCTGAGGTACTACGAGCGGGAGGCCGCCTAAGGGTGAGTAGGGACCAGTCGATCCAGGCCTCGGGGTTCTACGTAGCTGGATTACTCTGTTTCGTCTTGGCCGTTCTCAAGCTCACGATGCTGGTGCGATGGTCCTGGTGGCGAGTCTTGTTGCCGTTGTGGGCGCTCGTGTGCCATAGCGCGCTATCTGGCGGTGGGATTCCTATGGCTGACCGTGGTGAGGCTTCGAGAAGATGAGGACAACGAGCCGAACGTTGTCGGGAGCGATGGTCTGATCGGTTGCCAGGTAGCTTCCCTGGTATGCGTTCTGATTTTCATGGATAACGTATTGAGATGGGCAGGGCCGGGAGGGGGCTCGCATTGGTTTTGGCTCTGCTCGGGGAAAGTCGAAATGATAGTCTTGTTTGGGGTTTTCAGCGTAGTTGCTCAGTTTGTGTATTGGTCTGGGATCATTGGGATCATAAAGACGGCTTAGGGAGCAGGGGCAAGTTCCAAAGGGCACCGAATTGGAGTGTGCGCAGCGACGAGTTTTTTGACCATACGCCTCAAACAATCAGCCACACAGGCT
>QHYS01000151.1 GCA_003223325.1 Acidobacteriota bacterium
AGTGGTATCTGCATAGCGCCATGGCCGATTTGCTGGGCCGATCGGGAGAAGCCATGGAACTGCAGTCCTTGTACCGCTGTCAGGACAAGCTGCTCGCGCACAAGACCGCTCTGTTCAGCTTTCTGCGAGAACGCTGGCAGGACCTATTCCACGCGGAATTTGAGGTGCTGCTGCTAACACTCTTGCTACTCCCCGGGATGGCGCACGCCAACAACGTTGCCGTGAACTGTCCCGGAGCGAGTCTCAATGCCGCGGTGGCCGCGCTTCCCCCGAACGGGCCCAATACCATTACCGTGACGGGCACGTGTAACGAGGACGTGATGCTCACCAATGAGCGGTCGCTCACGATCATCGCGGCTGCGGGCGGAGCGAAAATTGTTCAACCCCAGGATTCCAACACATTCGATATTGCTCTTTCGCAAAATATTACCCTCCAGAATCTGGAGATACCCGAGATACCCGGCGTTCCCGGCGTTCCCGGATCTATGCCGGGAACCGGCGGAGGCGGCGTGAGCGTTGGCGAGGCCTCCGACGTGCACATCATGGGGTGCGACATCCATGACAACGAGGGTGGCGGAGTACTGTGAACACGGGGTCACTGCTTCAACTCCGCAACACGAACGTTCACAACAACACCCCCGGCGACGGCCTGGACGTGGTGGGTAATTCGCTCGCTGACGTGAGGACAACTACGATCCAGAACAACGGCTGTGCTGGTCTCGTGACCTGTTTCAGCAACTCCTCTATTGGCGTTGGCGTCTTTATCGCACGCAACTCGGTCGTCTCCCTTCACCAGAATACGTTAATTCAGAACAATGGAGACTTCGGAATCTGGGCACTGCTCCTGAGCACGGTGGTCTCGGGCTTCAGTCCCCCTAACACGCTCACCACCGTCCAAGGACACAATGTCAACGGGATCGTCATCCAGGAAGGACCCATTTGCAGGTCAATGGTACTGCTCTGGTCCAAGCAAACGGCGGTGGATGTCCACCTGAGACTCCAATTTCCTGCGGCGGTATCTTCGGCACCGAAAACGCGACGATGGAGTTCAACGGCTTCGGAACCGTCAGCGGTAATCACGGAGCCGGCATCTTCGTAGAACAGGGCACCAATCTCCATCTTGGCGGCGGCGTTACGGTCTCCAACAATTCCAGATACGGTGTCCACATCTAGCGAATCTCCATCGGGGACTTCACCCCTATCCCAGGTTCCGGCAGCAGCAACAACACCATAACCGGCAACGGAGGAGCCTCCGTCTTCTGCGACCAGAGTTCCTTGGCCATCGGCAACCTCAAAGGTTTCTCCAACGTCAAGTGCGGCGATTGAGAACCAGTAGCCCACACGGCTACGCCCTTCCAGGTCCAGATTTTTTTAATGACGGGGTTAGCTCCGTCAAAGACAACATTACCGTCGAGAACGGTTCGGTTGTCGGCATGTCGGGTAACGGCATCAACCTCGGTGGAACCGGTGACCTGGTCGAGCAGGTTCACGTCAAATTCAACAGCAATCGCGGCATATCGATTGTGGGAGGCACCGTAAGACATTGCTCTGGCGTCTCGAATGGCCAAGGCGGGATCTCTGGGTTTGGGATCATAGCCGAAGCTAACGCAGCCTTTTACAACGGTGGTTCTGGCTTCCTGGCTTCTCCGTAAACGTTGGGGCCGTGATAGCAGAAATAAGTTTCCAAAACTCGGTCGGGCTGTCCGCACAACCTATACGGTAGTAACAGATTCTGCGCCAATTCTGCTAATGTGATTAACGGGGGAGGTATCGGATTGAGAGTTCCACCTTCGGACTTGAGCATGGAGTGGCCTAAATTCCATCGGTGCTCCATGTTGCATTTTCCGCGAACTGAGGAGCGTATGGGGATGCGAAAAGCGATCAATCTTGCTGTCGTTGGCCTGGCGGGTCTGCTCGTCTTGGCGTCGTTTGCGGCAGCCCAAACGCGTGACGACGAAACGACTCATGTGCCAAAAACCCGTACTCTTATTGAAGAGCTAAATGCCGAGACAAAACCGGCGACACCTGCCCCCAAACATGATCTGAATGGCGCTTGGACGGGTCCTGTCGCTTCTATCGGGCACAATTATCCTCCCTTCACGTCTCTCGGTGAGCAGCGTTTCAAGCTCAATAAGCCCGAACCGGTATATCACCTAGCGAACACGAATGATCCGCTGATGACGTGCGATCCCTTGGGGTTTCCACGCAACGTTATCAACGAGACGAGAGGCATGCGCTTTGCTCAGCTACCGGACCGCGTGATCGTGCTCTATCAGTACCAAAGAATCTGGCGCGAGATCTGGACGGACGGGCGAGAGCTTCCCAAGAGCATCGACACTAAAGATGGCACGCCTTCCCGTTGGTATGGCTATTCGGTGGGCCACTGGGACGGCGACTACACATTCGTCATTGATAGCGTCGGCATGGATGAGAGGACCTGGCTCGATACGGCTGGCCATCCTCATAGCGTGGACATGCGTGTGCAAGAACGCTACACGCGCGTGGACCATGACACCTTGCACATGAGCGCCACAATTGACGATCCCAAAATCTATATTTCTCCCTTTGAAGAGCTCACCGACGTAACTTTCAAGTGGATTCCCAACCAAGACCTCGAGGAGCAGATCTGCGTGCCGTCCGAAGGCATCGCCTACATGAACATCATTGGACATCCCGGTGGCAGCGCCGAGCCCGCCAAGTAAAGCAAACCAAGTAGCGTCAATCTGACACCGTTCAGTGAATTGGTGCGAAAGAGTTCGGATAAGTCCCGTGAAGTTCTCTATAAAGGTGGAAGTCAAGAAAAAACACATCTCCTGCGGGCCGAAGTTTTTCTTGCTTCCCAGCCCGGGTGATCAAGCGAGATCTGTTCTGATCTGAGCTACCGCGCCATGGTCTCGAGTGCTGGGCACTGGAGGTGGTCAGGTGCCCACCATGGTTCTATCGGAGACTCCTGGCCTATAGCTTTTTCGGGTTTGTCCACATGTGAAGTTGTTATGTGGAATTCGGTCAGAGACACTCATGCGGTTTGTGGTATTGGGCGTCGAAGCGCGCTCCTTTCTTCTAGACGGTCAAGGTGATCGCAGCAATCTCGCGCGCCAGGGTGAGCCGCGCCATTTCCGGCCTCATTCCCGGAACGGACCGGCCTTGCTGGCAGCCATGATGGCCGCACCCTTGAATAAATTCTTCAGATCGTGATTGTGATTTTGATTCTGATTCAGTCCACGAATAGATACTCGCTTTTTAGATCGTTGGATTGAAGCTGCCCGTCCACATAGCGGTGATCAGCACTGCTGTGCGTCTTGATTCCCAAACCGCTGAAAGTCCACAGCTGCCGCCTGGTGCGGAAGCGGTGTGGTGTCTGCAGAATGCCCAGCAACACGGCCGCCCGAATCGGACCGATCGAGGGAATCTGGCAGAGCAGTTTCCAGGCCTTGTGTTTCTGGCTCTCCTCCAATAGCTCCCGCTGTACTTCCCGACGCAATGACCTCAGTGCATCCAGTTGTTGGTAGTAAACCTCTGCGCGACGGCGCACACCCGGTTCGCTGCCACTAGCCGGTGAGCCTACTCCTCACCCTCTGCCTCATCGCCACATCTCTCGCCGAAAACTTTTTGTCCGCCAAACAATACTGTTGTGTTCGTAATTTAACCGGTGGCAGCACTTTCGATTTGGCGCCTATTGCAAGATCACGCCGCAGGCGATGCGCGCGCCGGAATTGCCGGCGGGATCGGTCTTGTAATCGTCGGGCATGGCGTGGATCACCAGCGCCGTGCCACCCTCATGAAAGAGCGAATTGGGACCGGGCCCCAAAGTGACGCCGCCAGCGACAAGGGTGGCGTTCGCGTGGCCCTTGGCGTCGACGTTGATATTTAGCAGGTCGCCCGCGTGCGGACCCATGGGATTGTCCTTGCCGTGCATCTTCGTGGTGGGATTGAAGTGGCCGCCGGCGGAAGCGAACGCCGGCCCTTCGCACTTGCCCACCGTGTGTATGTGGATGCCGTGCATTCCTGGCGGGAGATTGTCTACAGTCACAACGATGCGCACGCCAGCGCCTTTGATAGGCGAAAGCGCGGCCATGCCGAACTTCTTTCCCAGGGTGTCGGTGATGTAGGCGTGTGCCTTGGTCGGAGCCTTCTGGGCGAATGCGACGGCGCCAGCACAGAGCAGCGTGGCGGCAAACAGCAGATTTCGAGCGTGCATGAGCGGCCTCCCTTGAACGGATGATGGACGGGCAGGATAACCGAAACGTGAATATTGTACTGAAATAAAGTTCCTTTGCCGAGAAAGTGGCCTCACAGACCTTGACCCGGAGCGTACCCGCGCGTCCAGAGACGTTTCCCGACTCCACCAGCACGCCGCAACTTCCGATGATTGGTTAACACCGGTTTACAGAACTAGTCCGCCGCTTCCACTCCGCCCGCGCTTCCCGCAGCTGGATAACAAACGGTTCACGCGGCGGCTGGCCGAGATTGGCCGCTAGCGAGCACATGTTGCGCGCGGCTTTGGCGAACGCGAACAGCTCGGCGTCAGTCATCTTGCGGAGACGTGCCCGGAGTTCGTCAAGGTCAATGGCGTCTTGGGTAAAGCGGTACACGTCTAAGCGGTGGAATCGGCGCGGTGGAATTTTGCTGGAGCGCGAGCGGGCCCGCTTCGTACAGGCTCTCGGCTGTGACCTCGGCGACGAGCTCCACACACTCACCCTCCCGGGAGCTGACGAGGCATTTGTGATGCCAGGCGGGAAGGCAGTAGCCTGTACGGTCTGCTCTTGGTAGCGTATAGGCTGCCCGCCTAGCCCAACTTCCACGGTTTTCAGGGTCGGAGGCTTTGTTTTCTGTAACTTACGATTTTTTTCGTCACTACGTGCGCCGATCTGCCTGGCGTTGTGTCTCCCGCCAGCGCCGATTGGAGTTTGTGCGCCAGTGCCAGCCAGTCTTCGGCTGGAGCGGGTTCTAGGCTTCCGAGCGAGCAAATCGTGCGCTGGCGTGGGCCCTTAGCGGTTTGGACGGATTCGACAAGAAGGTGATTGGTGTAGGTTTTGCCCTTGTAGGTTCGTGTTGATTTTCGAATGTACATTGACCACTACACGTAGCATTACCTCCTGTCAATGTCAAGAGAAATCACAGTCACTTTAGTCACTATTTTGACCAATTTATGCAATGCGCTGTGAAAACAAACCACTTCTTCAAGACGATCCTGGTTTTTTGCAGGAAATCACCACGATTGCCGTGGAAGTAGGGCTAGGCCAGTGACCTAGTTAATTAGGATGGTCCGCCGCAGAGTCGCGTTCCGGCGGCGGACCATGTATACCCGAAACCTGTTTCTCGGGCCGAGAGTCCAAAAGATCAAACCCGGCCCTGCTCCGACGGGGCTTGGGCATGTCACCGGTGACGGAGGGGGGCAACTCGCTTCAGATGCCTCCCTTCCTTTTTAGCTTACGACTCGGCGGTAGGTATCAGCAAATGAATACTCAGAATCCGCACCGTCGGGCCGTGCTCGCGTTCCGAAAATCCCTCTTCGCGGCCTCCCGCAACTGAATGAGTTTAAGGTACCGCAATTTGGCAGTTTCAAACTGTAGCCGCCATGGGCCGTCGTGAGATTCCAATTGATAGCGAATTACATCGGAGAGGAATTGCATGAACCGCGGACCTCCTGCGCCAAAGGCAAGTCGTGGGCCGCTTCGACGGTGCGCAGAAGAGACGCTTTCCGAGAACGCGCGAGCAGCGGATTTCAACATCGTCCGGCCGATGAAGGGGCTCAAGAGGGCCGGTTCGTCGCGCATTTGCCCGATGCTGAGTGGTTGCTCGTCTCAAGAACGGGCTAGTTCCAGTTTAGCCTCGTTGCTGGCCTCAAGCGTCATGTCCCGACTCCCCAGCTGCACGCCAATTTTCTCCAGGAATGCCCGCGGAGGCTCGCCGCCCGCGAAAATCCAAACATAGTCATTGGGAATTACGCGGGTCTCGCCATTGACCTGGAGTACCGTGGTGTCGGATCGGAACTCGGTCGGCGACGAGTTGAACAAAACGGTTAACTTTCCCGAGCGCATATATTCTTCAATACGCTGGGCATTCCGTTCCTTGATCCGGGCGAACGCCTCGCGCCGATACGAGAGCGTGACTTTATTGCCTTTCTGGTTAGCCAAACCCATAGCGGCTTCGACGGCGCTGTCGCCGCCCCCCACGATGAGAATCTGTTTGTGGATATAGTGGTCGGTTTCAATGAGCCGGTACATCACCTTAGGCAGTTCTTCACCTTTCACTCCGAGTTTGCGCGGATTCCCGGCTCGTCCGAGGCAAAGGAGGACCGCGCGCGCCGGATACTGCGCCTTGTTTGAAAGGACCGTGAAAACGCCGTCCTCCCCTTTACGAATATCCTCGATCTTCTCAGCGGTACGTACGTTGAAGTTGACCCGTCGGATAACCGACTTCCAGAAAGCGATCAATTCTTCCTTGGAAAGCTCCTGCTTTTTGAACTTCCCGTGGAGCGGGAACTCCACCGGGCTGGTCATCACCAGTTTCTGCCGTGGATACTTGGCAACCGTACCTCCAATCTCATCCTGCTCGATCGTGACGTAAGTGAGCTTTCGTTCGATCGCGCGTAGTGACGCGCTGATTCCAGCCGGTCCCGCGCCGACAATCAGTAAATCCCAAGTGTCGGCACCGGAGCTGGCGCGAAGCGCTTTAATCCTGGTCGCCACAGTGTCCACGCAATCGCGGCCCTGGTTAATGGCGTTCTTAATTAGAGCCAGTCCTCCTAGTTCGCCGGCGATAAATAGATTGGGGACATTGGTTTCGCACTGGGGCGAGAGCACGGGCAGGTCAG
>QHYS01000150.1 GCA_003223325.1 Acidobacteriota bacterium
GGGTGACCTCCTGAGAATTGGGTCGTGAAGCGATCACTTCACGGCCTCACTGGTTTTACACCAGGATTCTCAGGGTCCCCAAATGTTTCTGTGCTCAGACCTTCCGCATCGCCCCAAAATCCATGCATAGGTTAGGTGACAACCATGCGTTCGGCTCTTCTCGATCAGATTTCGACGTCTCGTCTCTCCACAGGTTTGGAACTGCTCAGAAATACTCTACGACCCACTCCACATGTGCAGTTGGCTATGAAGGAAATGGATCTCTTTGCAAAGCTCGAGTATGTCAACCCGGTTGGGAGCATCAAGGACCGCTCCGCGTACTGGATCCTCAAGCGGGCGGCCGAGCGAGGTGAGATTTGCGAAGAGACAACCGTGATCGAGTCCTCCTCCGGCAACTTCGCCGCCGCTCATCACGGGGAAAGGTGTACATCTTCGCTTTCTCTTTGTCAATAGATAACTATGAGCCTTATATCCCTATGCCTGAAGGCAGGAGCTCTACGGCTCCGTTTTAGGGGCGGTGGGGGTCGAACAGGACCCCCGAACTACAAAGTCCCGTGGATTGATGGCGTTGCCGCCGTCCGCCAAATCCAATTTCAATAGCGGATAAAGAAGCTGCTTGATCGCCTCGATCGCCTCATCGTCGATATTGACAAATCGTTCCATACTGTAACTTCGAAGATCATGGTCCATTGTGCTGCAGAATAGCACTGCGAGCTTGCGCATTAAAACTCGGAATTATGAGTCAAATCAGCTTTGCCAAAGCGAAATAGATCGTAGAGGTCGCGCGGATGCTGACGGTCAATCATCGCCTTGATTTTTCCTGCAAACAGTTCCTCGATTGTGAGCGGCACAGAGGCCGCTTCAGCGCGAGTCGTGTGGGGACGAGACTGGGCTAGTTTTGTCCTGCGGTGCGGCGACTGTGTTGTTGTAATTGTGGGAGTCGCTCAAGTGGGAGGATTTCGCGGATTCGTCTCGAGCCGCAGACGAAGCTTCGGGTGGCCTCACTGAGCCACCAGCTTCGCCGGCACTTCTCAACATCCATCGTCGATTACTGAGATCGACCACTTCGACCTGAAATGCCAATACGCTCGCCTGACTCGAGCCGCCTGACCTGGCGCCCCGCATTCTTACCGACGGTATGCCGGCAAAGAGAGCAAGCACCAGGCAAACACCTGTAGCGGCGCCGATCCAGAACTTGAGCGGCCGAGGCACTAGCATCCATTTCGACCTGAATTCATCTCCCGGGGCAGCTGGCAGCGTCTCCCACTCCGCGCTGGCGGATACGTCGCGAAGGCCTCGACCACTCAAGTCATGGTGGTTTGCAGGTGTTAGCGGAGATTCGGGCTTCGGAGGTGTGGGCCTTCGCTGGCCCTTCTGAACGGACACAGAATTCCTCGAATCCGGCGCAGGCACTCGCTTGGCCCACCCAGGTGTTGTCGGCGCCTGAGTGGAAAATCCAAACGCGACCTCACGCATCCGGGCAACAGGCGCTTCTGAGGCCGGCACCCTCTGAATACGAGGCTCGATCTCGAGACTCGAGCGCGGGGACAAATTTCGCTTGGTTCTCACCGTTTTCGGGGTCTCGGAAGTGGATGTGGTAGAGTCCGCCGAGGCTGCGGCCTTCGCACCATCATCGATCTTACGTTCCGGCTTGCGTGGTGAGGCAGATTCTGGGGTGCTAATCGCAAAGATCGATGGCGCGGCAGTTGATGCCGAGTCGACCCGCAGGGCGAGCGTCTCGGTCGAATCCTCCGCTGCAAGCACGTGAACCGACGATTCCGAGATCAGCGATGCGTCCGGCAACGCACTCGGGTCGGTTGGAGCTCGTTCGCCAGCGAGCTCATGAGCTGAAGGCGCATCGCTGGTTTCAGGGCTTGGGTTGGCAACCTGCGAGAACGCGTCCTCGACACCATCAGCGATCTTACGTTCCGGCTCGTGTGGCGAGGCTGATTCTGAGGCACCAGTGGCAAGGATGGATGGCGCGGCAGAGGATGCCGAGTCGACTCGCAAGGCGAGCGTCTCGATCGAATCCTCCGCTGCAAGCACGTGAACCGAGGACTCGGAGACCAGCAATGCGCCCGGCAACGCACTCGGGTCGGTTGGAGCTCGTTCGCCAGCGAGCTCATGAGCTGAAGGCGCATCACTGGTTTCAGGGCTTGGGTTGGCAACCTGCGAGAACGCGTCCTCGACACCATCAGCGATCCCACGTTCCGGCTCGTGTGGCGAGGCTGATTCTGAGGCACCAGTGGCAAGGATGGAGGGCGCGGCAGAGGATGCCGAGTCGACCCGCAGGGCGAGCGTCTCGGTCGAATCCGCCGCTGGAAGCACGTGAACCGACGATTCCGGGGCCAGCGATGCGTCCGGCAACGCACTCGGGTCGGCTGGAGCTTGCTCGCCAGTGAGCTTATCCGCTGAAGGCGCATCACTGATTTCACGGCTAGGTTCGGCAACCTGGGCGCTTTCGGCGGGAGCGAGGGCTTCGGAGATTTGTGCAGGTACCTCCTCACGCTTGGTTGGTTCTAGCGCTGTCCGTTCGGGCGTTGAGCTCTGCTGTACTGAATTGGCACCAGTCGGTGCGGAGTTCGAAGCCCTCCCGCTAGCGGCCCGGAGAGCACGGGGTCGAGGCGTCGCAAACGCGCCAGTCCATTCACGAATTTGAGCGCAGGCATCTGCGCTCAATGAGACAAAGCGCAGGCCGCCCACCTTTCCCGATTCGTCCACCCATGCTACTTCGGCATAGCCTTCGATAGAGCTGGCGTCCCCAGACAGTTTGAATTTCAATGGTAGCGCTAGGTTTATGCTGACGGGTGCGATGCTTTTGAAACCGAGCCCGCCTTCGCCCAGATCGATGAGGATGGCGCCGTTATCCGCACCGAAATCCACATAAACAAGACCGTCGACCCTGCGGCGGGCTTCAAACCTGCGCCCGAATTGTTGCGACAGCATTGAAACTGGGTTCGCTAGCGAGATCATTGGCGTGGTCCGTGCCATACGGTCACCTCGGCGATGCTGAGGCCATCTTTAATTCCGGCCAGCCGCTAGGCTTCGGCGGCACAGCCGCGTTTGCGTAAAGACGGATCCCTCGTCGCGCGGCTTAGGCGGCAGCATCGAAGTTGTTCCGTAGGTGTTGAATGATCTTCTCTTTCTCGTCGCACAATTTCTGGTAGTGACGTGCGACAATTTTCTGCTCGTCGCGCTCCTGCGTGAGATCGTCACATTTCTTTGTTAAACTCTTTTCGATGCTAATCCACTTTTCATCATAAAGTTCAAGTATGGCAACAACCCTTTCCCATTGACGAATTGTGAATACGACTTCGTGCGGACGACCATCGCTATAACGCACCTGCCCCATCGATTCTAGCTGCTCTCGTAGGTTCATTATCTTCTCCTTTCCGCCTGGCTGCTTACATCGGAAGCGGTCGACTAGTGCAGCTCGAAGTCGATGCTGACGATGATTTGCGTCTCGACGGGCTCGCCGCCCAGGGTGGCAGGACGATAGCGCCACTGGCTGATCGCCGTTAGCGCGGCGTCCACTAGCCTCTTGTCCCCGCTCAAGGCCTTCACCTCTCTAGGAACTCCATCTCGGCCAATGGTGAGGCTGAGACGCACGTGGCCCATCACGCGGGAATCTCTAGCTATCTTCGGGTAGACCGGTTCAACGCGTCGCACTAGGACCGCGGCCTGAAGTCCTGATCTTCGCTGGCTCGGTTGGCTCTGAGGCTGAACAACCTCGGGTCGAGGCGCAACCGGTACGCTGGCCGCCAAACCGTCGGTCACCGAACCGATCGGCGGAGTAATGCCGTCAAAAATCGACGGCGCCGCAACCTGTCCAGGAGGCGCCGCAGCCCGAAGCGCATGCGGACGAGAAAGATCCAGTTCGCCGGGTTTCGCTAGTTTTTGCTGAGGCTGATCTGGCACATCGCTGGACGTTTCGTTATCCTCAGACCGCGACGCCTTCGATGATTCGCTTCGACTCGAGTGCGCTTGCGTTTCGCCGCGCAGAGGGACGTCGGTGAAAGGAGACGCGGCTCCGCCGCCACCCCTTAAAATCCATCGGTGGTTATTGAGGTCGGCCACTTCCACTTGAAACACCTGCGCGCTTGGCAAATTCGAGGCACTGGATTTTGGGTTGACAGTGGCTTGGAGGCGGGTTCGAAGAAATGGCAAGAGGGCCATGAGAGCTAGCGCCAGCAAGGCGCCGACGGCGGCTCCGATTCCCATCTGGAGCGTCTCAGACGCCGGCGTCGCCTCCCATTTCGATTCGTGTTCCCGTGGGTCGGGCTGGTTGTCGGATTGCGAACTTGGGGGTGCGCTATTCGGAGATTGTCGAATGAAAGATCGGGGACCTTTCAAGTCCCCGGGCGACGCAGCCGGAACAGGAGATTCCGAGTTCAAACGCGCTGGTGTCGCTTTGCGTGAGGCAGGCATTTGTACTGACCTCTCAGGCGATACGGCCGCTGCGAGCGGCGGTGTCGAATCTGCCGCTCCAATGTCCACAGGATCACCAATGGAACCGGGGATCGCCAAGGTGTCCAGATCGGCAGAAATTTGCTCAGCGGCCGCATCCTCAGCCCAAAGCTCCCCAGTAATTTCGGGGCTGACGCGAGCGGCCTGCGCATTCTGGGCCTCGGCGAACGCCTGGGAGACCTGCGCGGGCTCCTCGCTGCTGGTGATGGACTCCGAAGCCACACCTTCTTGCGTTGCCTCCCCAAAAGATCCTTTCGTAACGCTCTCCTGCCCGGAACCCGCACTGCCACCGCTCTCGACCGGATGAATTCTGGGCCCGGCTTCTGGCGCCGCAACAACGCCTGTCCAGTTTTGAATCCGGGCCAGTGCATCCGTGCTCAGTTCCACAAAACGCAGGCCACCACGTTTTCCTGATTCGTTCAGCCAGGTTACTTCGGCAGAACACTCTATGCTTACCCCGCGCAGTTTGAGCTTTAAGAGAAACACATGGTCCAAGCTCACCGGTACAACACTTTGAAAGCCGAGCCCACCTTCCCCGATGTCGATGACGATGGCACCGTTATAGGAACCGAAATCCACATAAGCTAGGCCAGGAAGCCCATCGCGCGCGTGAGCCCTGCGCTCGGCTTCGAATGGTAGTGAGACTGAGTTTACAAACGAGATCACGGGCTTCTCCGCTCGGTTACCTCGGGAGTGCCAAGGCCATTTTTAGTTCCTGCCAGCCGCTGGGAAACTCGATCTCAAAACGATCGGCTTGATCGAAGAGCACAAAAGCTCCTACGTCTATGAGTCTCTGGTTCACGAAATCCCGGAGCCTATTCTGGTAGGCAGGATCGCCATCTGCGGGCCAGCTAAACGCCGAGAGAATTTCGAGGGCCACCCGGGCGCGCTGCTGCGCGGGGAGAAAAGTCGGATAGCTCAGCCGGACCCGCTGCTGCGAACTCAAGCTTCCGTCGGCTCGCAGCCGGCTCATCACCAACGCTGCGGGGCCATCTGCAAGTTGGTAGTCTGAATCGGTGTGATTCTGCACCTCGTAGGCCAGATACAGGGCCGCATTACCGGAGTCCAATTCGCGAAGCTGTGCACCGACGTAAGTCGCGGTGATCGCACTGGAATTCCATGGCTTCGGCGACCTTACGCCCGGGCGGACGTACAACCAAATGACGGCGGTGAGTGCCGTGGCCAATAAAAAACTCAAAATTCCTCTCATCTTAGCTTGACCTCACGATGCACGCCCGGAATATGAAGGCTCGTGGCTGGTTAGAACGACAATGCGGTTGCTCGTCGCTCTGGCCAACCGATTCATATCCAGTTAGCGCCGCATACCCCATCGAACGAGGCTAACCAACCGCCACGACCGAGCCGGCAACCGCTGGCAAACCCGAGGGACGGTGTGCTACCGGGTGAACACTGCGAACTCGATCGAGCGTGTCTCGCAGATTCATTAGGCACAGAAAGCTGCTTAGAATCCGTCTTTTCAGTTCGTCAGTTAAACGTAGGTTGCTGCTTACCCGGGCAAGGAGTTGGGTGCACTCGACCACGTACCTCGCAACCGCTGCTTGCCGTTCCCCGTCTACCCCGTGCAAGACAATCTCGCGATGCATCTGGGCACAAGTCTCCTCTACGCTCGATATGAAATGCTTCACGCACCGGCCAACTGATTCGAGTTCCGGTGGCACAGGGTTCTCGCAGCTACAAACGTAGGAACGCATCTTGGGGCCTTTGCCCTATATTGGTGCAAATGGAGTACCAAAGATCATAAGCGTCCCAAACTTCGTTCACCCGAATTGGGCGCTCGCTAATCTCGGGACAGCAGAGCCTCGGGGGGGCACCAGCAGGGCAAAGGGTGAGCGTTATAAGTTAAAGCCCAGTAAGCACTTAGACGTGAGATCGCTAACCACTAACCTTTATCCTGACACGTCAAAACATCTCCATTCGCTAATTGGTTATTGCCCGCCCATAACGCCAGGCTAGAACCTTAGGAAGTGCGCGATCAATATTCACTTGGCCGCTCGTAAAGATATCTAATTTTTTATATATGCCAACCAAATGAATGGTACAAGCCTGCCAACATCTTCCTCTGCCTTCCTTTCCTTGGCTCTTGTCATCGAGATCGAGCTCTGTTCAGTTCTTCCAGCTGACTGGCCCTGCGGTGTGCCTACTGCTAAACGAGTCGCGCCTACCCCAAACTGCCGTGCCGTGTGTGCCGTGGTCTTAGCTTGACAGGAAAAGAGCGGCAGGTCTAAAGTTTTGCATAAAGATAAAGTTGGAATCGAGAGTTCCGCGTGAGAGCTCTTCGAGGAGGTTCCGCGATGAAGACGATGCACTTTGGTCCTGTTGGAATCATTCTTGCGGTGTTGATCGTCATGATGTCGGCTGTGACGACGGCCGGAGCGCAGACGTCGGTCAACGTGGCCGCGACGCAGGGACAGGTTACCTTTGCCAAGGATGTCGCCCCGATTCTGCAGCAAAAATGTCAAGAGTGCCATCAGCCGAACTCGATCGCGCCGATGTCGCTCATCACCTATCAGGAAGTGCGCCCCTGGGCACGCGCCATCAAGGAGCGTGTGGCCGCGCGTCAGATGCCGCCATGGCACATCGACCGCAGCGTCGGCGTGCAAAAGTTCAAGAACGATATGTCGCTCACCGACCAGCAGGTAAACACGATCGTCACCTGGGTCGACGGCGGGGCGCTGCAGGGCGATTTGGAGGACCTGCCGCCGGCCAAGCCACTGGTCACTGACAACGAGTGGCAGGCTGTGAGGGACGGCTTCGGGCCGCCCGACCTCGTCATCAAGTCGTCCGAGTACACGATGGCGGCGCAACACCAGGACGTGTGGTACCGTCCCATGTCCGACATCCCGCTCACCGAGCCCCGCTGGGCCAAGATGGTGGAGATTCGGCCGACGAACTTGAAGGGCCGGAGGATCATTCACCACTCGATCGCATATCTGGTGCTGAACAACGATCCCGACGCGGTTAACAAGGGGATGGCGAACGGCCCCATCCGCGACGCCGACGACCTTGTCAACCGCCGGCCGCAGCTGATGGAGTGGGCGATCGGCAAGGGCTACGATCTGTTCCGGCCGGGCACAGGGAAGTTGATTCTTCCTGGCGAGAAGATTTCGTGGGACCAGCACATTCACGCCGTCGGCGAGGAGATCACGGCGGGCTCTGAAATCGGGATTTGGTTCTACAAGAAAGGTGAGGAGCCACAGAAGCGGAGCTATCTAACCGCGTTCACCGGGCTCAGGAGCGATCGACTCCTCGACATCCCGCCGAACTCGCTCGCGCAGACCGAAGGCTTCACGGTGCTGAAGGAGAACACGCTCATCGAGAATTTCCAGCCCCACTTCCACTTGCGCGGCAAGTCGATGCAGGTCGAAGCGATTCTGCCGGACGGCAGCTCGCAGATCATCAGCTACGTCGGCAACTTTAACTTCAACTGGATGACGAACTACATATACGCCGACGACGCCGCGCCGGTGTTCCCGAAGGGGACGGTGATCCACGTGACCGCGTGGTACGACAACACGAGGGCGAACAGGAACAACCCCGATCCGGAACAGTGGGTCGGCTACGGCGACCGCACAGTCGACGAGATGGCGCACGCCTGGATGAACGTCGTCTATCTGACCGACGACGAGTACAAGACGCTGGTCGCAGAGCGCAAGGCAAAGACCGCGAACACGCCGCCAGACGGACAGTAGCAGTGAACAGACTCGTGAGTCTGTGGGCCGCAGGCACGATCGCCGGCGGCATGCTGTTGTCGGGCCAGCAGATCCCCGAGCCGCGCAAGCAGTTCGGGGCCAGCGTCGTCGGCGCGTTCGAAGGCTGGTTCGCCAACGAGGATGGCAGCCGCAGTTTTTTGGTTGGCTATTTCAATCGCAACACCCAACAGGAACTCGACGTTCCCATCGGGCCCAACAACCGGATCGAGCCGGGTGGGCCCGACCTAGGGCAGCCGACGCATTTCCTTCCCGGTCGGCAGTACGGGATGTTCGTCGTGCCGGTGCCGAAAGAGTTCACGCCGCAGGACAAATACACGTGGACGATTGTCGCGAACGGCCAATCCACCAGCATTCCTCTTCGCCTGCACAACGATTACGTCGTCAGCCCATTCATTGAAATCGCCGTCCAGAACACGCCGCCCGTTATTCAGTTCGAGCAAAACGGATCGACGATCCAGGGTCCGATCGCAAGCTTCGCGAAGGCCGTTACCCGCACCGCCTCGTTGTCCGCGCCGCTGCCGCTGACCGTCTGGGCCACCGACGACATGAAGTACACGAGTGGCACGAACGCGCCGATGACAAAGCCGCGTCCCCCAGTGACGCTGACGTGGTCAAAATACCGCGGGCCCGGGACTGTGGCGTTCGATAAGGCGAAGCCTGAGGTTGAGCAGTTACCGTCGTCTGGGAGCGGTGCCCGGGCCTTCAGCGGAAAGGCAACGACGAACGTCACGTTCAGCGAGCCGGGCGACTACGTGCTGCACGTCACCGCGAACGATTACTCCGGCGAGGGTGGCGGCGGCTTTCAGTGCTGCTGGACAACCGGCCTTATGAAGGTTTCCGTCAAGCCATAGATGTCCAATACGTGTGCCACATGGCGATAGCTCGCGTCACGCAATCGCCAGCGCTTGTCGGAGCGATCAGCTTATTGCGCCGCTCAACACCGTCAATTACTACGAGAGCGTACGGAAGTCGGTTGGTGCAGCAAAAAGCGCAAATTCGGTGCGCCTTTTTATGTTTCCAGGCATGGCGCAATAGGTTCGATTCAACCGGCGCGCTGGCTCAATGGGTGGAGCGCGGCGAAGTACCCGATAGGATGATGGCATCGCACTTCACGAATGGCGTGGTGGACCGGACCCGACCGCTTTGTCCCTACCCCCAGGTGGCCGCCTACAAGGGAGGCGGCAGCACGGATGATGCGGCGACCTTCGTTTGCAAAGCGCCGTAAGGCGTGTAACACAACTGCCGCGTTATCGCGTTTCGGCGATATAATCGCCCCGATATCAGGTGGACGCAATGCGGACCGCATGCGTTATCGGCTTAATTCCCATTTCCTTTGTTCTTGCTCCCCTGAGTTATGCCCAACACGGCGGCGGGCACATGGGCGGCGGGTTCTCTGGCCGAGGTACTTTTTCTTCCGGACATTCTTCAGTTCGAGTTCGTACGGGCGTCGTTCGCCAAAAGTATGCTGGTCGCACCTATTACCTGCAGGGCGTTGCTAACAGTTGCGTCTTAGGTCCTTACTCATGAACACCGGCTGGTCTGGAAAGTGGAGCGGTGAGGTTAGAAGGATTCTCTTTCTCATACTTATAGTTCCAGCCGCGTATGGGCAGACGCGCGTCCCGGAGCAACCCTCAAACCCTTCCGGGCCGCCCACCGCAACGGCGCGCGCAATCATTGATCAGTATTGCGTACCCTGCCACAACCAGAGGCTGAAAACAGCGGGCTTGATGCTGGACAAACTGGATTCCACCGAGGTTCGCAAGGACGCCGAGGTTTGGGAAAAAGTGGTGCGCAAGCTTCGGGCCGGGATGATGCCTCCGTCGGGTTTGCCGCGTCCTACTCCGGCCATCTACGAGGCGCTGATCACATCGATCGAAAACGAACTCGACCGCAACACCGTAACCCGCCTGCCTCCGCCGGGTCTGCACCGCCTCAATCGCACCGAATACGGGAATGCGATTCGTGATCTGCTAGCTCTGGAAATCGATCCAGCGAAGTTTCTGCCGTCGGACGATTCGACGCGCGGGTTTGATAATATCGCAGGTGCCTTATCGTTGTCGCCGGCGCTGCTGGAAGGATTCACGTCGACTGCGGCGAAAATCAGCCGTTGGGCTATTGGCGATCTTACAGAACCGTCATTGTTCACCTACCGTGTGCCGTCGGACACCTCTCAGGACTACCATCTCGAGGGCCTGCCTTTCGGAACGCGCGGAGGATTGATTGTGCAGCATGAGTTCCCAGCTGACGGTGACTACGTCTTCAAGCTATTCCCCATCAACCAGGGTCTCATGGACAACAATCGCGCATTTGGAGAAATAACGGGGGAAAAACTGGAACTCTTGGTGGATGGCGAGAGGGTACACCTCTACGATTGGGATAAGGATCTGGCGCGCGGCTCCGCGGTGCACGCCGGCACAGCCAACGTTCATTTTCATGTCAGCGCAGGCGTGCACGGGGTAGGCGTCACTTTCCTTGCCACTCAGTTAGCGCCGGGTAGCGACCTGAATCAGCACTTTCTCCGGAGCACGATTGAAACAGGTGGTCTGCCTGGATTTAAGTTCTATCCTCATGTAGGCAAGCTTGAGATCCTCGGCCCCTTCAATCCGGCCGGCGCCACGGATTCGCCCAGCCGGCGGAAGATCTTCGTGTGCCATCCCGCCAGTACGACGGAAGAAACCGAGTGCGCGGAGGAGATCGTAAATACGCTGGCCCGCCGCGCCTTCCGCCGGCCAGTGACCGACCAAGATACAGAGTTGCTTATGGGGTTTTACCAGCAGGGTCGCAAGGAGGGGAATTTCGATACCGGGATCGAAAGGGCGCTGCAGCGCATCCTCGCCGACCCAGAATTTGTGTTCCGCAAGGAAGCCGAGCCTCCTGGCGTTCCCGTAGGCGGTACGTGGAGGATCAGTGACCTGGAGCTGGCGTCGCGTCTGTCTTTCTTTCTTTGGAGCAGCATCCCTGATGACGAGCTGATCACGCTGGCAAGCCAAAATAAACTGCATGATTCTTTAGTGCTCGATCAACAGGTGCGGCGGATGCTTGCTGATCCGCGTTCGGACCAACTCGTGGTCAACTTCGCCGGGCAGTGGCTGAACTTGCGCGCGTTGCAGTCCTGGGCTCCGACGGCGGCGTTATATCCGGATTTCGACGACAATCTGCGACTGGCGATGCGAAGGGAGACCGAACTGTTCATCGGCAGTATCGTGCATGAGGACCGCAGTGTAATCGATCTGCTCGACGCGAATTATACGTTCGTGAACGAGCGGTTGGCGAAACACTATGGAATGCCAAATATCTACGGGAGCAACTTCCGGCGAGTGGAGCTTTCGCCGCAATTTGATATGCGCCGAGGACTCCTCGGTCAAGCGAGCCTTCAGACCATATCGTCGCAACCCCAGAGAACCTCTCCGGTGGGGCGCGGCAAGACCATCCTGCAGGTTTTCCTCGGTGTAAGCCCTCCCGATCCGCCTCCCAACGTGCCGGCGTTAAAGGAGCAAGCCAGCGCAGTCCACGCCGGCGGCAAGCCGACCATGCGCCAGCAGATGGAGATGCACCGCAAGGTGGAGCCTTGCGCCAGTTGTCACAAGATCATGGACCCAATCGGCTTTTCCATGGAAAACTTTGACGCCGTCGGAAAGTGGCGCATCACGGATGATGGAAGCCCTATCGATGCCTCCGGCGTACTCGTAGACGGCTCCAAACTGAACGGGGTAAAGGGACTGCGGGAAGCGCTTCTGCGCTACTCGCCCCAGTTTGTCCGCGTCATCGTCGAGAAGCTGCTGATTTACGGTTTGGGCCGCGGAACGGATTATTACGATATGCCTTGGATTCGCTCCATCGTGCACGAGGCGGAACCGAGCAACTACCGCTTCTCATCCCTGATCCTCGGCGTGGTAAAAAGCGACGCGTTCCAAATGAATCAAAAGCTTCCGGCCGGTTCCCAGACCCAGGCTGTCTTGAGGTCCATAATATGGAAAGGAGGAGAAAATGTTTGTAACCAAGAAACACCTATCCCGGCGCACCGTCCTCCGCGGAGCCGGAGCCGCGTTGGCGCTGCCACTGCTGGACTCGATGGTGCCGGCGCAGACGCCTCTAGTCAGGACGGCGGCCAATCCAAAGACCCGCTTCACCGGTATCTTTGTTCCGCATGGTGCGGCGCCAGGATGGTGGGTGCCGGAGGCGGGAGGTCCGGGCGAACCGAAGTCGCAGCCGGGCAGCAAGAATTTCAAGTATCCGATGATCTTGGAGCCGCTGGAACCGTTCCGGGATCGCACGGTGATTCTGAGCGGGCTGTGGTCGAAGTCGGCCGAGCCTCCTCCAGGACAGACTGGCGCCGACCATTGGGTCGCGGCGGCCTTTCTATGCGCCAATAAACCGAAAAAAACCACCGGCGCCGACATCTACGATGGCACAACCATCGATCAGATCATCGCCCAGAAGATCGGCCAGGAGACGCTGTTGCCCTCTCTTCAGCTGGCGCTGGAGGACCCCGGAGCCAACTCGAGCAATTGCGGAGAGGGTTATAGCTGTACTTACTCGAACACCATCTCGTGGGCCGCGCCCACGCAGCCGCTGCCCATGGAGCTGGACCCGCAAGTGGCCTTCGAGCGCTTATTTGGCGCCGGCGGCACGGCGACGGAGCGAGCGGCTCGCAGAGAGCAAGCTCGCAGCATCCTGGATTCGGTCACCGAAAGCTTGGCTCGATTCAAGAAGGACCTTGGTCCAAGCGATCGCTCCCGGCTCGATGAGTACGAGACGGACATTCGGGAGCTGGAACGGCGGCTGGAGATCGCCAAAAAGGCCGGTGGCGCCGTATCGACCGAAGGAGTAGTCGTCCCGGCCGGCGTGCCGGAGTCGTTCGACGACCATGTGAAGCTGCATTTTGACCTACAAACGCTGGCCTTCCAGGCCGACATTACACGGGTTTCCACAGTTCTGTATGCTCGCGACTTAACTGCCCGGTCTTATCCGGAGAGCGGCGTCAACGGCGGCTTTCATGGGATGTCGCATCACGCGGAGAATCCCGATACTATCGCGCAATACGCGAAGATTAATCGGTACCACGTGAAGTGCCTGGCGTATTTCGTCGACAAGCTGAAGAGGGCGCAAGACGGAGACGGCAGCTTGCTGGACCATTCGCTGATTCTATATGGCAGCAACATGGGCGACTCCAATCAACACTTGCATTACGATGTGCCTCACGTGCTGATTGGCGGAGCGTCTGGGCAACTCAAAGGGAATCGTCATATGGCTTATCCGAGCAAGACCGTTACGACAGGGAATCTTCTGTTGAGCATTCTGGACCTGTACGGGGTTCACCAGGACAGCATCGGCGACAGCACCGGAGCGTTGCCGAATCTTGTGTAACGGCTGACGGAGGAAGATTACAGAAACATGCGTATTCGCCAGCCAATCGTGGCTTGTTGTGCATCGCTGTTGATTTATCCGTTGGCATCTGGAGCTGCAAATAGCCCCGTGGCTGACGCCGCCATGAGGGGCGATAAGGCCGCGGTGCAATCTCTGCTCGAGCAAAAGTCGGACGTAAACGCTCCCCAGGCCGACGGAGCCACTGCGATCCAGTGGGCTGCGTACAAAGACGACCTGGAGATGGCGAACCTGTTGATCACCGCGGGCGCAAATGTGAACACGCCGAATCGCGAAGGCGCCACTCCCCTTTACTTGGCCTGCATCAACGGTAGCGCAACCATGATCGGCAGACTCTTGAAGGCTGGCGCCGATCCGAACGAGCGCGGGCCGCAGGGAGAAACTCCCCTTATGCTGGCTGCCCGAAACGGGAACGTGGACGGGATCCAGGTATTGCTAGATCAGAAAGCGGATGTCAACGCGAAGGATAAGCTCCGCGGAACCACAGCGCTGATGTGGGCGGCCGAGCAGGCGCATCCTGCCGCCGTTCAGCTACTGATCGAGCATGGAGCGGACGTTCTGGCTGCGTCGAACCCAGATACCAGGAATGCCAGGAATAATCTTGCCGACACGGTGACCAAACGATTGAATTCCAGACTAGGCGTTCTAGGCCAAGCCCGAGCGCGCGCAAACAACAAGAGTGCACCGGGAGCTTCTCCAGTTGTGGCCGTCGCGGGTGCACAAAATCCGCCGGAGCCGCTTGGAGAGGATGCTGAGGCTTTCCTTGCTCCCTCGAAGAAAACGGATGGCGGTGGTTTAACTCCTCTGGTGTACGCAGCCCGCGAAGATTGCCTGGAGTGCGCCAAGATTCTGGTACAGGCGCGCGCCGATGTGAATCAGCGAACCCATTATGGGTGGACTCCCCTGCTCGTGGCGACGCAAAACCGGCACTACAAGCTGGCGTCGTATTTGTTGGATAACGGCGCGAATCCGAACATCGCGAACAACGGCGGCTGGACGCCCCTGTATCTTGCGACTGATAACCGCAATATTGAAAGCGGCGACTATCCGGTGCGCACGCCCGATATGGACCATTTGGACTACATCAAGTTGCTCTTGGCCAAGGGTGCGCAAGTGAACACCCGAATCTGCGGAATGGAATCGACGCCGGCGAAATGCATTGGCGACAGCACCGAGACGCGAAATAATTTCACCATGCAATGGCTGTTCGAAGACGGCGCGACGCCCTTCCTGCGCGCGGCGCAATCCGGCGATGTCGCCTTGATGAAGCTGTTGCTGGACCACGGTGCGAATCCAAAAATCTTTACCGCGCATAACGTAACGCCGTTAGCCGTAGCTTCGGGCATCGGATGGGTGGAGGGTGTTACCTTCGAATGGTCGGAGGCCGAGAGCCTGGATGCTGTGAAGATGTGTCTAACTCTGGGTATCGATCCGAACGTGGCCGACGACGAAGGACGCACCGCGTTGCACGGCGCGGCCCACAAAGGAAGGACCGAAGTGATTCAGCTCCTAGTGGATCATGGCGCTAAGTTGGACGCGCACGACGGAGGGAGCCGGGACAGCATAAATGGTGCGTTGTTCGGAAAAACTTGGATTCCACTAGATTGGGCGCGCGGCCTGGTTCGAGTCGGCGTGCAATCTGCCATCCCACACCCTGAGGTCGAAAGGCTTCTCATCAAATTGATGACCGAGCGGGGTCTTGCCATCCCACCTCCGCCCGCTTCCTCCATTTGCTTAACCAAAGGTTTCAACGGCTGCCAGTAATCCTTCACCTGCTATTTTGCCCTAGCTTAGCTAGCCGAAATGTTATCCGCAGGGCCGCGATTCTTTCTTTCCCCAGCGGGAATTCTGAGCCTGCATTAATTCTGCATTTGTCTGTCCTGGAGGAGCAGGAAGGCAAGGGGATTGGCCAAGCGGGTCTACGCACGGGAAGAACAAAGAGCAATCGAGAAGGGCGTGAAGCTGCTCCAATGCAACCATTAGAGAAGGTAATGAGCACAGTGAGGGCTTTGTCACACGGCCCGGCTTCGTGAAGGTAAACCGCTTTACAATAGAAATGACCGGACTGGAAATACTGTCGGCGTATGGCAAAAGGTGCTTGCCCCATTGTGAGGCAGTGGCTTTCGCCAGTATGGTCTGCAGGAAGGTTCTATTTTGAGACTCCCCACGCCTAAAGGCGGGGGATTCTTTGGAGTTACTAAGCAGCATTGCTGCTCCTCTCCAACGATGTTTCCTGCTTCACGGGCGCACGCCTAGGCTCTCGCTTAGGTCTTACTGGGCCTCCACAGGCGGCTACCGAGCGTCCCTCGGCTAAGATTCTCAAACCCTCTACGAAAATGTTTACGATGGCATTTTCGTCCCGCTGATGTTCTGTTTTGCAATGGGGGCACCGCCAGCGGTCTTGGCTTTTCGGAAGGGCTCATGTGTGGGCACTTCGCCGCCTTGAAATCCCTTAAATGTAAGGAAATGCTAAGAGATCATTAAAGCGATTAGGGCAATCACTGCTGCTGCCACTAATAAAAGGAGTCCGCCCACCAGAAGGCGTGTGGACGTATCGTTGACCGATGTTTCAGCTACCAGCCACTTTTCCAGGACCACTCGATTATTGGGTTCCATCTCGATGAACGCGACGCCCATACCCTCTGCCGAGACGTTATCGGTCACCCTTCCTATGGCTGTGAACTCGGCTCCAGCATGCGTAATGCGCACAAGGATCCGACTTCCTTTTGGAAGTGGGGCTGCGGTCTTGACGAAGCAACCGCCCTCACTCAGATCGCGGGTCATCAAAACTTGTTCGATCTGCGAACCGAGATCTTTTATTGCAGCCTTCGCGGTGAAACTGTGGCGGTCAGGTCGTCTGGGTGTCCGCGACAACCAGTTTTCAAGAATCGCCTGATTATCCGGTTCAACTAGGCTGAAGACAACGCCCATACCCTCAGCAGTAACGTACGCGACGGCACCGGAGGCTACGAATCTGGTTCCGGCCTCGGTCACTTCGATGTGCACTCTCGTACCTTTCGGATATGGCGTTGCTGTCTGGACGAAACATCCCAAACGGCTCAGTTCGGTGGTTTGCGCGACGACGATTTGTGAAGAACCAGCTTCTCTTACAACAGACGTTGCTTTGAAGGGAATGCGGGGAACTCGCCGACGTTCACTCTGCTGCTCCGCAACACTCGTAATGGTCGGTGTTAATTGCGACATATTCAACCCGCTGGCACTAAGGCTACCGTAAACACCGGAGATCGCGTCAATGGATCAAGAGACAGCGAGCACCAAATGATTACCGGCTGTCATGCAGAAGGGCCAACTGGTGCTTCCAAAAGAGGACTACAGCAGTTCGACGGCGACTGCCCGCGATGCAGCGAGGTCAGGAAGTCGCCAGCCAGGGCGCTCCCGCCAGAGAATCAAGCAGCATGGGTGGTGTCGGCGGCCGTGTCCGAGTAGAGGAGAGCATGACGGGTTGTAGGTCAAGGCCGTGGAGGGCTGGACGGATCTGGGATTTGGCGATTTCGAGTTGCGTTATCTGCGCGACAAACAAAAACGCGAGGTGGACTTCCTGATAGTCCGTGACCGCAAGCCTTGGTTCCTGGTGGAAGTCAAGATTAGCGAAACCAGCCCTTCGCCCTCGCTCGCGTACTTTCAGACACAAACCAAGGCGGCGCACGCTTTTCACGTGGTGATAGACTTGGCGTTTCAGGAAGCCGATTGCTTTCGTGTCCCTCGTCCGGTTGCGGTTCCGGCCAGAACTTTTCTAAGCCAGCTTCTCTAATTTAATTTAGCTGCTCGTGCGCCTCGCGTCCGCGCCGCTGCTTCGGCTCCACCCTGCGCGAAATGTGTGCATCGAGTGCATGACGCTCGCCTGGACCGTTGTTTGCTGGTATCAGCTAACCGCAGCGCCACTGACTCAAGCCGCGGCGGAATTGAGCCAATAATCGTGAATTCCAAGCAGGCCTTTTGATCCGACAGCGCCTCGCCAATAGTCACCAACAAACGCGCAGAGGCTCGCTTTCTCCTCGATCTCATCAGAATGTAAGTCCTTTTGTAAGTCCCAATAAAAAAATGGCTAGCAAGTTTCTGCGACAACTTGCTAACCCCTTTAGATTTATCGTCACAAAGGAGTCGGGGATCTGATAATGAGTCTTTCCAGCAGTCGAGCGCGCAGCAGCCATCACCGTTTGGTCCGCTCGCCGAAACTCAACGTCGTCGACCCAGAGAGTCGACTCCCCATTACCAGCATGAACAAACTGCGTTGCCTACATGTATAGCGATAATATACACTATACGGGTGATAAAGAGCTTCCGGCACAAGGGTGTCGAGCAGTTCTTCAGGACAGGCTCCAAGGCAAAAATCCAGCCGAACCATGCCGAGCGGCTCAGGAAGCAGCTTTTTGCGCTGGACAATGCCAGGTCCCCGAAGGACATGAACGCGCCTGGCTGGAGGCTGCACGCCTTGCACGGCGAGCTTGGAGGGCATTGGGCGGTAGATGTCAGCGGCAACTGGCGCTTGACATTCGCGTTCGAGGGCGAAGATGCCGTGCTGGTGAGCTATCGAGACTACCACTGAGGTGTTGCTTATGCGTATGCACAATCCGCCCCATCCAGGGGAAGTGCTTCGAGATTATCTTGGCGGCGTGTCCATAACCGACGCAGCCAAGCATTTGGGGGTGACACGGGCAGCCCTGTCCCGTATTCTTAACGGCAGCGCGGGGATATCGGCAGAAATGGCTTTGCGACTCTCGGAGGCACTTGGCACGAGCCCAGAGTTGTGGGTCGGGATGCAGGCCCAGTACGAGCTATGGGAGGCATCGAAGCAGCGCCGCACCAAACTGTCACATTTGGCAATGGCTGCAAGATTAGCCCGGTAATTTTTCAGGCCGGTAACGGGGACTCAAACGCCAATCCTCCAAAAAACTTAACTTAATGTTCCCTTAGCGTTCCATGCTTAGACTAGCGCAACTTCGCGGTCGAAATTGGGCTTCTCGGCATGAAGCTTCAGCGCCACGCCGCAGACAGTGGCGATCCGCTCTAGCATGGTGAGCGAATGGCCGGTGTATTCGGCGTCCTCAAGGCGGGCGATCACCGATTGTGTCGTCCCCACTTTCTTCGCTAGTTCTGTCTGAGTCAGGACCGCATCCTCGCGCATTTCGCGGACCAGGAGGGCCAGGTCAATCTGATGCAGGGTGCGCGCGAAAATCTTTCGATACGTTGTGCTCCTTCAACCTGCCGTCCAGCGCAGATCACATATGTCCGCGAGGCACCGCTCTCTTCATTCCGAAGCGCGCGGCGCCTTAACCATTCATCCAGCGCAGGAAATTGCGACAGATCGTGGGACAGATTCAGCTTTTCGGGAGCAGAAAGCCCGCCAGCAGAGTCTATTTTCCCCACGGTGCCTTGGTCCTAAGTAAACGTGCCAGGCGGTGATTGTTTGCTGGCGGCTTGTCCAACATCGCGGTGAAACGCTTAAATTCGTCTTCGGGCAGAGTGAACTAGCGTCTATCGAGCAGGACGGATTCCGCCTCTGCAGGCTGCCTCCAGCATGAAATCCGAACGGCTTCGCCCTAGCGCGTCCGCTGCCCTATCGATCAGGGCCTTCTGATTCCGGCTGACACGAAGATTGATATTTTCTGCGCGCAACCTCTTTGGTTGGGTCACGGGACTCATCTATTATCCTCCGTCTGTATCTACGAACAATATACGTAAATACGCGATGAACACGGCACAATGGCTCTAAAAAGCAGGTTCCTGAAAGGGTGAAAGAGCTACTGATCCAGTTCCGTTTCGAAGCAAAAGTATGTTCCAGCCTTGGATATGGTCAGAATCTACGCGGGCCTTGGCGAGAGGGACAAAGCATTCGTGGTTGAAAAAGGTTATGAGGAACGCTCGATAGCTGTATTTTCAGATATTCCGCTAGACCCCGTCTACGATCCGCTGCGCTCGGACCCGCGCTTCCAGGACCTACTTCGGCGCATGAACCTACAGCCGTAGCAGCAGGCGGCTGTTCAAGAACCACCTGTTTTCGGAACACGAGTTGCTGCGTTTCCACCAGCCGAAGCCACCAGCCGAAGCCTCTCGTCCTACTGCTGCCCAGTGTGTTACGATACGCGCCCCGCCAAGTTACGCCGGTTGAGGAGATAGCCTCATGAGAAAAATCCAATTTTCGGTCGCTCTGGTGTTGTTGTTCGCAAGCGCGACTTTCACTTATGCCCAGTCCGCGCACAAGTGGAAGTTCGATCCCACGATCAACGCCCCGTGGGCATTGGAAAGTGATCAGAAGCCGCTCGATACGCCACTCGCGGCAGCAGGCCTGTGTCGCTCGAATCCCTTCGATACGCTGTTTGCCTATTCGCCGCTGGGCTCCTCAAACGTGGACGCGATCACCGACGACCAGCTCAATAATAGCGGTTTTTCGAATTTCGGCTGCACCACGGCGCAAAACGAGACAACCATCGCGGTGAACCCGACGAATCCAAAAAATCTGATCGCCGGCGCGAACGATTACCGAGTGTGCTGTGACCTCGATCGCCTCAACGACGGTACCGGTTGGGCTTACTATTCCTTCGACGGCGGCGCGACCTGGAAAAACGTCCAGCTTCCCGGCCTGACAGCGGAGATGGGAGGAGCCGGTAATTTCAAGCTGATGGATTCCGCGGGCGATCCCGTGATCGCGTTCAGCCCCGACGGCGTCGCTTACTACGCAAATATCGTCTTCAGTCGCGTCTCGTTCCCATCGGGCGTGGCGGTGAACGTTTCATTCGACGGCGGCCAGACCTGGAGCAAACCCAACATGGTAGTGTTCGAATCCGCCGGCAACTTCTTCAACGACAAAGACTGGATAGCGGCCGGTCCGAAGGGAGAAGTGGTCGTCACCTGGACCCGCTTCAGCCAGGGGCCGCACGGAGCCGGTTATCTCGCATCCCCCATCGTCGGCGCGGTCTCGGGCGACTATGGCCACAGTTGGAACCGGCGAGGTTTCCCGATCTCGGATGCCGCGCATCCCTTCGATCAGGGTTCCCAGGTGCAGTTTGGCCCCGACGGGTCATTGTACTTCGCCTATGAGGCAGGCTCGCCTACCACCGGCTATGCCACTGATGCGCAGGTTGTGGCCAGATCCACGGATGCCGGGCGAAGCTTCATCAACATCGAACTTGCGCGCGTGTACGATGACCCGGATTGCTATCCAGTTTTTGCCGGCCGCCAAACGCTCACCGACATGCATTTCCGGCTGAACAGTTATCCCTCAATGAACGTCGACCCGATCACCGGCGAGATCACCCTGGTCTGGACAGACAACCAGGGATCGGGCACCTGCGGTAACGGAGGGACATCCTTCTCCGGAACCACGTCCAACCAAGTGAAACTCATTCGCTCCGGATGGGCCAGCCTCGGGGCCGCGAGCGTGGTTAAAGTGACCTCGACTGCACCCGACAAAGTTTTCCCGGCTGTCGCGAGCCGCAACGGAAGCGTTGTCGCCACGTATTACACGCGAGATTACGCAATTAGCTCCGATGCCGAAGTCTGTAACGTCATGACGAACCCCAACCCCGCGGCGATTGCTCCGGTGCCCGCGGCGCGCTCCGTATGTCTCGACTATGCGGCGAAAACGAGCAACGACGGTTTCGGCAGCCAAGCGCGGCTCTCCACCGAAAGTTCAAACCCGTTTATACAGTTTGCCGATGGTGCTTTCATCGGTGATTACTCGCAGGTCGCGACTGGATCCGACGGGAACACCCACGCCGCGTGGACGGATTTCCGCGGTAACCCGGGCGTCACGGCTGCTAATCAGGACGCGATCGTCGCAACCGTGGGCCCGTAAGTATCTCGGAATGGCGTTGCGGACTGAGTACCACTGGCGCCCTGGCTACTGCAAAATGCCAAATAAGATCTCCGGATCACTTCAAAGACACTGTTCCGTACCACAGCTTCGCCAAGACGAGCCCACCAAGAACCGCCAGCCCGATACTGAGGAGGGTACCGATAAGGAAATATTCCGCAAATCGTACCTTCAACTCCGGAAATCTCGCGATCGACTTTCCGGTAAGGTCCAGTCCTACCATCGAAGGAGACTAAACCAATATAGCGGTCACGACCAGAAACCGTTCTAACCAGCCGATGTACATCCCAGCGTTCTTAACCTCCTCCGCGGTCTCGCCCGGCTTTTCAATTCCAGCCGCCAGATTACGAGTCAAGTAACGAATCAGATATCCTCCTGCAAAAACAACCGCCACGTAGACGATCCCCGCTTCGAGGACTCTGTCTCCCGTCGCTGCAGACCAACTGAACTGGGCGCTTACACTCGCCCAGCTCGGGCGGATCAGGAACCATGCCAGAACGAAAATCGTACCGAGGTGAACAAATTGATCAAGAGTAAACAACCCATGACTGAAGTCAGCGGCTTTTAACTAAGTATGCGTACTGCTGCACACGTCGCTAAGTCGGGCCGAAGCCCTCGGCGGGTTTTCCATCGCCTGCCGGGTTTCGTGAGTTTGCCACCAGAAGCCCCGCCGCAAATTCCTGGAAACGGTCGATTCGTTCAACCCCAACTTTTTCGCCGTGAGGTCCTGTCTGTTTGTCTCCATATGGACCTTGATTGTCTGCCACTGCTTTGTCGAGATGCTTCCGAGCAAAGTATCATGCAGGTGGTAAACAGTATTCGCGATCAAATCAAAGGTGTCGTTACCGGTCACGAATGACGTCAAGGCACCAGCCTTACTCCGTTTGGACTTAAGCTGATTCATCGCTCCCCGAGCCCGTTCAAACGCCTCGCCGCCCGCATATACATTCACCGGCTTCCGGTGCGGCTCTGTGCCCCCCAATTCCAATCAATCCAAAGCTCAAAGGGGTGAAAGTCTTTCCGTAGGTCCAGCAACACAGCCGGCACGTTTCTCGGCCCTGACAAGATTCCTTCGAACTCATCCCAGGCGGTTATGGCATAGTCCGACACAATGCACTTCTTATCAACATGCAGTCTAGAGATGTGATTCAGCTTTTGGTCCCGTTTACGACGGAACTCCTCAATACGGCGAGACCCACTATGTCGCATGTGATCACAGCATAATTTTTGGCTGGACTCTTCATGGCTCAGAAAACAATGTGCAAGAAACGTTTTTGGGGGGAGGGGGGCCTCAGATCACCGTTACCAATCCGAACGCCGGTTCTACGCACAGGTACAGTAACTCCTCACGGTGTTGCCGGAGCCGTGTTATACCGTCGTGACCTAACACATTTCTGGCTTACGTTCGCACGGCAGCCAACGTTGATTCTTCTCCACGCTTCGGCCGTGTAGTTAGCCTGTTCAGCTCACCGGTACGGATACCGAAACGAGTCCCTTAAATACGAATTTTTGGACGCGCCTGCCGTCCTCGACTTCTGAGGTGTAGAGGTTGCCTTTATTATCGGTTGTCATGTGATGGAGGACGTCGAACTCGCCAGGTGCTATACCCGGCCGCCCGAACGAGTCCAGCGCTTGCAGCGTCTTGCGGTCGAACACCCAGATGCGTGCAGGGCTTCTGCTAGCGACGTACAAGAAGCGCTGCCCCGGGTCCGGCGAGAAAGCCACGCTGGCGGCTGTGTTGCCGTTGTTGCACCCGCCTCCCGCTACCAGACACCAGCGGTCGATCCAAACTTGGGTCATGTATTTACCATCGGTGGTGAACACCTGCACTCGTTTGCCGCCGCGGTCAGCCACATACACGAGTCCGTCATTCGCGACTTTGATGCCGTGCACGGGTGGTACAAACTGCGAAGGCCCCGGATCTTTGGGATCAAAGCCCGTGGCCAGGGTACGCTTGGCTTCCTCTTCGGCTGCCGCAGTTCTCGCGGCCTCGCCGGTCAAAGCTGGCGGACGTGGAGGGTCGTCCATCGCAGTGTTACCGAAGGCGCCCCACATGCGCTTGTACGCCCCCGTTTCCGCATCGAACACGATGACGCGTTTGTTACCATAGCCATCGGCAACGAAGATTTCGTTCGTCCGGGGATAGACGAACACATCCGCCGGCCTCCAAAGGCTCGTCGTGTCCGCGTTGGTCTTCTTTTGGGCGGCATGACCGATCTGCATGACGAACTTGCCATCTTTCGCGAACTTCAGGATCTGATCGTCGTTCCCGTTGCCGCTGATCCAGACATTCCCTTTGTAGTCGACGGTTATTCCGTGCTCGGTCGAGGGCCAAGTATAGCCATCCCCCGACTGCCCGCCCCAGCCCTGGATGTAGGTGCCCGCCTGATCGAACTCCATCACCGGCGGCCCCGTTTTCACACCAGGCTTGACCGTTCGGGGGCGATGCAAGATCCAGATGTTGCCATCGGCGTCACTCGCCGCGCTGGACACCTGGCCCAGCGTCCACCCGCTCGGGATGTGTGGCCAAGAAGGGTCCACCACAAACTTCGGTACCTCAACCTTGGACGCTACACGGGGCGGGGCGGCCGAAGCCCAGTACGTTCCAGCTATGCCGAACGCCCCAACTGACACCAAGGCGATAACTGCGCTCAACCACAAGTTCCGCTCTAAATTCATAATACCGATCTCCTCTTCGTTTTTTCCTGGGACTGCTCTGATCCAACTGGATCGACAAGCGTCAATCGGAATTTCGGATTTGGACTCCTAACTTGGGATCGTACGATAGTCCCGCCCCGGACACAACGAGTTTGCCAAAACAAAAGAGGAGTAGCCGCAGTGGGGGAAATGGCGAAAGGCGTCCACGACGCCAGCGCCTGTAAGCCGGGGCGCTGTGCATGAGGAAAGGCGTGACTCCGCCGAGCGCGGTGACCTAGAGGCTGGCTGGCGACCTCTCTTTGGCAGCATTCTCCGAGCTTTTCGGTCCCGGTCAAGTCTGTTACTGGAAAACCTGGTTCTCCGGCAGCAACTGTGGCTCCCCGCGAATCCATGGTGAGCTCTTGATGCTCGGATTTGATGTTTCCGAGAGAACCATTTCCCGCTGGATGCGTCATGCGCCGAGAAACCCGCAACCCGCCAAACGGTGGCTCGCGTTTCTTCGCAATCATCGCCAAGCCATTGCTGCGATGGACTTTTTCACGGTTCCGACGGTGACCTTTAGCTTGCTTTATTGTTTCTTCGTGATCGGTCCTGATCGTCGGCGGATCCTACACATCAACGTCACGCGTCCGCCCACTAGCGCTGGGATCATCCAACAGCTGCGCGAGGCGTTCGGGTATCAAGCCGGTCAGAGATTCCTGATCTTCGACCGTGACAGCAAGTATGGATTGGAAACTCCGATCGCGGTCCGGTTCATGGGCTTGATCCCGGTGCGAACTTCTTTCGAAAGTCCCTGGCAAAACGGAATTGCCCAGCGTTGGGTCGAACGCTGTCGCCGCGACCTGCTCGACCACGTGATCGCGATGAATGAGGCCCCTTTGAAACGCCTACTCTCGGAATATGTTAGCTACTTTCACGAAGACCGCACTCATCTGGGATGGAAGAAGCAAATGGAAGTATCAACTTCGCAGTTTCAATGTCCGACAGGATTTTGGCCAACGACAGCCGCCCAATGGGAATACCCGTGCGGCCCACCAGTCAGAAGGATGACTGGCAGGGGCAGTGGGGATCTTGGCAGGTCGAGGACGAATACTTTTACAGAGTCGTCGGAGCTCTCGACGAAGTCGCCCAGGAAACCGGCAAGACGGTTCCGCAGATCGCTCTCAACTGGCTTTAAACTCCCTGCGGACGGCACGGAGCGCGGGTGCGAACTCACGCAGTCTTGATTGGCGCTTGATTGCTCGAATCAGTAAATTCAGCTGCTCATTCCTCTAAGCTCCTGCGTGCAAAACTACCTCACACCGAAGCTCACGGCGTGGGGGACGGGGTCGCTTCCCGCGCCGAATTGCAGGCTGTACGTACCGGACGCGAGTCCCGTCGTATTGAGGTTGAAGATGTATCCACCGGCCGGACCGAGCGTGCCGTCAAATCGGAAATCGCTGCCGGCATTGGCGTTTCCCGGTGATGTCGGGGCGCCTGTATAACCAGACCCAATCACCTGAGTGGCGTGTAACACCACCGCGGCGGAGGAAACGTCGTTGGCGCTCGCGTCGCAGAGATAGATTTTAATCGGGAACGGCGCGCCGCTGTTGACCGATCTGGTCTGGTCGTAGAGCGGGCAAATCGCATAGGAAACATTCTCCGTTAGGCCTCCATTGCTCCCGAAGAAGTTCCCATCGCCGCTGTACGTCGCAGTAATCGAGTGCGCCGCAACGGCAAACGAGGAGGCTGTAAACGTGGCTGATCCAGAGGAGTTAAGCGAGTCTGTGCCCAGCGTTGTGGTTCCATCCAGGAAGGTAACCGTTCCAGTGGGTACGCCTGAGCCAGAGGAAGGACTCACCGTCGCCGTTAACGTGACCGCTTGTCCCAAAACCGAAGGGTTGGCCGACGAAGCCACTGCAACGGAAGTGGCCTGCTTCGCCAGGACCGTTACCGTCGCCGTCGCAGACTTCGTGTCATCGGCAACCGAGGTAGCGGTCACCGTCACTTTTAGAGGTCCGTTCACCGCCGAAGGCGCAGTATAAAGTCCCTGCGGCGTAATCGTGCCGCAGCTGCTGCCCGGGCAACCCGTTCCGGAGAGACTCCAGGTAACAGCAGTATTCATCGCCTTGGTGATGCTCGCCGTGAACTGCTGCGTCGCGCCAGGACTCACGGTAGCCGTAGCCGGTCCAACAGTGATGCTAACGACGGCCACAAGACCCGATACGCTGCGGATACGGTTGTTAGCGCTGTCTGCAATTAACAAGTTGCCTTGGCGGTCGCCCCAAACACCGCTTGGAAACCAAAGTTCGGCGTTGGCGGCTGGCCCGCCGTCACCGCTGAAGCCAGCGGTCCCATCCCCAGCGACGGTCTGAATAATTCCTGTGGCAGCATCGACTTCGCGGATGAGATGGTTTTCACGGTCGGCAATAAAGATGTTGCCGGCGCTGTCAACAAACACGCTCGTGGGGGTGCTCAAAGCAGCGCTGGTGGCTGGACCACCGTCGCCACTGAAGCCATAGCCTCCATTCCCGGCCACGGTCTGAATAGTTCCTGTCGCGACGATCACTTTCAGGACACGCCTGCTTTCGGCAATGAAGATGTTTGCGGCACCGTCCGCGGACATGCCACCAAGAGTCTGAATCCTTGGACTGGAAATCATAGCCACCGTGCGAATGATTCCCGTGGCAGCGATCACTTCCCGGATTCCGCCGAAACCGGCGCTGTTACCGTTATCGGCGATAAAGATGTTTCCGGCACCATCCACGTACACTCCGGTTGCGGTGAGGCTAGCGTTGGTCGCCGGGCCGCCGTCCCCGAGAGGGGGACAAGGGGGAGAACCGAAGTCGCAATAGCCTCCTCCCATTCCTGCAATGGTTTGAATATTCCCAGTGGCCGCAACGACTTCGCGGACAAGACCGTCGGCGATGAAGATGTTGCCCGAACCGTCAACGAATACTGCAAAGGGGTCACGGAGTGCAGCACTGGTCGCCGGGCCGCCGTCCCCGCTGAAGCCATTCGTCCCATTCCCGGCTACGGTCTGAATATTCCCCGTGGCCGCAACGACTTCCCGAATGCGATTATTGTCCAGATCAGCGATGAAGATGTTCCCAGAACCGTCAGCGAACACACTCCAAGGATCATTGAGCTGAGCGCTGGTGGCCGGGCCGCCGTCGCCACTCGAGCTACCATAGGACCCGTTCCCGGCTACGGTCTGAATGTCTCCTGTAGCAGCAACCACTTCCCGGACGCGATTATTGCCGGTATCCGCAATGAAGATGTTCCCGGAACTGTCAACGTACACGTCTTCCGGAAGATACAATACGGCGCTGGTGGCCGGACCTCCATCCCCGCTGAAGGTGGAAGCGGGCGTTTCCATTCCCGCTACGGTCTGAATATTCCCCGTGGCCACAACGACTTCCCGAATGCGATTATTGTCCCTGTCGGCGAAGAAGATGTTCCCAGAACCGTCAACAAACACGCCGTTCGGGTTCCTCAAAGCGGCGCTGGTAGCTGGACCACCGTCGCCACTGAAGCCATAGGTTCCATTCCCGGCCACGGTCTGGATATTCCCCGTAGCGGCAATCACTTCCCGGACGCGTTGATTACCTGGATCGCAAATAAAAAGATTGCCTGAACCGTCGAGGAATATACAGGAGGGAAACCCTAATTCGGCGCTGGTGGCTGGACCACCGTCACCACTAAAGCCATCGGTTCCATTCCCGGCCACGGTCTGAATATTCCCCGTAGCGGCAATTACTTCCCGGATGCGATCGTTGCCGCCATCTGCGATGAAGATGTTACCCGAACCGTCAACGAATACTGCCAAGGGGTCACGGAGTGCAGCACTGGTCGCCGGGCCGCCGTCCCCACTGAAGCCATAGGTTCCATTCCCGGCCACAGTCTGGATATTCCCCGTGGCCGCAACGACTTCCCGAATGCGATTATTGTCGATATCAGCGATGAAGATGTTCCCAGAACCGTCGACGAATACTGCAGAGGGGTCGGCGAGTTCAGCGCTGGTGGCCGGGCCGCCGTCCCCGCTATAGCCGTAGGCTTCATTACCCGCGACCGTCGTCAATTGCCCAGACGAATTAACCTTGAAGACGGCATTGTTCACCGCTGCAGTTATGTATAAATTGCCGCTGGAGTCCCGAAAAACTCCGCTGGGCAAACCAACACCCGCCTGCAACGCGGGCACGTTGTTTGGAACGCCACCGGCAATTGTCGTTATCACGTGTTGGGCCAGGGTAGCAGGCGCCATGGAGAGCAGAATCGCAATTGATGAAATAGCTGATGTATATGTTTTGCGCATGGCTCCTACTTCGATCCTGGGCGCTGCATCAGTGCAATCGTCATCGTTGTTTCCGCAGCGCCCGCAACCTGAACCCGCATCCCCAGGTGCGGCCGCACGCCTTTGCTCCAAAGTTCGTATTCCTGCTTCGCAATGGTAAAGTCTTTGGTGAATTCCGCACTGCCGTGCGGCTCCAAAATTACCCCTGCAGGCTTTTCCTCGCTTCGTCCCGGACGCAGGAAGCCGCGCAATCGCACTTGTGTCACAAAAATCTTGTCTTCCCCGGCATTCATCAGCTGGATCTGCATCGTGACACGCACTTCTCTGCCCAGGTCTGTCGTCTCCGTCACTTTGTAAGTCCCCGCAACCACTTGGCTGGCGACTCCTTGTGGCGCGTGAATTCCTAAGGCAATCAGCAGCGCCAAACACCCGTACACCACTGTCGCAATGCGTTTTCTCGAGTTCATGAGCAATACTCCCTTCTATGAACGTAGCCACTGCATCGAAGATCAGAATTGGAACGGGCCGGCCCACCCTGCTCAGAATCTTCTAGCAGCCGTCAAGAAGGAACGCTGGTCTTGCAGGACACGAGAGGACGAACATAACCGAGCGTGCAATGGGATGCACGGTTTGATCATTTCCTCCTTATGTCAAACAATCATGTCCAGCAGCTTTCCAGGTCGCAGCCTAGCGAGCTGACTATAGTTCACGGGTTTCTATTCCAGGTCGTGCGGGGCAGCAATACGCTGAACTATTGAGAACCATACTAAATTAGCCCTACGAGGTTGGTCACAGAACAAGCGATGGCGGACGTTTCAAATTCTCTGAAGTTGGACGCAGTTGGACGCGGATTCCGGTCGCCCTCGGAATTGAAGCGATTCACACGCCGAGCCGCAGGCGTTTAGAGGAGAACCTCAAGGATCGCAGAAGCGTCGACGACGATCAGCGCCCATCCTCTCGGCGCGCACTGCAGCTGGGAACTCGAATCGTGTGGA
>QHYS01000152.1:0-23991 GCA_003223325.1 Acidobacteriota bacterium
TGCTGGCCGCGTGCCAAGCACATCCCATCTGAGGGAGGTAAGGGCACGCCGTGGCTAACGACCGCGCGGCATCACTCAGGAGTTCTGTTCAACGTTGGGTGGGTCATTATTGAGTCCCACTTTCAATTGCACCCTCCGCGACCAGGACGATCCGACCAGGACGACCAGGATCGTCGTTCCGAGCGAACATCGTGAGTGTGGGATCTCTCCTTTAGAATACGGTGCCAGAAAAAACGTGTTCAGGAACTGAGCACGCGGACCCAGACGCGGCTCGTGGCGGGTTTGCCAAGGTAGGCTTTGTGACCGGCGACGGAGACCGTGGTGGTCTCGTCGTATTCCCGGTGCACCACGCGAATGCGTACGCCGGGACGCAGTTTTCGCGCGTCGAGAAATTCCAGGAACTTGGGATCTTTCTCGTAGACGGCCAGGATCTCCACGGCTCGCCCGACCGGCACGGCGGCGAGCAGCACCGCATGTTGCGCCCGCTTCAGCCGGGCCAGCCCGCCGCGCAGCGGCACACCATGGGGGCAAGCGCTATCGGCGCCGAAGCGGCGGATCAGCAATGCCTCCACCTCGGGAGAGAGGCCATGCTCGAGGCGCTCGGCGGCCGCGTGCGCCAAAGTCCAGTTGAGACCGATTACGTCGGTCAGGAGTTTTTCGGCCAACTGATGGCGCAGCGCCAACCGTTCGGCCTCCCCGCGTCCTTTGCGCGTCAGGCGTATGTAGCCGTCGCGTTCCATGCGCAGCAGGCCATCGCGGTTCATGCGCTTGAGCGCAGCGGTCACAGCCGGAGGGGTGACTTCCAGTTCTTCTGCGAGGCGCGCGCTGATCGGGGCTTGATCGTCCTGTTCGAGCTCCCAAATGGCCTTCAGATAATCTTCCCGGGAGACGCTGGTGGTTTCGCGGGCCACGAAAGCTCCTAACGACGCGGCATGGGCTTGGATTCAGAAGTGCTGGGTTGCGAAGAGGCGGGTTTCGATGCGCTCGCGTTGGACGAGCTCCGGGCACGTTCCGCTGCCAGTTTCAAGAAGTACTCGTGCACCGTGGTGTCTGCGGTGAGCTCGGGATGAAATGTGGCCACGAGTATGCGGCCGTCGCGCACAAGCACCGGCCTGCCTCCTTCGCGTGCAAGCACCTCAACGGCGGGTCCAAGCTCGTCGATCCAGGGCGCGCGAATGAAGACCATCTCCAACGGCTCGGGCTTTAGTTTCGATAGCGCGCTGCGGACTTCGCTCGCCAATTGCCGCCCGTAGGCGTTGCGCGTAATCGCAAGATCGGCGAATCCCAAAGAATCCTGTGCAGGAGCGCGCACCTCGCGCGCAAGCAGAATCGCGCCCGCGCAAGTGCCAAAGAAAGCTGCGCCGCGTGCGTCAAGCGCACGCAGAGCCGCCTCGAGGCCTTCCTCCTTTAGGAACTTGAGCATGGTGGTGCTTTCGCCGCCGGGCAAAATCATGGCGTCCGCCTGCGCGGCTTCTTTCGGCGTACGCACCAGCAAGTAACCAGCGCCGAGCCGCTCCAGCATGCGTCCGTGTGCTTCATAATCGCCTTGTACAGCGAGGATGCCAATTTTCATGGCAACACAGTCGAGAGTTGAAAATTCAAAGTTAAGAGCTTCTTGTCATTCTGAGAGCCGAGTTCTCGTCCCGAAGATCTCTCTGTCACACTGGCGATGCGCAGAGATTCCTCGGGTGTACCACGTAAACCCGCTCAGGATAACCTGCCGAGACTGGTCGCGAATCTACCAGCCGCGCGTCTGCAGCAATTCCTTGGGATCGAGTTGCCGCACGTCGAGGCCTCTCATGGCCTCGCCGAGCTCTTGGGAAGCTTCGAGCACGGCCTTCGCGTCCTCGTAATGCGTGGCCGCCTTGACGATGGCCCGCGCGCGCTTGTCGGGATCGCTCGATTTGAAAATTCCCGATCCGACGAAGACTGCTTCGGCCCCAAGCTGCCGCACCAGTGCGGCGTCGGCAGGCGTGGCGATACCACCGGCAGAAAAATTTGGCACCGGCAGTTTCCCTTCCTGCGCGACTTCGCGCACCAACTCCAGCGGCGCGGCCAATTCCTTGGCCGCGTGCACCAGCTCATCGCCGCGCAGCGTCGTGAGCCGCCGCATCTCGCCCGTGATGGTGCGCATGTGGCGCACTGCTTCCACGATGTTCCCCGAACCCGCTTCGCCCTTGGTGCGTATCATGGCCGCACCCTCGGCGATGCGGCGCAGTGCTTCGCCTAGATTGCGGGCGCCGCAAACAAACGGCACTTTGAAGTCGTGCTTCCAGATATGATTTTCTTCGTCTGCGGGCGTCAGCACTTCGCTCTCGTCGATGAAATCGACTTCCAGCGCCTGCAAGACCTGCGCCTCGGCGAAATGGCCGATGCGCGCCTTGGCCATCACCGGAATGCTCACCGTATCCATGATCTCGCGAATGATTCGCGGCGATGCCATGCGCGCCACCCCGCCTTCCTTGCGGATGTCCGCCGGCACGCGCTCGAGCGCCATGACGGCGCAGGCCCCGGCTTGCTCGGCGATGCGGGCCTGCTCGGCCGTGGTCACGTCCATAATCACGCCACCCTTGAGCATCTCCGCGAGTCCGACTTTCACTCGCCATTGGTTCTTGGTATTTCCATTGCTCGAATCCATCATGAACTCCTTGCGCGCGTATCCGCGCCGGGACTCATTGCCGCTTCCCCGCTTTCCCGATGCTTCTTATTGTAACGTTCCGGGTCGATAATCACGAAGCGCCCCCGGCCGCGAGCCAGTAGAACTCCGGCCGTGTTGCGAATCTCTCCTTCATGGTATAGTTCGCGGCCATCCCGGCGCGTCGCAAAACCCTCCACCCGCAGCTCCTCGTCCACACGCACCGGTCGAAGATATTCGACAGTGAGCCCCGCCGTGACGGCGCGCAGGTTGCTAAACCGGTTCACTTTGCTCATGACTTCGTCGAGTACCGTCGCGATGATTCCGCCGTGAATGAATCCGGTAGCGCCCTGGTATTCCGGCCCCAGCCGGAATCGTCCCATGACTCGCTGGCTTGGTTCATCGAACTCGAAAGCAAGCTTCATTCCGCGCGCATTGCCGCCACCGCATCCGAAGCAGGGATTCGAGGGATCAGTTTGGCTCATGCGATTGGTCGCCGCTCGGCCGTGACCCGCATCCGTTCACACTAACGCCACGCGCGCCGGTTCGAAGCGCCGCGCGCCGCGATGCCGCTTGCCCAGTTCCGAGCGCAAAATATTGCCCAGCGTGGCGACTCCCCGCGCGATCTGCCGCTCAGGCAGTCCCGAAAAACCAAGCCGCAGCGTATTTGGCTGCGGGCTTTGCACATAGAAATAACGCCCAGGCGCAAAGACGACACCGCCTTCGCGCGCCCGGACCAGCAGTTCATTGGCATCGAATCCTGGCGGCAGTTCTACCCAAATGGACATTCCCCCATTCGGATGCGTCCAGCGCGTCTCCGAAGGCATATACCGCACCAGCGCCTCCTCGACCGCGGCCAGCCGTGCGGCACAGAGCTTGCGCACACGCTCCACATGCCGCACCAGCAATCCCCGGCGAGTAAACTCAGCCATAGCAGCTTGGGAAAGCTGATCGGTATGCAAGTCCGTGGACTGTTTTACCACGCGCAGGCGCTCGATCACGTTGGCCGGTGCAACCACCCAGCCCACGCGGAGTCCCGGAAAGGCCATCTTCGAGAAGCTATCGATCTGCACCACGATGTTCGTGCGATCGAGCTGCTTCAGCGAAGCCAGACGATCTCCGCGCGCCACAAGGCGCGCGTAGATATGGTCCTCGACAATGGGAACCTGGTGCCTCGACGCAATCTCCAGTAGCTTGCGCCGGGCCGCGAGGGTCATGGAAAGCCCCGTGGGATTGTGAAAATCCGGCATCAGGAACATTAATTTCACGCGATTGGCCGCGAGCGTCTGCTCGAGTGCTTCCAGGTCCACACCCGGCGTCGCGCCGGGGCCGCTCTCGGTGCGCACGGGAACGCCCAAGCAGCGCACTCGCGCCGCTGCTAAAACGGCGATGGCGCCCGGATACGTTGGATTTTCCAGGATCACGGTATCGCCCGGCCGCAGAAAAGCCTTGCAGATCAGGTCCAGCGATTGCTGGCAGCCGTCAGTAATCAGGAGATGTTCCTCGCGCGCCTGCAAGCCTTCGCCACGCAACAATTCGAGCAGGGCTTTGCGGAGCGGCGGATAACCGTCGGTGGCGCCGAGTTGCAAAATCCGCCCACCTTCCCGGTGCAGAACGGCATTGCAACAATTGCGCATCTCGGCCACAGGCAAAAGTTCCTCCGGAGGATGCGCCACGACAAAAGAAATTCCGCTGGCCGGCGTCGTGCGGATCAGGCGATCGAGCGCGTCGTCACCGCGGTCGTCGGCAAAAAGCGATTCCCAACGAATGGCTCCGCCCGGAACCAGCGATGGCGGCGGAGGCGCAATTTGTAATGACCTGCTGTTAGCACGGATGAACGTGCCCCGCCCGACGTGGCCTTCAATCAGGCCTTCGGACTCGAGCTCCGCGTAAGCATTCGCCACGGTTGTGCGATGCACGCCCAGATGCTGCGCCAGCTCGCGGCTCGCCGGAATGCGGTCGCCGACCCGCAACTCTCCGGCATGCACCAGCGCGCGCAGCTGATCGCAAAGCTGCACGTAGAGCGGGATGTGGCTTTCGGCCTGTAGTTGAAGGGGAAGCATTGGCTCTCCTGATGGAGCCAATATAGCGTGTAATTATAGCCCGTAAAGAGCCAATTTGTCTCTCGGCGCGGTTGGCCTCCGGGCGAAGATTCCTCGGTGCAAAAACCTACCCGCCTATTCTGGTGGCATGCCGCTCAACGATGATGAAGATCATGCTTGCTGGCGCTGCGAGGCAGAAGTGCCAAGGCTTGTTGATGACGAGTAACAAGTGATGTCAGTTTGCAATCCTGGCCAAGGAGTCCGACAGGGTATATTGGGCCCGATGCTCGCGGCATATGAGCGCATCACTAGCTTTCGCGAGACGAACCCTAATGCCATTGTTCATCGCCGGGTTTCCATTTCCATCTCTGTGGCCCGCCCTACTCCTTGGCGGCAAACCGCTGGGGACTCCCAGAGCGAAAATCTGTGGTCATTGCAGGAAGCCGGTTTCGGCACCGAGTAGCGGCTAACTGGATTTCGAGGCAGCTTTTATTTTGTAGCGGCGGTTTCGCCGAGCTTGCGGAGGCGCTCCTGCAGCTTGCGCCGCAGAGTGGAAGGCGTATTGGGATTAAACGCCACCAGATACCAAAGCGGCTGGCTGCGATCGCGCGAGAGCCAGGCCAGCGTGGCCGGGTCGGCGTTGGGATGCCGCGCCACGTTTTCGCGAATCGCGCCGTAGGGATGCCGCGCCAGGCGGCTAAGCGTCTTGGCGGAAACCTTGGGATGCTCGCTGATGAGCCGCAGCAGATAAAAATCCGACTTCGGCGCCTGCTTGACCAGTTTTTCCAGCTGTTCGGGACTGGCTTCGGCGCTCAGCACCATGCCGACTTTTTCGTCCCAGGAGGCGTTCACTTCGTTGAGCTCTTTGGTGCGGGCATGAATCAATTCTTCAAGCACACGGCGCTCATGGTTGCGCCGCGCCGGAGGAAGCTGCGTTCCTTCGAGCGAATCGAGCACCCGCAGCAGATGCTGCCGCTCGCCGAACACAATCTGCGTGGTGCGTTGCGGAGAATTACCGTCGTTTTGTACCAAGTCTGAACGTCTCATGCGAGCCTCATCTCGGGAGTCCCAGTTCGCCCGCCAATGCGGCCAACTCATCGTCCCAGATAAACAGATTGTTCGAATCCAGAGCTTTCCCGGCCTCGATATTCTCCTTCAGCAGCAACCCCGCTAAATCGATCTTCTCTTCCCGGCTCAGGCTGCGTCGCGCTGTCTCAAATCTTTTCAACGCATTACCGGAAAGACCCACGGCCACCTCTTCGCTCGCGCTTTCCGCTGCATCCGCGGCGCATGTGACGCGAAAGAAATACAGCTCCGGACGGTCGCCCAAAGTTAAAAAGCCGGCCCGCAGAAACTGCACCCTACAACGCGTGCCGTCGGGTAGGATTGCCTCGAACCGTTCCCAAAGCGGCTCGTATTTCATTGGGCATTATGCCGCGTCGGTAAATCCTGAGTAAAGCAGGACCCGCGCAGAAATTTCCAAGTTGGCAATACATAAGGCCTAAAATTTACCTGGGTGCGCATGCCCTCCGAGGAAGCTTCCTTCTTGCGGCGCCTTGTGTCGCCCTCTACCGCGATGCCCTTATGGGCTAGACAGGCGCGGAAGTTCGAGAAAGGGGTTGTTGGCCCGCTCCTCGCCAATGGTGGTGCTGGCACCGTGTCCCGGATACACGACGGTTTCATCCGGCAGAATCAGAAGTTTCTGGTGGATCGAGCGCAGAATTTGCTCGAGCGAGCCACCCCAGAGATCGGTTCGGCCGATACTCCCGGCAAAAAGCGTATCTCCGGCGAGCAGCTTCCCTGCATCCTCGCGGGGTTCGCTTTCTCTCTGTGGGGCGAGATAAAGAGAGATGCTTCCCGGCGTGTGGCCCGGAGTGTGCAACACATTCGCCTCGAACGCGCCCCAACGCAGCGTGTCGCCCTCGCGCAACAATTTATCGACGTTAGCAGGGTCAGGAGGGCGCACGCCGATCCAAGCGGACTGCATGTCGAGATGACGATAGAGGTCTATATCATCGCCATGCATGAGCACAGGCGCGCCGGTGGCCAGCTGCATTTTGCGTAAGCCGCCTACATGGTCGATATGAGCGTGCGTGCTCACGATGGCTTTTACGGTCAGTGCATGCTTTGCCAGCAGTTCCAGAATCCGGCCGGCTTCGTCCCCCGGATCAACCACGAGCGCTTCGCGTGTTTCAGGATCGCCGATGATGGAGCAATTGCATTGTAACATTCCGACGGGCAGGATTTCGTGAATGATCTGTTTTGATCTGGGGTCTGATGTACGGTCGGTCATGGCATTGTCGACGCTGAACCGACTATAACATTCCCCGCTGGAAACCTGCTCCAAAGAATCTTTCTGCTAGACTAGTTTTGTGAACGAACCAGACGCAGAAAAAGCCCCCATCTGGAAACTCCGTTGCTTGAGACGCATCGCGCGGCGGCTGCGGAATTCGCCGAGTATTTCGGAGTGCGATTGCCGGCACAATTTGGCGATCCGCTTGCCGAATACGCCGCGGCACGCAACCGCGTCGCGCTGATCGATACCAATTTCCGCGCCGTTTTCGCGCTCTCCGGCCCTGACCGCGTGCGTTATCTCAACGCCGTCACTTCCGGGAATGTCCGTGACCTCGATCCGGGCCAGAGCGCGCTGGGGCTGCTGCTCAACGCGCAGGGCCACATGCTGGCCGAGCTCATCACTCTGGCACTCGAGGATCGCCTGCTCGTGCTGGGACATGCGTTTTTGGGGAAGAGGAGCTTCGAGATTCTGGAAAAATTCATCATCATGGACGATGCCACCCTCACCGACGAAACCGCGCAGACAGCCACGCTCGCTATCGAAGGCCCCAAAGCGCCGGAACTTCTGCGGGAGTTGCTGCGCATCGAGTACGCGCAACTTCCTAGCGCGGTGCATGCCGCGACCTCTCTGGAGCTTTCCGGCAGAGCAATTCCCTGCCGCATCCTGCGGCACTCGCTTTTCGGCTCTTCGGGGGCTGAGTTGCTGCTGGCTCGCCAATCGCTGCCAGCGGTTTGGAGCCTGCTCGGTGAAGCGGTGCGCCACCGCGGCGGCGCCCCGATCGGCTTTCGAGCGCTGGACATGCTGCGGCTCGAAGCGGGGATTCCCTGGTTCGGAACCGATTTCGACGAACACCACTTTCCGCAGGAGGCAGGAGTAGAATCCACGCACATCAGCTTCACCAAAGGGTGTTACACGGGCCAGGAAATTGTGGAACGGGTTCGCTCGCGCGGCCACGTCAACCGGCGTCTCGCCGGATTGCTGTTCGGCAGCGCCGGCGTACCCAAACCAGGCACGGCGATTTTAGCCGCAGATGGAACCGAAGCCGGCCGCGTCACCAGTGCCGCATTTTCGCCCTTAGCAGGCAAGGCGATCGGCATGGCTTACCTGCGGCGCGAATATCTGCAGCCTGGTGGGAATCTTCACTGCGGCAATACGTCCGCCGGGGTGATCGAACTGCCGCTGCGCGCGGCGGTCGCCTCCGAAATTTCCTGAGGCTCATTGACGGATGGCCAAAGGCCTCACGTCTCGGCCGCAGAAACCGCGGGCCGCGACCGGAGCTACAAACTGCTGCGCTGACGCTAAATTCAGCTTTTTCGGGGAAGAGTCAAATAGAAGGCCGCGCCTGCATCTGGCTTGGCTTCGGCCCACACTCTTCCGCCGTGTCGCAGAATCACCCGGCGCACGTTCGCCAGGCCAACGCCTGTTCCCTCGAACTCTCTTTTGTCGTGGAAGCGCTGAAAGGCGCCAAACAGCTTGGTCACCTGCTGAGGATCGAAGCCTACGCCATTATCGCGAACAAAGAGAACCCACGCCTCGCTCGTCCCCTCGAGCGAACCGATTTCGATCTCGGCGGGGTCGCGCGGCCGCGTATATTTCAGCGCATTCGAGATGAGGTTGAGGAATACCTGTTTCAGCAGCGACGCATCGGCGGATACCACAGGCAGGGCGGGACGCTTCCAAACAATATTGCGTCCGCGAATGTCGTGCTCCAGTTCTGCAATGGCCTCGGCAACAAGCCCGTTTAGATCCACCTCTTTCATCCCGAGCTCTGCGTGGGCCGCGCGCGAAAATCGCAGAAGGTCATCGATCAGCGCCGCCATTTGCGTGGCCGCCTCGCAGATCTTCTCGACATGTTGGCGATCTTTTTCAGCCAGCACTGCGGCTGAGTTGTTCTTGATCAACTCCGCGAAGCCCAGAATCCGCGCCAGCGGATTGCGCAGATCGTGGGACACCGAATACGAGAACGCCTCAAGTTCCTCGTTGGCCGCTTGCAAAAGCTCGGCGCGCCGCTCCAGGTCTTGGTTGAGACTCTTGATCACCTGTTCGCCCCGCATGCGTACCGCGACCTGTTCGCGCAGTTCGCGATTGGCCCGCGAAAGTTCAGCCGTCCGCTCGGCTACGCGCTGTTCCAACTCGAGCGTCAACAGCATCACTTCATGGTTGGTGGCCTGGAGCTCTTCCTGCAGCATGCTCACCGTGGCTTGCATGTTTGCGGGAGCCATTTGTGTCCAAGGTCTCATAACGCTCTAGACTTGACGGCAAGCACCGTGGCATCGTCATTTTCGACGGCCAAATCTCGCATGAGTCGCACAGCGATCTCTTTCGCGGGTTCGCGGCCGAGGCCCGGAAAATCATCCCATTTCCAGCGCGTGCGAAGCCCATCGGTATGCAAGACCAGAATCCATTGCGGGTCCCAGATGATTTCTTGGACCGAGACCTGCGATTCATCCACGCCCACGATGCCGCGGCGCGGCAAAAAGGAGATCCGCTCCCGGCTGCCGCACACGCGCGCTTCCACATTGCCGACGCTCGCAAAGCTCATTTGCTCGGGTGAAGAAAAGCGCGCCAGGGCCATGACCACGCCTCGCGTCGCGCGGCAGGCACGGCTCGCACCAAGAAAAATTTTCTGCAGCGGCAAATCGTCGTGCTTTTGAACGTAGCCCTGAGCCGCAAAGGCGGCTGCTTGGGCCGGTTCCCCGTGGCCCAGACCATCGATTACACCCACGAGCAACTGCCGATTCTGGCGCTTAACGATGAAGGCATCGCCATTTTCTTTTGCGAACCATCGAGAACGCGTCATGACACCTACATCCCACTGACGCGGACTGGCCGGCTCCGATGCCGGACGAATCCATTCTCGGCAAATGACGTGCGTTCCGGGGCCGGGAGAAGAAGTGATGTCGATCTCGTCCATCATCCGGTTCACCGTGCCAAGCCCGTAGCCCAGACTTCCTGCGGTTGAGTAGCCATCCGCAAAACATTTCTCCACGTCCGCGATACCGGGCCCATGATCTTCAGCTTCGATTTCGATTCCGCCTCGATCGCCGCTCAGAGTCCGCAGCGCAAGAACACCTCGTCCCGCGTGTTTGATCACATTCGTGCTCAGTTCCGCAACGGCGATGACAATCTCTTCGCTGGTCTCAACAGGAAAACCTTCTGCCAATGCCATGCGACGGGCGGATTCCTCCGCCGACACGCAATCCGCCTTTTCAGCGATTACGAACTCCAACGATTTCCCTGCATCCATGGGCTCAGCGCCGACACCACTTCCTTACGGTCACCCGGGTGCCTTTGCCAACCGTGCTATCGATCTCCATTTCGTCCATGAGCCGCTTGGCGCCGGGCAATCCCATTCCCAGGCCGCCGCCGGTGCTGTAGCCTTCCCGCACCGCTTCGTTCACATCGGCTATCCCCGGGCCCCGGTCCTCGAATCGCAACTCCACGCCTTTGTTTTCGCCGCTTGTAAACGTGCGCCACTGCATCACGCCCGCGCCCGCATACTTGAAGACGTTGCGGCTGAGTTCCGATGCGGCGGTGACAATGCTGGCGGTCTCGGTAATGCCAAAGCCGAGCTTTTTGGCGATGTCGCGGATGGCACGCCGCGCCATGGCGATATCGGCTTCCTGCTTGATCTTTACTTCGCCCTGATCCTCAAGGTTCACGGCGCGGCCTCGTTCCATCGCCCGGCTTGCTGATCAGATCCAGCGCGCGGTCGATCGTCAGTGCCGTGCGAGTTTTGCCCAGGGTCACCCCCAGTTCGGTGGCCGTGATGGCCACGGCGGGACTCATCCCGGCGATGATTGTTTCTCCGCCCATGAGCCCGACCATTTGGGCGGTCTCGGCCACGGTTCGGGCGAAATAGGAGTCGAGAATCTCCACCTTTGACAGGTCCAGGACCAGCCCGCGGACATCGTGCAGATCCATGGCTTCGAGCGTCCGCTCTTGCAACGCCGCCACGGTGGTGTCATCGGGATCGGCCGGCATGGTGACCAGCAGCACGTCACGGATTCTGATTACGGAGATCGATTCGTCGCTCATCGATGGGACCTGTCTAAACGTTGCCGTTGGCGGCGACGACCTGGAGGTGCAGTAAGCCGAGAGCGACGCGTAATCCAGTCGCGAGAGACGATCGAGTGGTCACGTGTGATAAATCAACCCCCAGATGCACCAGGGTTTGCGCGATGGCGGGGCGGACGCCGGTGAGAACCACATCGGCTCCGATGTATCGCACGGCCTTAATGGTTTCAATCAGATGCTGCGCCGTCTGCGTATCGATGGTGGGAACTCCGGTAATGTCCAGCAAAGCCACGGGCGAGCTCGTCTCCGTCAGGCGCTGCAGAAGCCGCTCCATGAGCTGCTGGGTGCGCGCGCTATCCAGCATGCCAATCAGCGGCACGAGAAGAATCCCCTCCCAAACCTGGACGACAGGCACCGTGGCCATCTCCAGGATCTCTCGGCTCTGCTGTTTGAGTTTCTCTTCGGCGTGCTTGCGCTCGCTCAGGTCCCGGGTGACTTTCCCGAAGCCCCTGAGATTGCCCTTGTCGTCGCGCAGAGCGGTGATCACCACACTGGCCCAGAAGCGGGTGCCGTCTTTGCGCAAGCGCGCGCTCGCACTTTCCGCTGGCTATGTCCTCGGGCGAATAAAAGATAGAGAAGTACTTGCCGATGATTTCCTCCGCACGATAGCCCTTGAGCCGCTCGGCCGTCGAACTCCAACTCGCAATGTGGCCACGCGCATCCAATAGGATGATGGCGTACTCCTTGAGATTCTCGACCAGAAGCTGCAGCATCTCCGGCGCAGAGGACAGCGTCTTGGCCTCTGTTTCGCGGTCCTGGGTCGCCGTCTGCGGTTCCCTGTTTTGGGGCATTGGCTTTCCTTCCCTAGTCACAACGTGGAGATAGTGGACCGCTGCGGGAGCGTTCTGACTCGCTTATCGTGCGCCGCGTCCGCTGCGGCTGAAAGCATCCCTCATTTGCACGAGTGACCCTGTTTTGGACTCGAGCTCCCAGCGTCAGGAGAGGTTTGACGCACGGTGCAACTACGTGAAGTTAGCACCCCATACGAGAATGGCGAACGTAAAAATGCCTACATTGCGCAAGGAGTAAACGAATAAGGAACTACCTGATTCGCCATCTGAATCAGGTAAGGTTCAAGGCTTTTCTCAAACTGCCGCGCTCGTTCTCGATTTTTCTCTGCAACTGCAGGATGCCATAGAGAAGCGTTTCCGGACGCGGCGGGCAACCGGGAACGTAAACATCAACGGGAATGATCTGGTTTACGCCCTGCACCACGGCATAGTTATTGAAGACGCCGCCGGAAGTGGCGCAGGCACCCATGGAGATCACCCATTTGGGTTCGGGCATCTATTCGTAAAGCTGGCGGATGACCGGAGCCATTTTATGCGACACGCGACCGGCGATGATCATCAAATCGGCCTGGCGCGGAGAAGGGCGGAAAACCTCGGCGCCGAAACGAGCGATGTCATAGCGATCGGCGGCCATGGACATCATCTCGATGGCGCAACAAGCCAGGCCAAAAGCCAGGGGCCAGAGCGAACTCTTGCGCGCCCAGTTCACAGCCTTATCGAGCTGGCTCAGGATTATGCCTTCGCTTTGCAGAACCTTAGTCAGGTCTTCCGGCCTATCCAAGGTTACCCTTCGTCCGCCATCGACGCTCACTCTGCTAGCCTCACTTCTATTTTCTCACGCAGACGCGGGATCGCAAAATCCGAGCAATATCCCTTAGTGCGCTAATGTGGGTTCGATGTGTCACCCTTTCTGCCACCCCAACGCGCGCAAGGGCGGCGCGCCGTGGGGACCCCGCCTGCCGGGGTTCCCCGTCCACAGGAACTCATTTTCCCAGCGCTTCCGCGCTTGGCTAACTTGTGTCGTCCCTTCCGGCACTTCCCGCAACACAGAATTAGCCCACCAACCCATTTCCATCAGACCGTGAGGATCGCTTTGCCAAACTGCTCGCGTTCTTCGAGCCGCCGATGTGCCTGAACCGCTTCGGCCAGAGGGAAGACGCGATCGATGACCGGCCGCAGGAGCTTTTCGCCGACCAGCTTCAAAACCGTGTAAAGCTCGGCCCGGCTGCCCATGTAAGAACCAAGCAGTGACAGTTGCCGCGCGAACAGATAGCGTAAGTCAAGTTGCGCGCCAGAGCCGGTCGTGGCGCCGCAAGTAACCAGGCGGCCGCCGGTGGCCAGGCTCAGGATGCTCTGTTCCCACGTTGCCGTGCCTACATGCTCGAGGACGACGTCCACGCCCCGCTTGCCCGTAAGCCGCCGGACCTCTTCGGAGATTTTTTGCTGTGAGTGATCGATCACCTCGTCGGCGCCAAGTTCGCGAGCCTTGTCCAATTTTGCGCGGCTGCCGGCCGTGGCGATTACCCGCGCGCCCGTCAGCTTGGCGATTTGGATGGCGGCGCTGCCCACGCCACTGCCGGCGCCGAGAATCAGAACCTCCTCCCCGGGCTGCAGGCGCGCCCGCGCCACCAGCATGTGCCAAGCGGTGAGAAAGACTAGGGGGACGGCCGACGCTTGCTCAAAAGACAGCCCCGGCGGCATGGGCAGAACGTTCACTTCCGGAGCAAGCACGTATTCGGCGCAGCCGCCATTGCGGCCGTAGCCGAAGAGCGTGTATTTACGGCACTCGTTGTCTTTTCCCGCTGCGCATGCCGCGCATTGGCCGCAAGAGACGCCGGGAGCGAGGACCACTTTGTCGCCGGTGTGGACGCGCTGGGTGGGCGTGCCAATGGCCGCGACTTCGCCGGAAATATCGCTGCCCGGGACGAGCGGAAGCGCAAATGTGACCCCGTTCAATCCCCGGCGGACCCACAGGTCGAGATGGTTCAGGCCGCAGGCGCGCACGTGCACGACGACTTCATTCGGCCCCGGGTTGGGTTCGGCGATCTCCGTGAACTGCAAGACTTCCGGCCCGCCGTGTTTGGGGACGACAATTGCCCTCATTGCCCTGACCTCCGGCGGTGCGGCTTCAGGAACGTGGAGGAGCGGGAGGCGGGGTAGGTTCGGGAGCGACTTCGTCGAGAAGGGCTTTGACGTTGGGATCGCCCATCACCTTGGCGAAGGCGGGGTCGGTGCGGGCCTTGCCTACGTCTTTATAGCCTTCGTCGGCGGCGCGGCGCAGATAAACGACGCAGTTGGCGGCATCCCCGTTCTGCGCGAAATCCTTGGCCAGCATGAAATTGAAAAGGCCCCGATCGGCGACCGAGCGGTAACTCAGAATGGATCCGGCGCGGCCCGTTTCTTCAAAGACACGCGGGTCGATGGTTAACGCCTTGTGGAAGGCCTCCATGGCCTTGGGAAGCTGCTTTTGGGCAAAATAGGCGTAGCCGATATTCGTGTATACGCTGGCGACGTCGGGCTTGAGCGAGAGCGAACGCTGATATTGCGAGATGGCTTTCTTATATTGTTTCTCGGCGTAATAAGTGGCGCCCAGATTGTTATACGCATCGGAGAAGCGCCGATCAACTTTGGTGGCACGATCAAAAGACTTGCGCGCTTCATCCATCTTGCCTCCCTGCAACTGGGCAATCCCGAGATAGTTCAGATATGCTGCGTCTTTCGGGTACTCCTGGGAGAGCCTCGCGTACACCTGAACGGCATCCGGATATTGTTTCTTGGCCATATAGATGCGCGCTTGAAGCTCATCTTTATCGCGCTGGGTAGGGGGCGCACTGAGAGCGGCGGGATCTTCCTGGGCGCGGAGCCACGGCGCGAAAAAACACACGGCAAGAACAATTACAGGTAGGAAAAATCTCTTCATAACTTCCCCCTGGCGAACTCTGGGGAATCAATGTTGCGAATCCGGATTATTCTCCTTCGGAGCCTCTTGGTCCGGTTTCTTGCCACCAAAGATACCAAAAATTTTGTGCAACAGGCCGGGTTTCTTTTCGTCGTCATCGGAAGCCGCAGGGGCCGTAGCGGTGCCCGGAACTGGAGGAGAGGAGAAGGGCCCGGCGGCCACGCTGGGCGGCGGAGCGTCGTCGGACTTGTCGCCGCCCCCAAAGACGCGGGAAAGCCACGACGTCGGAGGCGTTTGGGTCAACATGCGCCCGCCGTGCAATTCGCAGAACTCCGGCTCGGTGCCGGCAAGAAAAACCTCTTTGCGCGTGGTCGGGCAGGCCGGGGTAGCGAGTTGCCCGGTGCTCGGATCGATTTCCACGACGCTGACGCCGGGTGGGGCAATGAAATCATTCAGTTCGCGATATGCTGGTAATGCGGTGGCGCGCGATAGTCATCAAAGCCGACCCAGACCACACAGAGAACGTTAGAAGTGTAGCCGGCAAACCAGCCGTCGCGAGAAGTCCCGGTCTTGCCGGCGGCAGGTCCCAGGAATCCCCGGGCGCGAACCGAGGCCCCGGTTCCGTGATCAATCACATCTTCGAGCAAGGTGGTTACCTGATAAGCGACTCGCGGATCCAAGGCCTGATGAGTCTGAATGGGGCTGCGCTCGATGACGCCGCCCTGATAATCGACCACGCGGTCAATGAGCACGGGTTCGGCGCGCGTGCCTCCATTGGCGAAGACGGTGTATCCGGCAGCCACCTCCAGCGGCGTCATGTCGTAAGCGCCCAACGCCACAGCGGGAGTGGCACGGATATCGTCATCGAGGCTGAGCTGGCGGGCCATGTCCACGACGCGGCCGTAGCCGATCATCTCCGCTAGTTTGACGGTAGCGACATTCAGCGAGTAAGTCAGCGCGTCTCGCAAAGTAACGGTGCCGTGGAAGTTTTCTCCGTAATTGTTGGGTGTATAGTCCGTTCCTCCAAATTCGAACGTGGTGGGCTCATCCACAACAGTCGTGGTCGGGGTCACGACCGGCTTAATGCCCTTGACGGCATCATCGAAAGCGGCAGCATAAACGAAGGGCTTGAAGACCGACCCGGGCTGGCGTCTGGCAGTGATGTGGTTGAGCTGGCTCTCTCCGTAATTACGACCGCCGACAGCCGCAAGGATGTTTCCGCTGTGCGGATCAAGCACAACCATGGCCACCTGGGCTTCGGCGGTGTTCCCTTGCTTTTTCCAGAGGTCATATTTGTGAGCGAGCAACTTATCCACATTGGCAATTCCCAGCGAGATTGCTTGCACGGCGACGCGCTCGAGTTGCGGGTCCAGCGTGGTGTAAACGCGAAAACTCTGAGAAAGTAATTGCGCTTCAGAAAAGCGGTCGAGGAGGTGATCCTTGACCATGTCCACGAAATACGGCGCGTCATTATTATTTTGCCCGCCCGACACCACGTTGAGCGGCGCTCGCTTAGCCTCCTGAACCTGCTCCGGCTTGATGAAGCCGTTCTCTTGCATCTGGTTCAACACGCGATCGCGCGCTTCGGCGGCTCGTTCAGGACGGCTATCGGCCGTGGAGTAGCGATTGGGGGCGCGGATAATGCCGGCAAGAAAGGCGGCTTCGTTCAGGGAGATATCGCGGATGTCTTTATTGAAATACGCGAGCGAGCCTTCGGCAAATCCGTGGATGGCAAAGCTGCCGCGATTGCCGAGATAAATCTCGTTGGCGTAGAACTCGAAAATTTGCTGCTTGTTAAAACGGTGCTCGAGTTCGATAGCCACAATGGTTTCCGCCAGCTTACGGCGCCAAGTACGCTGGGTGGAAAAAAAGAAGCTGCGCGAAAGTTGCATGGTGAGGGTGCTGGCGCCTTGGGCGATGCCTTCGCGCCGGAGATTCGCCCGCATCGCGCCAAGCACGCGCAGGAAATCGAAACCGGGATGCTCGAAAAAGCGCTTATCCTCGGCGGAGAGAACGGCATTCAAGAGCACTTTGGGGACATCGTCAAAGCGGATCCTGCGGCGTTTCTCGCGGGAAGTGTCAAAGAGATTGGTCAGCAACTCCGGCTCGATTTCGGCGCTCTCGACGACGTCGCCGTTATCGAGCAGCTTGATGCTGCTCACGCCACCGCCGGCGAAATTGATATGCAGCGCGTTCTTGCCTTCGAAAAAGGAATCGCGAAGAGGGTGCACTTCGACGACATTGCCGTCGATGCTGTACCAGCCGGGAGAGCCATCTATTTTCGTTTCGTTGTAGCCATCGTGCTGCAATTGGCTGACCAGCTGAGCCGGTGTGAGTACCTCGCCATCGAAAACGCGATCGGGCGCGCTATATACGCGGGCGCTGGTCTGGAACATGCGTCCCGCGAGCCGCTGGTCGATCATGTGGCTAAAGGCGAACCAGGAGTAGGTGAAAATGCCGGCGACGATCAGCACCAAGCCGAAGAGACTGGCGAAGAGCGTCAGGCCAAAGCGAGAGAATAAAAAATCGCGATTGATTCGCAGGCGCATGCCGTTGCCGATAACCTCCTCGAACTGCCCGAGGCTCCCTACAGTTTACAGACGAGCAAACGGATGGCGCTGGGATGCCGCCCTTTTTTCCCGGGCTGGGCGGGAACGCTGGCCGAAACCACAGACCATAGCTTAGCAAAAATCAACGATGAAGCGGCAAAGATCAGAGCGATTTCCTTCGAGCCAAGTTTCGCTATAGAAGAGGATTGTTCTTGGCATAAGGATGAAAATTGAGCGTCCATTGATACACACCTAAATCTACCGTGACGCTGTAGTCGGCAGCGATCTCCACATGGCCACTCTCACCTCTAACCTGGATGTCTTTTGCGGTGATTGGGATATCTACCTCTTGCGCTTGTTTGAGGACGGCCGCACGGATGTCCTCGGGCGACTGGCGATTTACGGAGGCAAAGCGGGCCGTGCTCTCAATGGCATCCTGGAATTGTGCGTTATTGACCAGAATAGGGATGACTTTAACGCCGAGGTAGATCATGGCGAGGGCGACGGCGAGAAAAAGGATGAGCTTGAGGCGGCTGTTGCCCCGCTGCGAAAGCCTTGCCGGAAGCTGCTCTTGCCGAGCGGCGATAGTATGGCTATCGCTTTCCCTCAAGCCTGCAAGGCGTCGGAATTGCCCAGAGTGGCACACCCGTAAAACCTCCGAAAGGTCACCTTCGATGCTAGCATCGGCTTTCCGGCACTGTCGAGAAGCGGGGCGGCAAGCCGTTCCTGCGAGTAACGGGAAGCGTGCCGGCACTACGGTAAAGGAGACCTGCCACTTATTAAATCAGCTGCACAGCTGCCGCCCCCATCGGATCCGAAACGTCCGATTTGGCCGCCGGGGCCTAGATTCTTGGGCGGCTCCAAACCTAACTAAGACCGTGAGTAAGGATGTGCACGCTTCGGCCAAGACTTCGTGCGGGACAGCCACCGTGAGGGGCATCCCTACACATCCCAACGGCTTGACTGCGAACTAATAGGCGCGGCCGAAGATGCCCTTCTCCGTTGAGCGCTGCCCGCACAGGATGCACGTGCCTGAGCTCTCGGTTTGCGCCAGCGGTATGCAACGCACGGTAGCTTTGGTTTCCTCTTTGATTTTGGCCTCGCAATCCGGGCTTCCACACCAGAAAGCCCAGGCGAAACCGGTTTCCACAGCGGCTTTGAATTCCTCGTAGTTCTTCGGCTCCTTGGTATTGGCATCGCGGAAATTGCGGGCGCGAGTGAGCAGTGCCGCTTGTATGTCTTCAAGAATTGTAGAAACCGCAGCGGGCAGACCCTGCTGCGGCTGAAATGACTTCCCTTCCTTGCCCGGTTTATCTCGCCTGGCCAGGACGACACTGCCCTTGGCCAAATCCTTGGGGCCGATTTCGATCCGCAAGGGCACGCCGCGCATCTCCCAATCATTGAACTTGAAGCCCGGGCTTGTGCCTTCGCGCTCATCGGTGCGCACGCGAACTCCGGCGGCGATGAGGGCGTCGCGCATCTTGCGGGCCGCGTCAAAGACTTGCGTCTTCTCCTCGTCAGTCTTGTAGATGGGCACGATGACCACTTGTGTGGGCGCGAGCCGCGGCGGCAGGATCAATCCCTGATCGTCGCCGTGAACCATGATGATGGCACCGACGAAGCGCGTGGAAAGGCCCCACGAAGTGGTCCAGCAGAATTGCAGAACGCCATCGCGGTCAAGATAGCGGATGTTGAAAGCCTTGGCGAAATTTTGTCCCAGATTGTGCGAAGTGCCGGCCTGCAGGGCCTTGCCATCGCCCATCATGGCTTCGATGGAGTAAGTCTGGTCGGCGCCCGCGAAACGTTCGGAAGCCGATTTGCGGCCGGCAATCACGGGAACGGCGGCTTCATTGATGGCGAAGTCGGCATAAATTTCGAGCATCTGGCGCGTTTCGGCTTCGGCTTCGTCGAACGTGGCGTGCGCGGTGTGGCCCTCCTGCCAGAAAAATTCCAGCGTGCGCAGAAAAAGTTTGGTGCGGAGCTCCCAGCGCACCACGCTATTCCATTGATTGATGAGCACGGGCAGATCGCGATAGGACTGAATCCATTTCGCGTAGGCGTAGCCGATGATGGTCTCTGAAGTCGGGCGGATCACCAGCGGTTCTTCCAACTTTTCGCCGCCGCCGATGGTGACCACGGCCAGCTCGGGCGAGAATCCCGCCACGTGCGATTGCTCTTTTTCGATGAAGCTGCGCGGGATCAACAGAGGAAAAGCGGCGTTCACGTGACCGGTGGCCTTGAAACGGCGGTCGAGCGCCTGCTGAATGTTTTCCCAGAGGGCCCAGCCGTAGGGCCTCACGATCATGCAGCCGCGCACCGGAGCGTAGTCGGCCAGTTCGGCGCGCAGGACGATCTGGTTATACCATTCGGAGAAATCTTCGGCGCGAGTGGGGAGCTTCTGATCGGCCATGGATCGCTTTCTGGCGCGAAGTTCGCGCCGGCAGAGGCGCAGACCCTGATCAGCCTGGTCAGGAAATCGCCGGCGCCTGAGAGAAATGAAAAAGGCTACTGGAGGCGTTGGGGGTTGTCAACCGAAGGGGGCGAGGGGCAGGCGGGTGACTCCGGCCACACAGGGCAATCGAAGTGCGGTGCACAAATCATCGCCCATTTTGGTGTACCAACATTTTTGCGATTTTGCGATTTTGCGACAAAAATTTTGTTGACTTTATCGTTGTGCGGTGTTAAATGCCACCCAAACGTCGGGGGCTTTCCCAAGGTTTCAAATCGTAGGCCGTTCTCCAACGTGTAGTTAGTTAGTCTTCCGCGTTTTAAAAAGGGGGCGCTACTATGAAGTCCGTATTGAATATGCTCCGCGCCGGAAAAGCGATCAACCTGCTCGGTGCCACCCTAGGTGTTTTGCTGTTTTCTCTCTCTCTGTTTTCGCAGGTGAACACGGGAACAATTTCCGGGGTGGTAGAAGATTCGTCGGGAGCCGTCATCGCTGGAGCGACGGTCACCGTCAGGAACGTGGACACCGGAGCTGCCAGAACTGTCACGAGCGACGAAGGGGGCCGTTACATCACTCCCGTTTTGCCCGTGGGCAATTATGAAGTGCGAGGCCAGCAAGCGGGCTTTCAGACTGAGATCAGAAGCGGAATTACGCTCACGGTGGGCCGAGAGGAAGTGATCAACCTCACTCTCAGGGTAGGGCAGACTGCCGAACAGGTCACGGTCACCGCGGAAGCGCCGGTGATTGAAACAACCACTGCCGCCATGAGCTCTCTGGTGGACCAGAGAACCATTCGGGACCTGCCGCTGAACGGCAGAAGCTATGACCAGCTCGCTCTGTTGCAACCAGGTGTCGTAAGCGTAGGCGCAGGGCAGGCAAGCCAAGCGTTTGACTATGGCACGGGGACGCGATTCAACGTCAACGGGAGCCGGGCATATGCCAACAGCTTCCTGCTGGATGGAACAGATATCAACGATCATGCCAACGGCACCCCGGGAGGGGCGGCCGGGACCAACCTGGGGGTGGACGGCGTCCAAGAATTCAAGATCAACACCAGCGTTTCCCCCGCGGAATATGGGCGGTCCTCAGGTGGCGTGATCTCAGCGGTCACGAGGTCGGGCACCAATAGCCTGCATGGCTCCGCCTTTGAATTTATCCGCAACAACGCGTTTGATTCGATGGGTTACTTTGATCCCGTCAGCCGCGGCGGGACTGGCTCCACAGCCCCGTATCGGCGCAACCAATTTGGGGGCTCCTTAGGGGGACCCATCAAGAAGGATAAGACATTCTTCTTCGGGACCTACGAAGGGCTGCGGCAAGGCAATGGAACAAACATATCGGCTGAAGTGCCGACCGCTGCAGCCAGGCAGGGAATCCTTCCGTTGGGCATCGTATCGAAGGGGGAACGGTCCCTCTGTACGGTGGTGACCGCCACCACCTGCACGATACCAGTGAGCCCTGACATCCAGCCCTACCTAGACCTCTTCCAGGTTCCGAATCAGCCCGACCGCACAGACGGCACGGCCTTTTTCATTGCTGCGCCCACCCAAGTTACCAGTGAAAATTATTTTATGACCCGAGTCGATCATCAGATCACCGACAATATGAGAATCTTCGCGCGATATAGCTTTGATAGAGATACGAACGTGCTCCCAAACTTTCAAGGCAGTGCCGTTGCCGATGAGCACGACGTTGCCCACAGACAATATTCCACCATTCAGGTCAACAACACATTAACGCCTGCGCTCTTGAATTCGTTCCGTTTTGCCTACAACCGAACCTTCCAAGACTTCGATGATGTTCTGAACGACCCGCGAACGGCGAACTTGTTCTTTGTCCCTGGCGAGCATCTGGGGACGATCTCCTTTGGATCACAGGGGCTTTCAACGGGGCCCCTGCATTTCTTAGGAGTGGATAACGGCGCACCTCGAGAATACTGGTTTAACCTATTCCAGTGGGGAGACGATCTCACGTATGTCAGGGGAGCACATGCCTTCAAATGGGGTGTGAATATCGAGCGCATTCAGGACAACGAGATCACTTCTTCCAACAGCAGGGGTGACTACACATTTGCCGATCTTCCGAGCTTTCTTGCCAACATCCCCAGTGGTTTTCAGGCGCCACCGCCGGGCGCGAACGGCTACCGGGGTCTCCGGGAAACCCTATTCGGGGCTTACGTGCAAGACGATTTCAAAATGACCCAGCGCTTCACCCTCAATCTGGGCTTACGCTGGGAAGCCATCAGTGATCCCACCGAAGTAAATGGAAAGATGGCCAATCTGTTGAACCTGTCAGATCCAACGACAACGGTTTTGACGGACAGTTTTACACACTTAACGAAGAAGGACTTCCAGCCTCGCGTCGGCTTTGCGTGGCAGCTCAACGGAAGCGGAACAACGGTATTGCGGGCGGGATTCGGTATGTTCCATGACCATGTACTTCCCTATTCTTACGTGGGCGTTGCTTCGGGCACCCCTCCCTTCTTCAGCTCACTGAACGACCCGAACCCAGTTTTCCCCATAGATAGGACCTTGACCACCGGCGTACCTCCGCCGGCCCAATTCAGTACTCTTCCTACCACGATCAAGGAGCCAACCAAAACCCAATATACCCTGACTTTGCAGCAGCAGGTCATGAAGAACACGGTGCTCGAAGTAGCCTATATCGGCTCTGAATCCCACCATTTGCAAAGAAGCGGGGAATGGAACCCTTCTCGTCCACTCAGCCCCGGGGTTTTCCCGGCCTTCCCGGGCACCTCCGCTGGCGACAAGTTAATACAAGGGAATCGCATCAACCCCAACTTTGCCTCCCTTCCGACGTTCCGATTCGACGGGAATGCCGATTACAATGCGTTACAGGTCATAGTGAGGCGCAGGAGTACTAACGGATTGCAGTATCAGGTGTTTTACACCTATTCCCAATCCATAGATACGAAATCAACCATCGCTGGCGGCGAATCACGCCAGGAATCAAATACGGTGCTCGATTTCCTAAACCCGAGCCGCGACCGGGGGCGTTCCTCCTTCGACGCGAGACACAACCTTGTCCCCACGATCACCTATCCCTTTCCATTCCGCTTCCAGCACAAAGCTCTGGAACTGATTGCGGGCGGCTGGACGGTGAATGGAATTGGCACGCTCCGTACAGGGGAACCGTTTACCGCGCGGGCCGGTTATAATTTCTCCAGAAACGGAGACAGGTGGTCGCCAGACCGCCCCAACCTGAACCCGGGCTTCAGCAACAATCCCACGCGTGGATTTACAGCAGGTTGCGCGGGCGTAACCGCAGGACAAAAGTTGGGAACTCCGGGCCTGTGGTATGACCCTTGTGCCTTTTCGCCTCCAACTCCAGGGACCTATGGCAATCTGGGAAGAAACACTCTCACGGGCCCTCCGCTTTACAACGTCGATTTTTCTGCCGATAAGGCCTTCAGACTGACAGAAGCGATGAATCTGCAATTCCGGGCGGAGATTTTTAATCTCCTCGACGAGGCCCATTTTTACGCTCCTGGGTTCAACGTCTTTGCGGGAAGCGCCGGTCATATCAGCCGGGTCATCTCGTCCCCAGGCGGCAGATTGACTCAATTGGGACAACGTGGGGGCGCGCATGCGCCCTCACAAAGGCTCGAATGCATTGCTCAGTGGCGCTGGATTTTTGCACTCGATGCTTTGGCGATCAATCCTTACGAATAAGCGTTTAGTTTTAGGATTTGGGCTTCAGCTGTTCGTAGAGCTGTTTGACGAAAGCATCGCCGTTGCGATAGCGCACGATGGTGTTCTCATCGTAATACTGGGCGATGCCACTAAGGAAAATGGGATCGTAACTCGCCGTGGGATGCGCTGCGACAGCATCATCCTCGCTCTTCCCTTCCCTAATCAGCTCGGAGACGCGATCACGGACGGTCATGAGCATGTCTCGATGAGCGGTGATGTCGGCTCGGTTCATAACCGGACCGTGACCCGGAACCACCTTGGTATTGGGTCCGCAGGTGCCGATGGCCATACCTAGCGCCTGGATCATGCCATCGGCCGTCCCGCCGACATTGGGATAGCCGGCGCGGAAGAAGTCTCCGATCATGAGCACATCAGCTTTGCGGAAGTAAACCATCTGTCGGCATCGGTGTGGGCCGGCGGAACGGGAATAATGACGGCTTCGTCGCCGTCCATGTGAAGAGTCAACGGCGAAGTGAAAATGACCGTCGGAACGCCTGCCTGGTCAAAGCCTTTCTGTGCCATCAAGTCCACGCGCATCTC
>QHYS01000152.1:24172-26043 GCA_003223325.1 Acidobacteriota bacterium
ATCGACCCTCATGGTCATGTGCGCGTAATCGGTTTGCGGGGCGCCTTGGGCAAAGGCCGCAACGGCCGAAAGGACAAACGCTGCGAAGATTGCAACGAACCGCGCCGCCATGTTTCTCATTTTCATCCTCCGAATAGCTGCATGCTAAAACTGCCGCCGGAAAGCTCCTGAAAACATCCGGCCGAGCGGTAATCTACACTCGGCGCCAGCGGCGTGCAAGCGCCTGGTTTGCGGGTAATTGCGTATTTAGTGACACTCGCGTGCTCGGAAAATGCGCCGTGATTGACACGTGAGAACGGCACCCTATATTGTCTTATCTTTGCTACGTCTGCGGGTTCCCTGCTTGTGAGGCACGGATGAAGCCCAAGTTATCAGTCTTCTTTGCATTTATCGCCAGCCTTCTGATCGCCTGCGGCTCTGTCCTCGCACATCACGGCGCTGCGGCATACTCGGACAGAGTCATCGTATTGAAGGACGCTACGGTAACGAAATTCCAATGGGGCAATCCGCACTCCATTGTGATGTTCGACGTAAAGGATGGCAAAGGCAACGCCACACATTGGGCCGCCGAGGCCGGCAGGCCTTCGGTGCTCAGCCTGATTGGCTGGAGCAAAACTTCTGTTCAGCCAGGTGACGTGATCCGGGTTTACCTCTATCCAGCCAGGTCCGGCAACCCCGTCGGTCGTCTACAGAAGATCGTCCTTGCCGATGGCACAACCTTGCGGGACAGCCAACTCGGGTGAGAGAACTGCAGCGGAGAACGGGGGCAGTATTGAGAATATCTGAGGCGCCCGGCGGTTACTTGCCCTCGGTGTTCTTACCGGTGGCGGGTTTGCTGATGACGTTCACGTAATTTATCGCTTCCGAGGGCACGCAGATCTGTTCCTGGGATTTCTGATCCGGAACCCAAACGAATTTGCTCATTCCGAGAACGAAAGGCTTTGTATATATCTTGGGATCGTCCACCGTCACGGTCATCTCCAAGTGGTTGTGGTCTACGCGCGTGTAGCGCTCCTGATAGTGGCCGTCGACACTATGAGGGTAGCCGCGCGGATCGAGCCAGCTGGAGTCGTCGCTCCCTGTGGTATCGATAACGAGCGTGTAATCTCCCTCCCAATGGCCGACTGAGTATCCGTACCATGTCGAATCCGGGCCACCTTTCATGTCCACGTTCTTGGGAAGTTCTCGCCCGTCCATCCAAACTTCGCGCCATATTTTGTTGTACTGGTGCAGTACGATTATCTTGTCGGGCATCTCGGCAAAGGCCATGCCTGTGATTTCGTTAACCGCACTACGGGGAAACCCGAACGGATCGCACGTCTTCCAAGGATCATTGGAATCCGCCCATCCCGCTTTTCGCTCGGTCTTATTCATGCTGAACCGCTTTTCCCCCAAGGGCGTCATTGGAGGCACTGATCCTGCTTGAGCTTCGAGAAGCCCTGTCCACACTCCGGTCACATCGTGTTTGGGAGCCGGCCCGCCGGTACCGGCGTCCTTTAATCTGTCGTACAAACTGTTGATCCCGCCCGCTAATCTGTCGTACGAACCGTTGCTCTCACCGGCGCCTGTCTGGCCCATCAGCATCGGCGTTAAAATGCCCGCGGCCATCAGGCCGATGATGAGTCCGGCGAATGGATTCCGCATTCGACCCCCCTTCAGCGGTGGCCGAGAATTTTTCGCAAAAAAATGTGACAATAATTATAGACCTAAACAACCTCAGCTTCCGAAGTTTGACCGCGGCAGCGCTGCAAGTTATGCTACGGCCAATTGTGAAAGGAAATTCTCGTTTGCAACGAGCCTCGTTGACAATCGTGGGGCGGTTCAAAATCCGGCTCAATAATTCGCGGAGAACTGCAAAGATGAGAAATTAC
>QHYS01000153.1 GCA_003223325.1 Acidobacteriota bacterium
GAAAGTGGCGTCCGCAAACATTCGCGGAAATTGTCGAACAGCAGCACGTCACGCGAACGCTGCAAAATGCGATTCATGAAGAAGCAATAAAGCACACCGAAGGTGATGGTCGGGACGTATTTGGGGCGGCCGCCACGCGACCGCTTATCATCGGCCACGGTCGGCGGCGTATCCTGCATTTCAACGTTACGTCCCATCCGACCGCCGGTTGGATCATGCCACAGTTGCGCGAGGCCTTCCCTCCCCGATTTTTGATTTTTGATCGGGACGCTAAATATGGCTTCGAAGTCCCCCTAGCTGTGCGTTTGATGGCCGTGCATCCAGTGAGAACCTCACACCAGAGTCCCTGGCAGAACGGAGTCGCTGGTTGCGAGTTGTCGGCGGGATCTACCGGATCAGGTCATTCCCCTCGTGGGTCTTGGTCGTGTGACGGCACGGCCAAGACTCGGCGGCCTGCACCACCGCTACGATCGGGCTGCCTGAATTCCCGAGCGGTCGTCAAAACTTCGCTTCGGCGGCGAGTCCTTGCGTACGACCGTGCGGGTGGCAGCCCGACGTAAGAGCATCTATCTCCCCAGAGATACTCGCTCCAAATTTGTACACTCTTGAGCGATGGACGCGCCCCGACGTCCGCCGCTTTAAGCACGGATGGAGTTTTGGCGAGGCACAACCTTCGCCCGTAAGGCATCGGTATCGAGTTTTGCCGTCAGGTGGCAGCGACGAGGGCGGAAGAATCGAGCGACCGCGCCTATCAGGAGTCCAATGGCGTCTATCATGCGAGGGTGCTATCGCTTTTGGCTTGTGAACAGCAACTCTGGATGTTGCAGAAATCATAGGCGGACAGAATTTTGGCGAGCGACACCCTTCCGGCCTTGCCTTCCTCGACCGTTCTAACCGTGGGGACCACGATCACGAGCGCCCCCTCATCCATGGCATGCTGAATCTCGCGCTCATCGGCATAGGCGACACGCACTCCTGGCACCGCCTTAGCATGCGGGCAGGCCTGCCACATTTTGGCCACGTTCTCCCAGTCGCGGGGACTGTGCTGCATCTCCGTCCAGATGCAGTCATATCCGGCATTCGCCATCATGCAGTAGGTCGATGGATCGGACGACGCAGACACAGTTCCGCCAGTCACCTTCTCGCCCTGCATCAACTTGAGCTTCAGGGGGTTCCAGATCTTTGCATTCGGCGGCGAATCGAAGGCGTGACCGTACTTCCAGGACTTTTCGTCGATGGTGCCCTGATTGACGGCTCCGGGAGGCGCCTTCGTAATTGCGCCGGAATCCTTGCCAGCAGGTGCTGCGAGCGGAAACTTTATCGTCCCTGCGCCGGGATTGTTCGCATAGGCATCGGTCGTGGGCGGTGCCTGTCCTCCACGGCTCGAGTTTCCCGGCTGTTGACTTTGTATGCGAAGCACGCCAAATCCGACTGCTGCGGAGAGCAGCAGTAGTGTAAATCGACGATTCATTTCCACTCCTTTCTCGTTCCGCCTTATGGCGCTGGCACGGGAGACAATTGAGGATATCTTCATGAACAACGAGTTATGGTTTGGCTTTGCTGACGGCGACGTCTCTTATTCTATTACTGGTGAGCCGACCCGGCTCTCACACAAAGGCCCGCGCGGAACTTATCGAAGCGATACGCAGGCCGCTTGGGCCAAGCTCGGCTCTTAGCTGTGAGGCTCGTACCCCGCTTCTTTCCAGATCGCCGCTGCCTCGGGTGACGCCAGATATTGCAGCAGCGCCTTAGCGCCTGCGGGATCGCTCGCGTGCGTGGAAATGAAGCCTACCACCGGAACCGGCGTGCAAATCTTCCGCGGCAGCACCCCGACGATATCGTATTTATCTTTCTCGGGAAGCATGTCGCTCAGCATGAGCATGCCGATATCAATATCTCCGTCTTCGAGGCGCTTGGAGGTCTTCGTAGCATTATTCGTGGCCGTTGGAGATATGCCTCGAGCGGCGGGGCCAAGCTCAACCTGACTCTTCGCGGCCACCTGGTCGGCTATGCCGAGCTTGTTCAGCACCTCCCAAGGTCCCTCGCCGGCGGCCGTGAAGTCCGGGTCCTCGTATCCGATGGTCTTCGCCGCCAGCAGCGCTTTCTTGACGGCGGCAGGCGTGGAAATATCAGGCTTAGGCCAGCCCTTGGGCACAGCCACGGCCGTGAGAATGCTCGCAACGGTGGTCGCACTGCTCGAAATGAGGGTTCCCGAAGCGATCGCTCCCGGGAAGGGCGCTATCAGGAGCGAAACGTCAAGCGGCTGGCCCTTGGCCACCATTTGTCTAGTCTCCACGCCGTTCCCGTAAGTCACTTTTACCTTGTAGCCGGTTTTGGTTTCGAAATTCGCGATAATTTTCTGTGTCGGCGCACGCATGGGACCGACGGCCAGAAGAGTAATCTCACCTTGGGCACGCGCAGCGATGCCGCTGCCAAACACCAGCGCCACCACAAAAATCGCTGAAAAAAATCTGGCGTGTCTCACGGGATCCTCCTCGCCACAGGCGGGGCATTCGACTGTCCGAGCTCGATTGTGCTTATACACCAACGGCGGGTGCTACAGCCAGAGTTTTTGCATCAGAATCGCTACACAAGAGGACGTAAATATTATTTGCAATTTTTGCTCGACGGGCGGCGGACAGGCGCTCGGCAAAGGTCAGCTCTACCCGACGACTGCGATGGCATCCGTTGAACTAAATGTCCGTGGCGAATGATATTGCCTCGGTGACGACCAGCGCATGTATGTTGTCCCTCCGGACATGATCCACTGATACAGCTGCTTTTAAGCTCCATCAAAGGCGGCGCAATTCAATTTTCGTAAGGGTATGCCGTGAAAAGATGAGGGAATCCGTAAACGAAAATGCAACTAACCGCGGATTTCTTCTTCTATTTCCTCAGATAGGACATACCTAAATTTTGTCCGTTCGGAAGCACGACTGCGACAACGCGGCCGACTGGATTGCCGCTCTTCACGGGCTCCACGGTGACGGTTACTTCATCCCCCGGCTTGAAGGTGTTCTTGCTCCAGCCTCGCTCGATCATATCGGGAGCGTTGTTGGTCTCGGCGACCCAATGAGCGACATTACCCTTGTCGTCTTTGACGTCGAACTTCAGCCAGCAATGGGGATTGGCCCAAACCCAGTCCGTGACGGTTCCCTTCACAGTGACTCTCTTGCCCACGTCAAAAGCAGCATTGCCGTGATGTGCAAACAGCGGAACGGAAACGATCAAAGAACCAGCTAGCGCACAAATCATCAGGAATTTAGGCTTCACTGTATCCTCCGTCCCGTTAAGACCACCCTTAAATACACACCAGCTGAAAACGTTCCATTTTTAGCTATATCCCACTATTTGCTTTGTTTGCTGTCGACGCCGCTGGCAGGGTCGCCGTAGTCTTTATAGTATTGTTCCTCTTCGGATGGTATACACATCATTTCCACCACGTCGTAATCGGGCGTTTGCAGCCGCATAGGAAACTTGTTCATAGCCACCCAGGGTTTCGCATACATCTTCGGATCATCGATTGTCACCGTCAACTCCATATTGTTGCGGTCAAGGCGATGAAAGCGTTCTTCCACAAGGATGGCGTCGCTGGCGGGTCGACCAGCCTCGTCGAGCCATACTTTTTCACTCGGCATGGTTCCGATCGTATCCACCAGTAAGGTGGTGTCGTCAACCCACTTCCCCACCGAATAACCGTAGTAACGAGGTTCCGGAATTTCCTTGGGGAGTTCGCGCCCATCGATCCAAATCACGCGCCATCTTTTTTCAAATTCATACAAGATTACCACTTTGTGATCGTCCTGCATGATCTGGGTGTGCCGAACCTGATAAAAATCAGCACGCGGAAAGCCCAATGGGTCGCACTTATTTCTGGGATCGTTGCTGAGTGATTCGAGGACGCGTTCCTCGCCCTCTAACGGCTTATGGGAATGATAGGTTTCCAATCCCAATGCGCTGTAAGGCGGCTCATGCCCGGGGGCGCCGTCAGACGGCATATCGCGCGGGCCGAACGCCTGAATTCCGTCGCCCGGTCCGCGGGCCGGCTCCCACGTCCCCGAGATGTCGTGACGCGGAGCAGGACCGGGCTTCTCACCAGGCTTCAACGCGTTAGTTACGGGTGTGCCCCAGCCATCCAAGAGAACGGGTGCGGAAGGCGTTGCCTGATCCTTGTTGCCGCCGGAGTTATTGCTGGAACCAGTTTGGGCGCGCGCCACGGTTGGAAATGTTAACAGTGCAAGTATTGCAGTTAGTGAGATCGCTGAAGCCGCAGAACCGTGTTTGCAAATCAATGATGTGGAATTAAACATGTCGCTAACGCCGAACTGAAATTCTTCCTCACTCTGCCATTAGAGGAGATTTTTTAGTTCTGTATACTCCTCCCTCGCCGGACTATACGCGAGGCCAATCAGCAGCGTCAATTCCCGGTCGGCGATATCCAAAGCGAGGTTACTGCGGAACCCAGTGCCGACGAGGCGCGATTACTCTTTGTCTCCACCCCCACCCAGTTGGCTATCCCTTAGCATTTTCCCGTCGGGAAACACGACCCTGTTTGGCCTGCCGGATTTGGCAGGCCAAACGTAGACCGTGACTACGTCACCCGGCTGCAAAGAATTTTTTGTCCAACCCAGAACACTGACTGCCGGCGGACTGCCGATTTCGGCCGCCCAATGTGCAACGTTGCCCTTGTCATCCTTTGCGTCGAACATCACTATGCAGTGAGGATTATTCCAGGCGAATCTCGTCACCGTCACATCCTTCATGGCAACCACGGTGCTTGCATATGCCGCACTTCCGTGATGTGCCAACAGCGAGCCAGAACCCGCTAGAACGCCCCCAACCACGGCTAGGCACGCGAGAAGCTTGCTTTTCATTCGGTACCTCCAAAACCGGGCCTAAATACTTACTGTTGCTAGCCAAGGCGCAAAACTATGCCACTCGGTTTCTGGTGTCAAGCATACGATCCATCCTACGCACTTCTGTGGAAGTATTAGCGATGGTCTCGGGTTTCGTTAGAATGTGTGACTACTTGCCGGAGCCCTCGCCGGCAGGATCGCCAATGACATTCAGATATTCTTGCATGAGCGAGGGGACGCAGATCTCCTCGCGCAGTTCTTGATTTGGGATCCACTTGAAATGAGAGATGGTGATCACGAATGGCTTGGTATAGGCTTTCGGATCGTCAATCGTGATGCTCACTTCCAGGGTGTTATGATCCAAGCGCGTGTAGCGTTCCTGGGCGTGCATATCGACGCTATGCGGATGGCCTGCGGTGTCTAGCCAACTCCTGTCATCACTCCCGACTGTGTCCACCACGAACGTGTAGTCCCCGTCCCAGTGTCCGACTGAGTATCCGTACCACCGCGGATCGGGCGCATCCGCAGAGCGACCGCCCACATTCCTGGGAAGCTGGCGACCATCGGTCCAGATTTCTCGCCATACTCGATTGAACTGCGATAGCTGGATCATCCTGCCCGGCATCGGAGCGAAGGTGATTCCTCTGGTTTGGTAAAGCATGTCGCGCGGGAAGCCCAGGGGATCGCAATACTTCATGGGATCATTAGATTCTGCTTCGGAATACTGTGAATGGCTTTTATGAACCCGAAACTGCTCCTCTCCCCACGCCGTCATGGGAGGCACTGGGTTCTCTTTCGGGCTCGCCGGCCCTGCCCAAGACCCGGTTATATCCTGACGCGGAGCGGGCCCGCCGCTGCCGTTTTTGGAGAGTTGGTCGACCACTGTTTTCCCTTCGTCCGCGCGGATAGGCTTATTCGGCTCGCGCGTCTGTGACGACGCAACCGAGGAAAACAACAGCATTCCAGCGAGACCAACCAAGCAGCCCTTACACACATTTCTCATTAGGACACCTCTTAGCGTAGATCCCGATAGATAGAAGCGAACAGCACTGCCTTAAGGATCGAGTTCCCACTACGCGTATGCGCCTCCAGCGAGTCGACATCGCCCTGCCAACGATACGCGCAAAACTTATGTTAGCGCGCTCGTGGTGTCAAGCGGGCTGGTTCTGCCTAGTCCAAGAACAAACCATCGGCACCGGCTCCCAAGCGTGATCGGAATGGCGCCTGGACGGGTCCTGTCAGTTCGGTCGGGCACAATTCCCCCTGCTCGACTTTCTCGCGCTCGCGCATACCCTTCTTGACTTCCTCGCGCAAGTTTTCTGAGTAGAATTTCAGACTGGAGAGTGCGCGAGGAAGAGCAATTTGGTTGACCCGGTAGGGTGCCGGGTATATAAGGCGCCTATCTGGGAAATTAGAAGACGGGGATTCCGGATGTCTGACTCGATGGGAATCGAATATCAATACCCTTGCACAGAGAGTACACCTGAATCCCAGATACCTCGGTCAAATTGAACGAGGCATAACTCACTTAAGAGATCCCTTCGGTCGGGGCCTGCTCGACAGCAATCGTGAGGAGGACTTTGGAAATGGGCAATCGGTTTACGCGGGCCATGGTGGGCCTTGCGGCAGCGCTGGTTCTTTCCTCCGTCGCTATGGCCCAGACGGATCAGTCCCAAGCTAAACAAGGGAACGAGGCACGTTCTCAGTGGAAATATTATCCGACGGATAGAGCCGTCGGGGACGGGGGGCCGGCTCCCAGGCGTGATCTGACTGGAACCTGGGCCGGACCTGGGTCTGGCGCGGCAGTTCCAAAGGGTACAAACGCGCAGACCCCCACTGCGCCACCTTTGACTCCTATGGGGCAGCAGTTGTACGCCATGAACAAGCCCATCGGCAAATATAGCCCCGCCGGCACGAACGACCCTCACAGCAGATATTGCGATCCGTTTGGATTTCCGCAGAACATGACCAACGAAATTCGCGGAATGACGATCACCACGCTGCCGAATCGGACGTTCATACTGATTCAGTACATGAATGTCTGGCGAGAAATCTGGACGGACGGGCGGGCGCTGCCCACCGATGTAGCGTCAGGTAAGGACGGCCTCGATCCAAGATATAACGGCTACTCGGTTGGCCATTGGGACGACGACTACACATTTGTCGTGGATACAACCGGGCTCGACGACAGCACCTGGGCTACCAAGAACGGGTATCCCCATAGCATCGATGCGCATGTCCAGGAACGCTATCATAGGGACGCCAAGAACGATTTGACGCTAACGATAACCATGGACGATCCGAAGCTTTATACCAAGCCGTTCTTTCTCGGCGAGGAGCATTTCAGGTGGATTCCGAAACAGCAACTCGATGACTTTACGTGCATACCGTCGCAGGTTCAGCAGTACTTGAAGGAGATGGGCGATCCGGCTGGCTTTGATCCCAATGCTCCCCCACAACGTAGATAAGCGCGGACTGCAGTGATGCCCGGACCGAATTTCATAAGCGGAGGTGAAAGATGAAAATGAAGGTGCTCATGTTGGTTGTATCGATCGCCGGACTCCTGGCTATTTCCAGCTCTGCGATCGCGCATCATGGGGCGGCGGCGTACGACATGTCCAAACCAATCGTGCTGAAGGACGCCGTGATAACCCAGTTCGCTTGGATTAATCCCCATCCCCTGATCAAGGCGGACTCTAAAAATGAAAAGGGCAATGTCCAACATTGGACCATGGAAATGGGCAGCACTCCGGCCTCTCAGCTAATCGGCTGGACCAGGAATACGCTGAAGCCGGGCGACGTAGTCACTCTTTACGTATGGCAAGCCAAGAGCGGGCTGACGGTTGGACGCTTTAACAAGGTCGTTTTCGCTGACGGCAAGGTCATGAGAGATACTCAAACTGGAGCGGATAACGGAGGGCGGGCGGACACTGAGGTCGGTAGGTGAACGGCGGCCTTGAAATGTCACGTCACCTACACCTGTGTGTGGTACGCAAAAATTCCATCCGTGCTTTCATCTGACAGAGAGGCTGGCACTTATCTTTGGATCGTGTTCCACAATGCCCCCTTATTCATGAAACAACCCTGGTTGGTCGTCTACCACTTTGATTCGTAAGCCCCTACGGCGTCCGCGTGTAACCAACAAAGCTTCGAGCTCGCCACTCTTTACACGTTGCAACACGGTTTGGCGGGAAACGCCAAGTTTCAGCGTTGTTTCCAGCATGGGCAGATAACCCGACGGGGCTTGCTCGACAAAGCGTGCCTGCAACTCATCGGTGATTCGAATCTGCCACGGTGCTCCAGGCGTGAGCTGTTCTCCAGCGATGAAACCGTCATTTAGCCACCGATGAATCGTGGAAGGGTAAACGCCCAGGATCTGTGCGGCCTGGCGAATCGGCACAACTTGCCCGGTGGGTGGCTCCGCCGGTGGTTGGAAACGCGGAATGTTGCGATAGCGACGCAGGCTGCCGACATGAAGCGCCGTGAAGCGTTCACCGCTCGCCGTTGTGCGTCCCTGACGATTGAAAATGCCGGCGATCACGTCGTCCGAGTAATGAACGGCCAGACGACGAAGCAGAGAGATCGTATCTTCGTCGGTGTGGAGGCCGCGAGGCTTCATGCGCGGCAAGGACAGATCTAATTCTGTGAGAGTACCGCCTCGCCAGCGCAGGGTAAGATGAGCGCGCCGTTCATCCCGATCGACGGTCACAATCACCTCTTCCAGAAGAGCGCGCAGAAGCTCTTTGCGATCCCGATCCGTGGTGGTTGGCGCTCTCCAGACTTTGTGCAGATCGGAACCGAGAGAGAGAATTTTCTTTTTCTCTTCTTCGCTCAGCACGCGCGGGCGTTGTCGTTCCCGCCGTTCGAGTTCGGCCTCTGCAGCGGCGAGATCGCGCAAGCGCCTTTCCCACTCGGTTTCGAGTCCGCGTGCCACCAGTCTGTTCTCGGGCTCCACGGCACGATATTGACGTTCGGCTCGTTCCGCTTCGTAGCCAGCGCGTTCCACTGCCAGACGCCATTGACTGAGTGCGGCATCGTGATCCGCTTCGAGTTGCTGTATGGCGAGCTGGGTTGCTTCGAGAGCCGCGGGCGTCAGACCCTTGAGAAAAGCATCCACAACGGCTTGATCGATTTGAATGCCGCCCACGTTTAGGCAGTACACGCCGCGTCCGTCAACCAGATCCTTGCCCGCGCAATGGTATCCGGGCGACGCGTTTCTGCCCTGGTAGTGCGTGTGGAGCCGCCGGCCGCACTTCCCACACGTAGCGAGGCCTTGCAGCAATGCGCCGCCTTCTCTCACGGCGCCGCCCGCCTGGTGTGGCTGAGGATGCTCGTTGGCAGCAATGCGTGTTTGGTTGGCTTGGAAGGTAGCCCAGTCAATGTAACCGGGATGATGTTCGGGAAGAAGCACGGGCCACTCCGCCATGGGCAGAAGACGGGTGCGCTTCCGCAGCCTGCCTTGGTCATCGACGTAGCGGTCACGATGAGACTTCCCGTACGCGTACGCGCCAGCATACACCGGATTGGTGAGGACTTGATGGATGGTGTGATAGCTGGGGGCGACCCAGCGGATGTCGCTCTTCATATGGGACCGCAGGGGAAAGGAAAGACCTTCGGAGCGGAACCACAACCAGACTTTGCGGACCGATCCCAGTTCGGTGAATTTAGAGAAGACCGTGCGCACAGTGCTGACGACCGATTCGTCGGGATGGAAACGGACTTGGCCGTCCTCTTCTCCCCACACGAAACCCACAGGCAAGCCTCGGCGCAGTTCTCCGCGTGCGGCTTTATTGCGAATCCCACCCTCCAGGCGCGCGCGAAGAATGTGCAGTTCCGCTTCCGCCATGATCCCCTTTAGTCCGAGCACCAGTCGATCATTAAACAGCGCCGGATGGTAGAGGCCGTCGCTATCTCCGACCAGGGTGTCGGTGATGCTGCAAAGATCGAACAAGCGGTACCAGTCGGCGTTGTTGCGCGCCATGCGGGAGACTTCCAGGCCGAACACGATGCCCACGCGGCCGAGAGCGACTTCCGCGGTCATGCGCGCGAACCCGGAACGCTCGGTGAATCCGGAGCCGGACACGCCCAGGTCTTCGTCGATGACGATCACTTGTTCTTTGGCCCAACCGAGTTCCTGCGCTTGGTCGACCAAAGCATATTGGCGTGCGGTGGACTCGCGGTTGTACTCGACTTGAGCTGGGGAGGACTGGCGGATGTAGACGAAGGCGGTGCGTTGGGTATGGCTGGGCTTTACTTTGGTCAGATCATTCATGAGTTTCCTCCTCGGTGTGGTTGTCTGCGGCTGCGCGGACGATGAGCCTGGCGAGGATTTCGATCGCGAGAGACCGGGGTTCGTTTTCCAGTGTTTCCCATACGTAGATTTCCTTGAGCAGAAGGTCGAAGAGTTTCAGATTTCGCTGCAAGGACGCCCTCCTTGGTTACGGTGGGATCGGCCTCCTCGCTTTCCAGTCGAGCGAGGCGGCCGAGGAGAGCATCTACGACGGCGCGTGCGTGAAACAAGCTTTCCTGAGAGCCAAGCGTTGCGGTCTGATTCGAAGTGACGACAACGTGAGGCTGCGTAGTGGACGCCATGTCCGTCCAGTCGGCAGGAATCAGAGATTTGCTGCCATCGGGCAAGATCAGCAGGAGAAGCAACCGACCTTTCTGATGCATCGACTTTAGAACGACGAGTGATTTACCTTCGAACGGATGACGAGTACGGACAATCGTGACTCTCTCCGGAAGGTTCTGATGATGGGTAGTGTGTCGTAGAGTCCTTTGAGCGTCTCTACCCCGTAGGACCAGGAAAGCGAGAGAAAGCCGGTGCTACGGAAGCTGGGCATTCCGACAAAGGACGTTGGGCCGCACGCCTTTCGACATGGGCTGGCCTCCGCCAGCCGCAAATTGCTTTTGCCCGCGCGTTCGCACCCTGCAGTCTGTTTACAACAATCTTCTTGACATAAAAGGAACCGGTGGAATATTACACCTGACGACTTCACCCGGTGAGAGGGGTACCTTCAATGAAGAGTCGACGTGTAGTCACTTGCTCAGGGGGACCCGCGTTTTCGAAAAAAACGATGAGGGTTGTTGTGGCCCTGGGTTTTGCTGTGTTGGTACTTGGCCTTCCGCTATTTTCCCAAATCAATACGGGCCGCATTCTGGGTACGGTCACGGATCAAACGGGAGGCGTAATCGCCGGCGCCATGGTGGCGGTGACGAACACCGAGACGGGCGTGGCGCGAAATTTGGTCACGGATGGGGCCGGAGAGTACATCGCGCCCAACTTGAATGCGGGCAAATATTCGGTTCGCGCCTCGGCCGCCGGCTTCCAGGCCTTTGAGCGCCATAACATCGAACTGGAAGTCGGTAAGGATGAGCGTATTGACGCGCAACTCACGCCCGGTCAGGTCACACAGACGATTACAGTGTCAGAGGCCATTCCGCTCCTGGATGCTACCAGAGCGACGGTCAAAGGAACCATCAACACTGAGAAAATCGTTGATATACCCCTGGATGGCCGCAATTACCAAAATTTGCTGCAACTCCGTCCCGGCGTGACGACCAAACCCGGCGGCGGAACGCTGACGACGTCGACCAATGGACTCCGCCCCGAGGACAACAATTACTATGTCGAGGGGTTGGATAATGATGAGCCCTTCACCGGGCAGAGCATCATCAATTCGACACTCCCCACCGGCGACGCTGCCACGTTTGTGCCGATCGACGCCATTCAGGAGGTCAACGTCCAGACCAATTCGCCGGCGGAATTTGGCAAGAGGCCGGGTGCGGTCATCAACGTCGGGCTCAAGGCGGGCACGAACACTCTTCACGGCTCGGCCTTTGCCTTCGGGCGCTCGGATAAGTTCGACTCGGCGGAGTATGCCTTCCCCGGCCCAGCACCTAAACAGCCCGCGGAACTGGAGCAGTGGGGCGGCACGGTGGGCGGGCCCATCGTAAAGAATAAACTGTTTTACTACGCTGCATTCGAGCGGCAAACTTACAACGTAGGGGCTAACTATCCGGTTATAACGCCAACTTCAAACGCTGGCGATGCCACTCAGAGCATCGCTGCCGCCGAAGCGGACCTGGCAGCCCACGGATTCGCGCCCAACCCCCTCAGCGTGAAACTATTGCCGCTTTTCGGGACCAACAATACCAACAGCAGCAGCCAAAACTATGGTTTCCCCAACGTTGTCAGTATTTATAACACCCTCGGCAAGATTGATTACCATCCGAGCGATCATCATACGTTGGCGGGGTCGTACTTCTTCGGCAACGGCACGTCTCTTGCGGAAAGCATAACAGGCCCGGGAATCACGCAACCCTTTTTTAGGGACAACGCCGGGCTGCGAGCCCAATTTGTCACCACGAGCTGGACCTGGACCCCGAACTCCACGTGGGTGAACGATCTGCGGTTCGGCTGGAATTTCCATCATCGCTTCGACGACGTAGACGACATCACAACACCGCTGAGCAGTTATGGCATCAACACGGGCGTGACGAATCCGCGCCTGGGCGGCTTCCCGACGATTCAGGTCGGTGATTTCTCGCAAATAGGCGGCGATCAAAATTTGCCGAAAGACTATGGCCCCAGCAAGAATTACGATCTTGTGGATCACGTTTCCTTTCTGCGCGGCAAACATGCCTTCAAGTTTGGCGTGGAGACACTCTTCATAAGGCCGTTCTTGGGCACCTTTACCGGAGGCAGGGGCGTATTCAACTTCATTACCGGTGGTACGGCTTTCGCAGGCTCTACCCCCTTGGAGGATTTTCTCGCCGGCTTCCCCGATAGCTCGGCGGGTGGAGTGGTACTCAATGGCAACCCGCTTCGCAAACTGAGACAAGAGGATTACTCCGGCTTCTTTGAGGACGTTTGGCATGTAATGCCGCATGTCACCCTTAACTACGGCTTGCGGTATGAATACTTTACCGTATTGCGCGATGCGAATAATTTGATCGGCAACTGGGATCCGACGGTCGGGCTCGAGCAGGTAGGGGTGAACACCAACTCCGCTTACAACGGTTATCACAAGGACTTCTCTCCGCGAGCCGGCGTGGCTTGGGATGTCGGCGGAAAGGGCAAGACCGTCGTGCGGGCTGGCGGTGGCGTCTATTATGTAGACCTGGTTGCGGCCGCGATGGTGGATAACACACAACTTCCCGGCAAACCTTCGGGCCTCACTTCGATTCCCACGGCCTACAGCAGGGGGGCCGATGGGTCGGCTGCGCCACTTAACCCCCTGGCAAACGGTGGAATTGGAACGGCTTTTCTTAGTTTCGGGGGGTCCGCTCTCAACTGGTCTCTGGCCGGTCCAATCTTTCCTCCGAACACGGTAGGCACGGCCCAGGGATTTAAGTGCGGCGATGGTCTCAAGCACCCGACGCCATGCAACGTCTTCGCCCTCGCCAGGAACATCGTTCCACCCCGGGTGGAGACTTGGACCGTCAGCATCCAGCGGACCTTGACCAACAGTCTTACCTGGGAAATTAACTACATCGGCGATCACAGCGGCAATTTGGTTGGCATTCGGGACGTCAATGCGATCGATCCGACCAACCCCTTGGAAAATGTCGCCGGCACGGCCCCTTGCAAAACTAGTGTTCACAGTGAATGCATCACACATCGCCCGTTCTACTCGCAATTTCCCTATTTACAGTTCATTAACTACATGACGAACCTCGACAGATCCAATTACAACGCCCTGCAGACGACGCTGACCGGGCGGGGTTATCACGGTCTTGGATTCGTAGCGGCTTACACCTATAGCCACGGCCTGGACGACTACTCCACAGCTCGCGGCGAGCATACCCCGCAGGACAATTTGAATTCGGATGCAGACTACGGCAATTCGGATTTCGATCAGACGCATCACTTCTCTTTGACGCTGAGCTATGCCATTCCCGGAAGAAAAGGGTTCGGACAACTTCTCGAGGGATGGGCTGTTAATTCAGCCGTGTTGATCCAGAGCGGGTTGCCGTGGAGTCCGGTCGATACCCGTGACATCAGCAAATCCGGAGACAAGAGGTCGGATCGTTGGGACTTCTTTGGGAATCCGAGCGACTTCAAAGCTGGCAAATACCCGATTCCTTTCTACGCTGGCAGCGTCATCGTCGGCGGCAGCAAGGTAATTAACCCGAACCTGCCAGCCAGTTGCGTTGCAAATGCTACGGCAATCGGGACGTTTAATCCTGCTACTCCGAACGCCGGCAATTTGTTCAGCTTCGGTTGTTTTGCGCAGGGCGGTTCGGTGTTCATCGCTCCCCTCACAGGTACGTATGGAGCCGCCGGGCGGAATATATTCCGCGATGATGGCTTCCGGGACTGGGACTTTTCCCTGTTCAAGAACTGGACGGTAAAGGAAAGGCTTACGGCTCAGTTCCGCGTGGAAGTCTTCAACATACTGAATAACGCAATTCTTGCGAATCCGGGCAGCGGCGGTCTTAGTTCAGCGAAGCTCGGCTGCTCGTGCCAAACGCCCGACAGCGGGGGGCAGAACCCGTTACTCGGAACCGGAGGCTCCCGCGCGATGCAGTTGGGCTTGAAGCTGCTCTTCTAGACCGGTTAAGGCAAGAGGCCGTATACGGGGCCATAGCAAGACGCAATACCTCTTCCCTTTCGCGATACATGTTCCTTGCTGATTCGAGCACTGATCGTCCCTTCCGTGGGAGACTCCGCCAGTAAGCCGATTGACGAAATCGGAATCAGGATGGCAGCAGTTGCCAGTCTAGCGTTGAGCTTGCTCGCAGGGGGACTTTTCCTCCAATTTATCCGAAGTGAAGGCCGCCGCGCCGTCCGACTACAAACGGAACTAGCCGTGGCGCACGTGATTCAGAAAACACTTGTTCCGGTCATTGAAAAAACTGCAATCGGTTGCGAATTTTATGGCGTATCGGTTCCCAGTGACAAAGTTGGGGGCGACCTTGTTGATGTAGTGAGCTGAAGGAGGGGCAGACCTTTGCCTACCTTGCGGATATTGCGGGCCACGGTTTACCTGCCGGGATTCTGATGGCTATGTTCAAGACTGCGGCACGGACGCAGCTCCTGGATTCCCATCGACTCCCGGCATTTCTCGAACGTCTAAATGAAGTTTTGCCCAGGTGAAAGAACCGGAAATGTTTGCCACTTGCGCGGCTATCCTCCTTAAACGGACGAACTCGAAATCTCGCGACACGATGAGCCGTCTTGTAGAGCTCACCCGGAAAGTAGGCGGGCACAAAAGCTCATCATTTTACCGGGTTTGGGGTCTTAATCCCGGCGCGTGGTAGAATCCCGGGCGCGACGAACGAGCTCGGAAAGGAAATCATTGCAGTTGGATATTCAGCCAATCATGTCCGAACATCTGACACGTACCTTGCTGAACTGAGCGCAGCCCAGCCCAATTGCGCGGCTCGGAGGCGTGCCTTTTTAGGGCCCACTGAAGTCATGTGAGCATAAGAACAGGCTTCGCCGGGTTTGCATTCGTGTAAAAATCCAGATTGGAGTGTTTTCTCTCCATGAGATGGACACGATACGTAAAAAAGATGGTAGCACTTGCCTCGGTGGTGACAATTGCGACCGTTTCTTTCGCGCAAAACCATCCCGAATATATCCCGCTAGGGCAGCTCAGCGCCGCGCTTTATAGGCCCGACAGCGGGCCAGCGCCCCACGTAGCGTTCATCCTGGCGCATCGCACAGCGAATTTCCTGAACCATATCGGCTGCCGCGAATTGTCCGCGCGGGGCTTTCTGGCGCTTTGTTTCAACACGAGGTTTCAGAACAACGAGGCCTTGGTCCGATGGGAGGAAACTCCGCTCGACGTAAAAGCGGCAGTCGATTTCGCTCGCCGCCAGCCAGGTATCACTAAGGTGATTCTATTCGGCCACAGCGGCGGAGGGCCGCTAATGAGCTTTTATCAGGCGGTCGCGGAAAAAGGGCCGGCTTACTGTCAAGCGGCAAACAAGCTGGTGAAGTGCGGCGACGATCTACAGAGCCTCCAGCCCGCGGATGCCATCGTCTTCGCCGATGCCCATTCGGGAAACCCAGTCCAGAGCCTACGCAGCCTGAATCCATCGGTAACAGTCGAAGGCGGAAAACGGCACGTCGACCCCGCGCTCGACCCGTTCGATCCTAAGAACGGCTACAATCCAAGTGGCCTCTCGCATTATTCCGAAGAATTTCAGCAGCGCTACTTCGCCGCGCAAGCCACCCGCATGAATGTGCTGATCGATTCAGCGATTTCGGCGCAAGCTCGCATGAAGCATGGCGACTATCCATATCCTGATGACGATATCCTCGTCATCGCTTCGGGCGGCAATCCTGGCGCGGGCGCGGGCGGCGACGCAGCACTGGCCACGCTCGATCCTTCCATCGCGAGCTTAATGAGTACCGCTCGCCCCGAGAAATTACTCAGAAATGACGGAAGTATCGTCACCGAGATCGTCCATAGTGTGTCCGTCTCGGAACCAGGAATGGCCATGACAAATCGCGCCTTCGACACGGGCACCAAGATTTTCACTCTCAAGTCGTTTCTGAGCGCGAACGCGACACGAGCGACCAATTCCCGCGACGGAATAGATTATTGCTCCAGCAACAATTCCACAACCTGTGCCGTGCAATCGATCTCGGTGCCAATCATGATCGCGGCGATGGGCGCCTATCATTTCGTTCGCGACGACGAGATTATCTTCGAAAAATCGGCGAGCAAGGACAAGGACTATGTCGTGATCGAAGGCGCGCTGCACAGCTTTGCGCCCTGCACCGCCTGCGAGAAGACCAAGGGGCAATATTCCAATACGGTGAAGAATCTCTTCGATTACATCCGCGACTGGACCAACAAGCGGTTCTAGAATTCCGGGGCGAGCGCCGAAAATTTGGGCGCAAAACCTCTCCTTTTTGCGCTTAAAAACGCAAGTTACTGAGAAGGACAACAGAATCAACGGGACTTACGGATTGATGGCTTCAAGTAGACATTCTTGTAGCTGGCAAGGCCGAAAAGATCGGCTGCCGCCGCGATTTCGTCATGCATGGATCTCGCTCTCATCAATTAAATGTCAAACGGGCAGAACGGCCGTATCATTCAGTGCGCCAGCGGATCGGTCCGCATCTGAACCTTGTAAAGCTTGGGGCGCGCCGCCGTTCCGCCTTCGTTGTGGAATGCTGTACGCGTACCTGTCGTGGTCCACAATCCTTTGCCCTTCCAGCCGGCGTCCGGATCGTCAATGCGGCCATCCACGTTCTTGCTGAAGAAGCCCATCGGGTACGGGATATGAATGTTTACAAATTTGCCGTCGACGAGCGCCAATAGAGCCTCGTTGCCGTTGGATTCCGCGATTTGCACGTTTGCGCCAAGACCCAGCGTGTTATAGCGATCCACCCAGACGAAATAGGCGTGGTCTGCGCTGCCGGGATCAGTAACGTCTTTGAACTGCGGACCCGGAAATTGATACAACGTCCAACCTTCTGGGCACTGCTTGCCGGTTGCCGCGGCCAGCCCATTCAGCGGACCTTTGCACTTGCGGCGGTCGAAACTGGCAAGGTGGCCACTCGCAAGTGCAGTCCAAACCACACCGTTGGTATCGAGGTCGATGCCGCGCGGCCCGAACCCGATATCCGGCGGCTGATAGATCTCCACCAGAGCAGTTTCGGGAGGATTGGGACCGGGCACCAGGCGGACAATGTAGCCCGGCTGATTCATATGCGAAAACCCGACGTCCATGGATTGTCCCCAGATCGAATCATCCACCGGGCTGGGCTGAACGCCATAAAATGCGGCCATGATGCGCTTGTCCTTCTTAGGATCGAGCGGCTGGCTGGCGTCAACGTACGCATCGCGTTTACCGTTGCCATTGGTATCAATAATTAGCGGAGTCCAGCCCTGCGATTTCTTCGCATCGCCGGCCACCAGGTACATCTTCGTGTTCAGCCAGCCGACCACACCGCTTTCCAGCCCTCCTGCGCTGGTCCAGAGCGTGTTGTTCGCGTCATGACCGAAGTACAAATGCTGCGTGCTAAAGCAGGTGTCGATCAGCACAAACTTGCCGGTTTTCGGATCATACATCGAGAGCTGGCGCGCCGAGACATCCAGCGGCGCCACCTTGGCCGAGGGAAGATCGGAATCCGCTTTGCAGTAGGCCGGGTTCTGTGGGCCACGGATGCGCGCAGTGAACCAGACCCGTCCCTTTTCGTCGATAATCGGATTGTGAATGGTCGTGTGACCGTCCCAAATCGGCTGGTCGCCCCAGTACGGCGAGTGACCGTGGGGATAATCGAGCGATGACGGCGTGTTCGGGTCACGGTAGGGATGCTTGATCTGTGAGGCTTCGTTCGTGATCGGATTGAGCACGGGAACCATGTCCGTGCTTTCTTCCGGCGAACCGTAAATTAGACCGTTGGCGTTTACGCGAGGATTGCGCTTGTCGGTTGAGATCTCATCGTGCAGGTAAGCCTTGGGCGTCGACCATTCCCACATACTGATTACAACGTTCCTCTCGACACCTTGGGGCCGCTGCGGCTTCGTGGACGGCAACTCGCCGGCGGCGATGCGATCGGTCCAGTCCGCGAACAACGCCAAAGCTTTCTTGGGACCGAGCTGGTTGAGAGTGGTCAACATGTTCGCCTGTGCTTGACCCGCCTGTAGCCGCTGCGTCCAGGCCTGAACGGAATTGTCGAAATGTCCCCAGGCTTTGGGAATCCTGCGCACGCCCTGCGAACCCAGAGCATGGCAGGACTGGCAGGAATTCTTGATCGTATCGATCCAATCCTGCTGCGTTTTCATTACCGGTGAGATGCCGTCCCCGTTCGGGCCGGTCCCCGGCAATAGGCTCTTATCCGGGATTTGAAGCATCGAATACCAGTACACGCCTGGATAATATTCGGCGGCCGTAGCCGCGGTCGGCGCCGGCGCCGCAGTCAAATTGAGATGCTGGCCCGGAGTCACCTTTACTCTTTGCGAATCGACGAGACCATAACCACGCACCCAAACGTTGTAGTTCGCCTTCGGAAGCTCCGGGATGATATAACGCCCCCGCTCATCCGTGACGACCATCTTGGCAAACGTTCTTTGCTCCCTTACAAATCCTTTGCCAGTTTCAGTGAAAACAATGTGCGCCCACGTTACCGCAACGGCCGGTTGAACTTTGCCGCGTCAATCGGGACGTTCATATGCGTCCCGAATCGTCGAGCCACGAGAACGTGATCTTCAAGGGAAACATCTCCGGCTGGCGGTGGTTTCGGCTCCGCGGTGGCCTGCTCCAATGCGAATGAAATCCGAGTTGCTGAGAGCGGCCCCTATGGTATGTGGCACATCGCACGCGTAAGCAACAACCATTCGCTTTAGGACAGATTCAGCGCCCGTTCCATCGCGACCCGCGCGGATTGTGCAGGGTCCTGCTCCACATTGCATTCGTTGTTGAATAGCATGGTGTCTCGATGTGCAACGGAGTAAGCAGGCCAGTTGGGAAGCTTCGGCGTATTGGGATTCCCTGTGCGCGCAAACGCCGCCCAGGTCGAACTGACCTTTTCGGCCAGAGTATACGCTTCAGCCATCTTGGAAATGAATGGACCAGCGATTCCGATGTTGTCGAATACAAACGCAATTTCGACCGTGTGGGGCGAACGCATGTGTCCGCCTCCCTCGGGCGTTTCCCAGTCGAAGCGATAGACATAGGCCGGGGCACCCGCCTGCACGACCTTACGTTTGGCGAGCTCCCGAGTGTAAGCCGCGCGCGGATGATCGGTCGCAATGAGAATGTATAGATCCCATGGGGACGCATCCGGATGCGCTTTTCTAAATGCCTCGATCACCGGATCGGGATCAACCCCGAGACGCTTCGCCGCACACTCTCTGAGTCCCGCCTCATCCAGGGCAAGTTTTTCGGGTGTGGGCCGGTCATAAAACGTCTCCTCGGTGCGCGCCCAACCTATCAGCAATGGAATGTTCGCAGAAACCACTGGTGCAGTTGCGTCCCAGGGATGATTCGGCAGTGCCTTACCGTCGACCATCGGTGAATCTGCCACCATACCGGGTTCTCGCAGTTCGATTTCGTTCTGCACTTCCGCATCAGCGGCGAGCAGCTGCTCGACTGGAATATTCTGTAGTTCGCGTGCTTGGCGGGGCTGCAGACCCAGTTTTCGCAGCAGCAGCTCGGTCTGACGGATCGCATCTTCCTGCGCAGTCAGCCGCAACACAGCGCCGCTCTCGATGATTGCTCTTTGGAAGAGCCCCTTCGCCCCGGGCATGGACATCAGCGTGGCTACTTTCCGTCCACCTCCCGATTGGCCGAAAATCGTCACCAGGTTCGGGTCGCCGCCGAAATTTTCGATGTTCTCGCGCACCCAGCGCAGGGCGGCGAGGATATCCAGCATTCCCACGCAGCCGGAAAGACCAAACTCGGGACCAGCTACCTCACCCAGGTAAGTGGAGCTCAACACATTCAACCGGTGATTGATGCTCACCAGTACTACGTCATTTGTGTGGGCAAGATTGACGCCATTGTATATTGCTGCCGAGCCAGAACCGGTCGAGAACCCGCCTCCATGCAGCCACACCATCACTGGCCGTTTGCTCCTGTCGCCCAATTCCGGGGTAAACACGTTTAGCACGAGGCAGTCTTCACCCTGTTCTGGAGTTCCAGGAGTACCGTTCGTAATTTGCGGCGCCGTGGGCCCGTATGCAAGGGCGTCCCGCACGCCTTTCCACTTCACAGGCTTCGTCGGTGGCATGAAGCGGTTCTTGCCAGCCGTTGTGCCACCGTATGGAATGCCTTTGAAGACTTTGACATCATCCAACGCAAGGCCCCGTACCTTGCCCGCCGACGTTGCGGCAATGACGTTATCGGTGCCGGCCGCCATGATGACCCGCGCGAGAAAATCTGCCTGGGCGGCCGCGAACAGCGCCAGCGCGGAAGTCCCCCGCAAAAACCTTCGTCGATTTAAGACCGAGTCCATATACTTTCCCCAAAGGATGATCGTGCTAATGCTGAACAGCAGGAGTATATGAGCCTGCCATCACGCCGGGCGGAACCGCCGGGCCGCCTACTTTGCCCGCGTGTCAGCAGCATTGCGGATTCGTTCACTGAAAGCGTTTCCGTCAATGGGCGCGCAAATAATCTCCTGGAGCTCAACACCGTGCTGAAGAGTATACTTCAAGGCACTGCTGGTCCAGGGCTCAGTATAAATCGTGCGATCATGGACCGTGATCTGCAACTGAAGTTTGTCCGGGGCGATGCGCTGCCGGCGCTCCTCCACGCGCATGTCGCCGCTCATGGGCGTGCCCCATTCGTCAAAGCAGGCGCGTTCATCGAGCACAAGGGTACTGACCACCACAGTGTCGCCTTCCCACTTGCCCGCAGAGTATCCGGCCTGATTTGAGCTGACGATCTGCCTATTAAGCGCCCCTGCTCACGAGGCAGGAGCGCTATTTGGCCCAATGCATTGTGGAGAAAGCCACAAATTGTTGGCCATCACTGACACAATTACCGAATGACTCCGTTAAACCAGCCTCTGCAGGTATCAATCCTTGAGCAAGGAGGGATAGTTGTTCTCGAGCCAAGCATCTAAGCCTTCCAAAGAATCCAAGGCGCCTACCAAGCGTTTCTCGGTTACGTCTTCGAGGTCCACGAGAAAATTTAAGTCGGTACGCTCAAACCACTGCGGCATATGGTTGAGGCTGCGGTAATCCAGGCAGTGGGCGTAGACCAAGCTGAGGATCTCCTGGCTGTAGGGACCGAGCTGCTCGGGCAGATGAATGTTCTTGGCCAGATGATGAAGTACGAGCAAGGGACCGTACAGCTTGACCTGTTCCACCTCGGCTTCGGACAAGGATGCGGCCAGAATCGTTTTGCCGTCGGCTTCGCGGCCGACATAGCGGATATGGCGCTGGACAACCTTGCCCTTGACCCGACGATTCTCGACCTCGGCAAGATAGACGCGGCCCCGGAGTTTGATCTTGCGAACGAAGCTCATTGCAGTGTACATAATATACACTACACAATGGAATCTACCATTTTAATTTTATGGTCCTTCAGACCGGAGAACCCCCGCTTATATCGAGGGTTCTGAACGCATTTGGCTAGGGATTGATAGGCGTAGTGTATAAAATCGAGGACAAATTGAGGTAACGAATAAAGTCTAACGCTCACAACGAGAAAGTGCGACAGCCAGCAGGGCTTTGGTGCTTTAGAGTTAAAACCAGGCCAACTCCTGAAAAGTCGCGTTATAGACGGAATGTGCGCACGCGGCCCTATGCGCTTCTGTAACTGAACAGCCTTTGGCATTCTTTTCGGAGAAAACCGCCGGTGACAGGGATGGGGTGATTGCCCTTCTCGAAAACGAACCGGCAGGGGATAAGACAAGATCGCCACTTATAGTCCTCGGTGCCGCGCTTGCGACCGTAAGCGTCTATGTCTGGCGCAAGGCTCGTGCGTGGAGTAGAGGACGAAGTCGGGAAGGTAGCGGCCATAGCCACTTGATACGTATTTGAGGGTTTCCAACTCTACGTGTTTGATGCTCGATCCCGAGGTTTTTACTCGGTTAGCTGGCAATGACCACCTCGCGCTTGCCCGTGAGGCGTGTAACGACCGCCCCAATGGGATAGTCGCCTCTGTCACCGGCGCGTTTGGCCTCCGCAATAGCCAGCTCCATAAACTTCTTTTTCGGTTTGTAGGAAGACGGAATCACTGTCGTTAGATTATATGCGCTCGTCGCGCCGAGATAGGAGTCCACGGGCGCTAATCGCCATATCCTGATAAGGGCTTCTGATTGGATAACGTCGTCGGCTCCCTTCGAGCGAGTAAACTTGGTAGCGATTGATCGACCAAGGTTCGGAGGAAAGGAGCCGAACGACGATGCTAATTATAGGATGTGATTTCACACGCGGTTTCAGCAAATCGCAATGATGGATACCACGACGGGCGAGCTGGTCGAGCGCCGCTTGGAGCATGTCACGGGTGAGGCCGAGAGGTTTTATGCCGCACGGGCGACTCCCGCCCGCGTCGGAATAGAACCGGCTCTCGGGACGCAGTGGTTGGAAAACATGCTGCATCGCTATGGGCATGAACTTTGGCGATGCGGCGGAGATCCGCGCGGCCATGGTGCGCAAACAAAAGACGGACACCCGCGATGCTCTGCACATTCTCGACTTGCTGATCCAGGATCGTTTTCCGCGGATCTGGGTGCCCTCCGCTACCGAACGTGATGTACGGCAGTTGGTCTGGCATCGGCACAAGCTGGTGCGCTTGCGGACCTCGGTGATGAACCAGCTGCACGCTCTGGCCCTGGGGCAAGGTCTTTGCCTCAGGAAGAAGCTCTGGACCAGGGTGGGCCGGCAGAAACTGGAAAGCCTGGCCCTAGATCCCTGGGCCAGCCGTCGCCGGTGGGAGCTGCTCGAGCTGCTCGATCAATTGGATCCTTCGATCGAGGAGTTGGACCGGGCGGTGATCAGCGAAGCGGAAAGCCGCCCCGCAGCCGTCTGTTTGATGCAGCAGGCCGGGGTGGGGCCGGTGACCGCACTGGCGTTTGTGTTGACCGTCGGACCGCTGAGCCGCTTTGCGAACAGCAAAAAACTGGTGAGTTATCTGGGCCTCCATCCCAGTGAGGAGAGTAGCGCAGGGCGGCAGCGGCTCGGTGCCATCAGTAAGCAAGGCAATACCATGCTGCGTTGTTTACTGGTGGAAGCCGCGCAGACGGCCTCGCGATGGGATCCGGAATTGCGGCGGGACTATCAGCGATTAAAGTTCCGTCGCGGCAATAGTGGTGTGGCCAAGGTGGCCATCGCACGAAAGTTGGCGGTGCGGCTGTACAGTGCTAACCGCAAGCAATCTCAAGCGAACCAAATCACAACGAGGAAAGGAACGCGATCAGATCGGTGAAGTCTTGCCCGGTGAAGCCGAGGCCGAATCGAAAATCGTAGAAATTGACGACGTCTGAAAGCGTGCGCGCCGAACCGTTGTGGAAATAAGGGGCCCGGGCGGCGAGTCCTCGCAGGATCGGTATTTGGACCTTCCCGATGTCCGCCCACTTGCCAGTGACCAGTGCCACCCCGGGATCGGTGGTTTGTATGGTAGCGCCGGTAGTCTCGTTGCGCAGCGTAATCAAGGGCAGATAGCCTAGTCCCAGAAAATTGGTATTCGGTCCTGCGACACCGATATCCAAGGGCAGGGATAAGGAATGGTTTCCCAAATTGGGGTCGTTGTGACAGAAACTGCAAGTCACGACCGCCGGACCATTATTGAAAAACACGTCATTCAGGCCGGCGACATTGAAGACCGTAAACGATTTCGTGTTAAAAACGATTTCGCCGCGCGCGATGCTTGCCTTCCGGCTCGAGTTGGAATTCACCCACGGGGTAAAGGGCGTAAATACGTTTTGATCGAATGGCGGCGTAGTGCTAAGCGGATCGTTGACGCCAATCGAAAACGGTTGGGCGACAATGGCAGCCGCCCCGCCTGTGGCTACGTCCGAGAGCGATCCCGCGACGTTATCGATTGCCTGAGCCACAGAAAGTTCCATCTCAAAATTCACGATAGCTTGTTGCTGAGCCGGGGTGGCGTCGGACGCCCCTTCCGCATGAATCCGCGTCGCGCTGACCGATTGGTGAGCCAGATCGGCAAGCAAATCGGCAGGATTGGTGGCCTTGGTGATGTCCTGTGTTGAGGTCAGCGCGGAGGATTCGCGCCCGTCCCACATAACCTGGCTCAGGAAGCGCAGATTCGCGGTAGGCAAAGGTCGGCGGTACATCGAGAGCGTGTTTTTGTCGCTACAACCGTATTGATTGACGACACTGTCAACTGTGAACTCCGCGCTGGCCGGAACGGCAAGCGCAATGCGGATCAAACCTCTGCTGGTGAGCAACGTGAACGCCCGCGTGCGACCCGCCGTGGTCGTGAGGTCCACTCCTTGATTGCAGGTCGCGCCATCAATGATTCGAAAGATGGGATCGGACGCGACGCCGTTAGCGTCGAATGTCGTCTGATTGAACCGCGTCTGGACGTCAGCCGCCGAAACGGTCCACCCGTCGGCTGGCTGATGGCAGGAGCCGCAACTGCGGCCATTCGTACCCAGGCTTTGGAAGAATGGACCGGTGGTATCGATTTGGCCGCTTGCATCAGTCGTGAAGGTTTCCACAGAGCCGCTTGGGTCTGAAAAAGGTAGCAAATTGGCTACAGGTCCGGTTGATATGCCAACCGGTGGTGGTGGTGGTGGTGGTGGTGGTGGCGGTGGCGGTGGCGGTGGCGGCGCAGCGTTGGTTACGCTGGTGCCGCCGCCCTGACTGCCGCCCCCGCTACATGAGAGCAGTCCGATAGCAACAACGACGAGTAACAGGAGTAATGCGCTGTTGCGACTCCAGCGAACCAAAAAGGCGAGATGAGCGCGCATGTAGAACTCCGCAGACAGAACTTGAGCTTCCGCTGTCAGTCAGTATGTCTATTGGTGCGTAGCGCGTACCAACTCCGACTCGAATGTGAAAAACGGGAACCCAGGCCCAGGGTGATATGTGAGGCTTCAGACTGCTAGTGGTATGTCCCGTATATAACTTTACAGAACCGCCGCCTTCTCTTTTTCCCCCTGGGCTGGGTGGATCCCGGTTGGATCTGGACCCGCGCGCGATCGATCTTTTTGATGATGTCCTCAACCGTGGCGCTCCAGATGAACGGCTTGGGTTTTTCGTTCCAGGCTTGCATAAACGCCTCGATCGCCTGCTTTAGATCCGGCACACTCACGAAACTGCCGCGCCGGATCGCCTTCTCGGTCAATTCTCGAAACCAGCGCTCCACCAAATTCAGCCAGCTGGAACTGGTCGGCACAAAGTGGCACACAAAGCGAGGATGCTTCTTTAGCCACGCTTGCACGTGCGGTTCTTTGTGCGTGCCGTAGTTGTCCATCACCACATGCAGCTTCAGCTCCGCGGGAAACTCAGCGTCTAAGCGGCGCAGAAACTTCCGCCACTCCTGATGCCGATGCCGGCCGTGACATTCACCAATGACCTTGCCATCCAACACATTCAGTGCCGCAAACAAGGTGGTGGTGCCGTTGCGCTTGTAGTCGTGCGTCATCGTACCGCACCGGCCTTTCTTCAACGGCAGCCCCCGGCTGCGTCCGATCTAACGCTTGAATTTGGCTCTTTTCATCCAAACACAGCACCAGTGCCTTGTCCGGCGGGTTCATATACAGCCCCACCACGTCGCTCAGCTTCTCTAGGAATTTCGCATCCCGCGACAACTTAAAAGTGCGGCTCAGATGCGGTTTGATATTGTGCAGTTGCCACAAACGGTTCACCGTGTTCTTGCTGACCTTTTGCGCCTTCGCCATCAGCCGGCAACTCCAATGGGTCATGCCCTGGGGCTTGCTCTGCAAGGTTGCTTTAATGATCCGGTCTCGCTGGCCTTGATCATAGTGCGCTTTGCGCCCGCGACCGGGAGCGATCTCCCAGACCTCCCCGATGCCCTGCTCGTGCACCCGCTTGCGCCACAGCTGCACGGCGGGTCGGCTCACCCCGAGCCCCTCGGCGATGGCCACATTCTGCTGACCCGCTACCGCTCTCAAGATAATCCGGCAGCGCAGCGCCACCTGTTGAGGGGTTCCGTGTGCGGACTCCCACTGTTCCAGTTGAGTGCGCTCAGCTGGTTGTAACTCGATCGCCAGACCTGTGTTCGGCATGACTGCGATCATAGCAAGTCCTGTGTATAAAGCTATTTATGGGACACTACACTAGCCGCGGGACTCTATGCTTGGCCCAGCTACGTAGCAATCCGGGAGATACCGGAGAGCCATTACGGACCCCGAAAAACTCTCATTGCGAGCACAAAACCGATGATGATGCCCATCACTAAGAAGAAGAATAAGTTCCAATCCGGCGACACACCTCCCTAAATTATTGTTGCCGAGCCCGAGGGTTAGCCCGACTGCATGGAGCCGGACGCAACAGCACTGACGAAGCCCACCATATGACGCCTGCTTTGCGCCAATGTCAATTTCCATCGGACGCCGAAGCCCGTCCGGAAGCCGGATCAAGCAAGTATCGGTCTAACCATCTCGTTGAGGACTTCAACCAGTCTAAAGTGCGGAGGGAGTTGGATGTTTGACGGCTTCAGGACGCGAGGCAAGATCGACGGAGCTACGCCAGCATGCACACTTAGGGCGAAGCGAAATAATTAAATGGACATGTCAAGGCTTTGTCGCCCGAGGCAGTATGGTGTAATTCCACTCCGGATGAATTTGGGAACGACGAATCCGCTGTGTGTCAATCTGCTCATCGGAGATCTTGACCCCCGTCTCGTATCTCGCCGTATCCAGTACCGCTTTCACGCGCAGCCCAGTTCGGGTCCGCGTCGCGCCAATCAGGTTGATCACCGTTTCCAGATTCCAGAGGGGCTGCCCCCTCCAGGTCAGACTGATAAACGAGAAGAGCCGATGCTCAATCCGGTTCCTTGCTCGTACCAGGCGGATAATGCGCCAAGTCATTCATTTTGTAGGCGTACGACGTTTTGGCGAGACACAGAGCTATTCGGGCTCTCGATCGACGACCTGGACTTTGAGCGAAAGGAGATTCACGTGAGGCGCTCAATATGGCGCGGCAGCATCCAAACACCCAAGAGCGCGCGAAGCGAGGCAGTGCTACCGATGCCCGAAGCACTGGAGCACTGGCGGCCATGTTGAAACTTTACCTTCAGCAGTGGCGGCCAAATCCGCCGCGATTGCTGTTCGTGAACCAGCGGGGAAATCCGTTCACCGGCGAGAACGTGATCCGTGATCGTCTAGCCCCCCTACTCGGAGAACTGGGTTTGCCACGCGCGGGCTTCCATGCATTTCGCCACGCACACGCGAGTCTTCTCCTCGAAGCCGGAGCAACTCCGGCCGTTACGCAGGCGCAGATGCGACATTCCGATCCGCGAATCACGTTGGGAATTTACGGGCACGTGCTCGGAGATGCCCAGCGTGCCGCGGCGGAGAAGGTCGCCGAAGTTCTGCGCCCAAAGGTGAGCGCTCGGGCGCGGAGGAAGGTTTTGCGCCCAATTGCGCCCAAATCGGTCAAACAGGGGAGAGTGGATTCAATAACTTCTGGCGGAAGCGTGTGGGAGTCGAATTGAAAAACGATTCCACAAGTCCCGTGTTTCAGCGGCGTTGCATCCACACGACTCGGCCAATCGGCACAAATAGTACAAAAGCACTCGCCGTCGGCTGACTCTCCGGTTTCTTGCCCTCAGGGCTTTTGGTGGCCACGAAGTTCGCGGACGGATAAAAAGCAGTTAGTGCAGCTTTCCAAACATACGTACGTTTCACCGTATCAGATCGCCCTGGTCTATGTGGTCTTGGTGAAAAGGAGCTCGCCTTCGATTGGTTACAGATCATTCTTATGAGCATGCGCTCGGACCTGCGCTTCGCCGACCTGCTGCAGCGCATGAATCTGCAGCCTAACCGCGTAAAAATCACAGCCTACCTTTAGTCCTGTTTTGCCTGCGCCGCCGATTCTTGCGTCGAAACCGTGGTTCGAGATCGCTCCGCACTTGGGCCGTCCACGCGACCGCTTAGCTCACAAAGGATGCTATTGCTGAGCCACCGAGGAGCGCAGCCACTATTCCAAGCGATACTAGAATTGGAATCTCGTAAACCGATTGAATCAGCATCTTCGTGCCTACGAATACGAGCACCAGTGCCAGCCCGACGCGCAGATATTTGAGTTGGACAACAAACTCCGCAAGAAGCGAGTACATCGCGCGTAACCCGAGTATTGCAAAAACATTCGACGTGAAGACGATGAACGGATCTGAGGTGACGGCAAATACCGCCGGGATCGAATCCACTGCAAACGCAATATCGCTGATTTCTACCAGCACAAGCGATAAGAACAATGGTGTCGCGAACAGTCGTGCGTTCTCGCGAACAAAAAAGTAGTCGGTATCGGCGTTGATTATTGGAATCACTCTTCGCAGCGCTCGAAAGAATGGGTTCTTCTCGGGACGCATTTGCGAAGTGCTTCCCAAAAGCTTCATTCCAGTAAGGGCAAGAAAAGCTCCCAATACGTATGCCAACCAATGGAAGTGCGTCAGCAGCGAAGACCCCAGGGCAACGAACATGGCGCGAAATACCAGCGCACCGAAAACGCCCCAAAACAGTACTCGGTGCTGACGACGCACCGGGATTCCGAAATAGCCAAAAATCACACTGAACACGAAAAGATTGTCAACGGCTAGGGCTTTCTCGATGAAGTAGCCTGTCAAGAACTCAAGCCCACGCTTGGAGCCGACAGAGAAATAGAGGAAGGCGCTAAACAACACGGCTACAACAATCCAAGCGATGCTCCAGGCCAGCGCCTCCCGCGTGCGCACCGCGTGCGGCTTGCGGTGGAACACGAAAAGATCGAGTGCGAGCAGCCCTATCACGACGCAGCCGAACAACGCCCACAAACCTGGAGTCGCAACTGAGTTCAATGACCCACCCGTTTGTGAAATAGTAGGGAACGATTCGCAGCCAGCCCTGGCTAGCCGCTGGTCATAAGCATCTTTCAGATTGCTTACGGTTCTTGTCCACGTTTAAAATGCAAAGCGCTCTGCGCGTAAGGGACGATGTACTAGTGTTGCGTAATTAAAATAAGTTGACCTATTGTAGGAGTTGACTTATAGTGCTCGATCATGTCGCGTCGAGCACCCCGGATCGAGCTAACTTCCGAAGAGCGAACCACTTTGGAAAGCGTTGTCCATTCTCCCTCCGCAGCTCAACGAGACGTTTTGCGGGCTCGCATCGTGTTGCTGGCCGC
>QHYS01000154.1 GCA_003223325.1 Acidobacteriota bacterium
TTCCTCGGGCTCATGTCGAAGGAGGGCACCGCCGGCTACCAAGCGATCAGGAACGGCGGCATCGATGTATTCCGGACCTATTCTGCTCATCCTTAAATATGCTACGCCCAATAAGCGGTATGCCCCTGTTCTCTCCACCTGCACTTGGGCCAGATCGGTTCTGCATCGGGTGATCATGGCCTCCTAGACGTGTCTGCACGCGCAACACCTGACCGCTACGAGAGATCAAGAATTTGCATAAAAGCAAAAAGGGCCAGAGCATCTGCTCCGACCCTTTGCAGTCCCTAATTCGTGACGAACTGTAGGTTCAGTCACCCAGTGTTTCGGATTCTGTCGGTACCTCCCCGAACACGGCCATGTGGGAATGCCCCGCAAGCACCGGCGTAGTAGCTCGCTCAGCCCGTATCACTAGCTTAGCTACGCTAGGGACTGTGGCGTCATGCTTACCGCAACAACTCGCTCGTTGCGCGTGATCACCGATAGCGGCCTCGTACGCACTCCAGCAGATTGTTCCGGTCGCATCACGACTGAAGTCACTCCGAAGAGCTCTTTTTTGACGCGCAAATAACTGGCACCAGCTTCCGATTTCTGGGAATCCTCTCTGTCATTGTTCCCGCTTTCGCGAGTGTTTCCACCCGTTGGCGAAGCTTTNNNTTCCACCGAGAACCATCCCTGTGCAGTCATCTCCTGTAGCCATTTCAGAAAGTCGGGAGTGGGCACTCCGGTTTTCGGGCCCACAACAGGACCGCGAGAGTGGACACCAGTGTAGATGGGCGGGGCATAATCAGTAAGCGAAGCAACTCACCGCCAGAATGTCGCTGGCTTCCCAGGCGTGCGCGGCCCCCGATGCCGTGAATTCGCCGATGGGAGCCGTCGTTGTCGTTCCAGCCCCAATCTGCTTGCATGCAAATACCGTGGAGGAATTGGTGGTGATGTCAGTACACGTACAGGCCCATCCATGCGTCGCCGTGAGTAGCCCGATTACTCCGCTATTCGCGGTTCCGCCTGTCCCAACATTGATTGTGAAGGCTGCTGTACCGTTGGCGTTAAAAACTGCCGGCGCCTTGCCAAACCCAGAAGAGATGGTTGGGGCTGTAGGAGATATCAGCGTAGCGGACCCGACGCCAATACCACCATCGGCCCGTACCTTGCCACCAAACTGCACTAAACCCTTGCCTGTCTTAATCGCCCAATTATTAGTACCCGTAAGTTGATCTTGAATCAGCAAGCCATAGAGATTTGTGATCGTGCCGTGGTTTGTGTTCTGCGGCCCCTCGACGTACAACGATGCGGCATTTGTGACAGTTCCAGAAGAAGAGTTTCGGACTAGAAAATCGCCTGCCCTGAGGTTAGTGGCATTGCCGTTATTCGTCGGAGATTGGGTACGAACCCCCGCCGCTACGCCGCCGTTTGTCGCGTCGGCATGAACTCCTACGATTAGAGTAGCTGTTGCAGGACCGCCATTGAACGCCTCAAAGGATGCGCCGAAACCAGAGTCTAGCGCCCCGCTACCAAAGTGATTGAATGAACCGTAAACGGCCGCACTCTGCGAGGGAAAGGTCTGCGAATTGGAACTGGCCGTGAAAAGCTCCGTGGCTTGGCCAAAGTTGTAGTAATTCGCCGGAGACGAAGGGTTCAGCAGCTGCTCGATGCTGAATCCGATCAGCTGTCCGTTTCGTGTTCCAAGGCTGTCTAGTAATTGCAGGATGTAGGTCGAGGATGGATTGCCTTTGCTAAATATCTTCTGCGCGGTTACCGTCTGTGCATCCTCAATTGTCATTTCAGTGTGTGACTGAGCAAAAGCCGAAAGAGCGAGCAGACTGGCTGCTCCGATGGCAGCGATTCGCACGAGAGCAGTCTTTCCAGGCAGTTTCACGGGGTTAACTAGGCTCCTTTTCGCAATTCGTGTACCACGCGCTCTTGAGCTTGGAATCCGCCGCGCTGCATATAAGCATCCGTGAAACGCCAAGGAGTAGGCTCCGTTCGGTGTCTTGCATACTCCAACCATGTCACTCAGCGTGCATGACGACGGGCTGCGGCGTCGTGCCTCCCCGCATCACCATTGAAATGGCCCCGAAGAGCTCTTTTATGACGCGGAAATAGCTGGCGCCACCTGCCGATTTCTGGGAATCGGATCTCTTGACTGTTCGCGCTTTCGCGCGCGTCTCCACCCCGTAAGCCAAGGCTTCAGTCTCCTGCTTCAGCAGGAACGAACGGCGGAGTGTCAGCGATTGGACTGCGCTCCAGGCGTTCCACCGGTTCCCGTTCCCCAGGTCTGCGGTAGCGAGCATATTCGGGGATGATGTCGGCCACTTTTGCAAGTAGCGATTCCTCCGTGCCGGATAACGTCAGTTGCAGAAGGTCTTCGAGATGCCGGCGCAGGGATGCCCAGTCCATCAGATCACTCTCGGTCCTGTTTACCTTTTCGTGCGGCGTTGCCAGTAGCCTCTCTGAGCTGTAAAAACGCTCTTCATACAGCTTCTCGCCGGGTCGCAAGCCGCTGAAGACGACCGGGATCTCCGCTTCGGAATTTCCAGATAACTTGATCAGCGTCCTGGCCAAATCGAGAATGCGGATTGGTTCTCCCATGTCCAGCACCAGAATGTTGCCGTGTTGGCCTATGGTAAAGGCCTGCAGCACGAGGGAAACCGCCTCAGGGATGGTCATGAAGAATCGTGTAATTTCCCGATGAGTAACGGTCACTTGCCCGTCTTTCCGGATTTGCTGCTGGAAGACCGGCACCACACTTCCTTGCGAGCCAAGTACATTTCCGAACCGTACCGACACGCAGCGCATCCTAGATGGCCGCGACGCCAGGATCAATTCTCCCAGCCGCTTGGTGCAGCCCATCACGCTGGTCGGATTCACCGCCTTATCCGACGAGATCAGCAGAAAGCGCTCACAACCGGCATCCTCGGCTGCCTGCAGAAGAGTGAGCAGCCCAAACACGTTATTCCGCATAGCCTCGGCCGAGTTTGATTCCATCAAGGGAACGTGCTTGTAAGCTGCGGCATTAAAAATGATTTGCACTCCGCGGGTTCGAAGAAGAGTGCGCATGGACGTACCATCCGTTATGTCCGACACGCAATACTCTATGCGGTCGCGATACTTGAGGCGGTCGAGCTTCAATTGGAGATAGAACAGCGCCGTCTCCGCCTGGTCGAGACAGATCAACTTCGCTGGCGCATAATCGAGGATCTGGCGACACAGTTCCGAACCGATCGAGCCCGCAGCCCCGGTTACCATTACCACCTGGCCTGCAAGGTGCCTGCGCACCGCCTCCAGATCGAGTCGTACCGGGTCGCGCCCCAGCAGGTCCTCGACATCAACATCCCGCAACTGATTAACGGTCACACGTCCTTTGGCCAGGTCACTCAGGCCCGGAATGGTTTTGAATTTCCTTCCGCTGGCTTGGCACCGCTCAATGACCCGGCGCATTCGCAGACCGGTCACCGAAGGCATGGCAATAAAAATTTCTGCCACCGCATATGCGGCTGCCACGGCGGCCAGCTCGTCAATCGTCCCAACCACCTGGACGCCGTGCAAGCGAACTCCCTGCTTCGCTCGATCGTCGTCAACGCAGCCTACAACCTCGTAATCCGTGTGCGCCAGCTCACGTATCAGAAGTTCCGCGGCTGAGCCTGCGCCAACGATTAGCACGCGAGACCGATCATCGCGAGAGCGCCGTTCGACCGGCTTCAGTATCATGCGCGACAGCACTCGCACACCGCCCAGGGCCGCCACCGTGAGCAGCGCCTCCAGGAGGTAGATGGACAAGGGGAACACCGTTACGCCCAGCACGAAGCGGAGCACCACAAAGAAGGCCGCACTACCCACTGCGACAGCTTTCGCAATATCCGCAGCGTCTCTGACGCTCGTATAGCGCCAGTAGCCGTGGAACAAGTTGTACCGCCTCATTGCCAGCAGCCTGAATCCGAGCAGAAGCGGCGCTGCCTGGAGCAGGAGCGAGAAGTGGGGCAAGGAAAACTCAAACCGCAATAGCCAGGCTGTCATTAAAGATGCGAGTATCAGCAACGCCTGCACTACTACGACGACCCACCTGTTTTTCAGCAACATCGCAGCCTCTTTTCCGGATGGTTAGGGGGATAGAACGACTAGAGCGAGTTCGCGGCAGACAAGGCCGCCTTGAGTGACGTGTTAAGTACAACGGCCGGGGCGCTGGCCGCCGCCATTACCTTCTCGACAACCTGGCAAGCGTGCTCGATCGATTCGGTGGTCAGGGTTGGGTGTACCAGAAACATCAGACTGGTCTCACCCAGTTCTTTTGCCACCGGCAATCGCCGCTTCTGTCGACGTTCGGGCGCGAACGCCTTTTCCAGGTAGATTTCGCTGCAACTGCCAACTGAGCAAGGCACGCCCTCCGCACAAATCGCCTGCATGATCCGATCACGGTCCCATCCGGCCCGTAGCTGCTCCGGACGCACGAACACGTAGTACTTGTAATATGCATGCTGCGAATGCGAGGGCGGAGTGGCGATGCGCAATCCTCTGACCTGCGACAACCTCCCGTTCAGAATTGCCGCATACCGCCGCCGCGTTTCAATCCATCCCGGCACTTTCTTCAGCGCGACGCGTCCAATCGCCGCCTGCATCTCCGTCATTCTTCCGTTGGTCCCGAAGGATTCGTGGAGCCATCGGAATCCGATGGGATGCTCGCGGTTATAAACCGCATCGTAGCTCTTGCCGTGATCCTTGTAGCTCCACGCGCGTTGCCACAGCTCGGTATCGTTAGCAGTGAGCATGCCGCCTTCGCCGCCGGTCGTCATGATCTTGTCCTGGCAAAAGGAAAACGCCGCTGCATCACCAATGGAGCCGACTCTCTTACCCTTGTATATGGCGCCCTGCGCCTGCGCACAATCTTCGACCACCTTCAGTCCGTGATGGCGCGCCAGTTCCATGATTCCGTCCATCTCGCAGGGCCAACCGGCCAGGTGCACCGCAATGATCGCCTTCGTTCGAGGCGTGATCATTGGCTTGATCGTGTCGGCGCTTAGGTTCTGGCTGTCACAATCGACGTCAGCTACGACGGGACGTGCGCCAACGGCCACCACGGAGCTCGCAGATGCAATAAACGTCCGGGTGGTCGTGATGACCTCATCACCCGGGCCAATGCCTAGCGCCTTCAACGCCGTTTCCAGCGCCACAGTTCCGTTCGCCAAAGCAATCGCATGCTTGCACCCGGCGAACTCGGCAAACTCCTTTTCAAACTCTCGACCCTCAGTCCCGGTCCAGTAATTGACTTTTCCCGACTGGAGCACGCGCATTGCCGCCTCAACCTCCTCTGGGGCAAATTGCGGCCACGGCGCGTAGGGATACTTTGTGGAGACCTCTCCACTGACCTTTGTCTCACTTTTGTTGATCGGCCTCGCTGGAATACCAATCACGGTTGTTCCAGGTTCAACATCGTGAGTGACCACTGCCCCGGCGCCTACGGTCACGCGATCCCCGACGGTGCGGTATTGCAGAACCTGCGCGCCGGTTCCGACCAGCACACCGCCGCCAATCGTTACGCCGCCGGAGATGTTGGCTCCTGGATTGATGACGCTGCCTTCCCCAATCACCGCCTCGTGACCTAGCGTGCATCCGAAGTTACATAAAGCGAAGGGTTCCAACACGATGTTCAACGTACCGACGACGCCAGCACAAATCAGCGCGCCCTGGCCGATTCGCGCGGTCTCAAAATCGAGGTAGGCCGTCGGATGTACCAGTACCGGGAATTCAACTTTTGGGAGTACTTGTTGTATCTCATTCCTGACTTTCAGCCTTGCCGCCGGCGTTCCAATACCGATGGTCACGGCATCGATCTCAGTCGCATGTTCGCGGAGCCAGCAATAGTCGCCGAGTACTTCATCGCGACTATCGCGATCGGTGAGCGCGTTCAAGTCACTGACTACATACCCCATGAAATGCACTTCGCGCGCCATTCCGCCCGCGCCAATGACAACGATTCGCTTCATGACCCTTGCTCCATACAATCTCGAGTCGCTCCTGTGAACTTCGGCATGGTTGCGTGGCCATCTTTCGAGATTCCGTCCTTCTTGATCACGTGCCACGCCGTCTTTCCCAAAATCTTTAAGTCGAGTCCGAGCGACCAATGCTCCACGTACCAGGTGTCCATCGCGAATTTCTGTTCCCAAGTCAGCGCGTTGCGACCGTTGACCTGTGTCCAGCCCGTGATGCCCGGCATGACTTCGTGCCGCCGCGCCTGCTCGGGCGTGTAGCGGGGCAGGTATTCCATGAGTAGTGGACGCGGCCCGACCAGGCTCATGTCGCCGCGCAACACATTCCAGAGCTGGAGCAATTCGTCGAGGCTGAGCTTGCGCAACCAGGTGCCGAGCGGAGTTAGACGGTCGCCATCCGGAAGTGGATGGCCGTCCTTATCAAAGGCGTCGCGCATGGTGCGAAACTTCAAAAGGGTGAACGGCTTGGCGAGAAACCCTGGTCTGGTCTGTCGAAACAGGACAGGTTTTCCCATCGTCACCCGGATCAGCAGAGCCACGACTCCCAACACCGGCCACAACACTGCCAGCCCTGCGGATGCACATAGGGTATCCAGTCCCCGCTTCACTACGCGGGACCAGCCCCGCTGAGGACTTGGTCTTCCGGTGGGGCCAAGCTTTTCGCGGGTCAATCTCTGATACTCGTTCACCAGCGCTGCTCTCACCCTGTCGCCCGCGAACTCCCGTGTTACCCAGTCCTGCCCCTGATGGCCCATTTCTTCGCGCTTTGCCGGATCGGCCAGCAGGCTTCCAATTGCCCGCGCCAGCGCCGACGCATCTCCCGCCGGCACCAGCACTCCCGTCTTTCCGTCCTGAACCGAATCGATAGCGCCGGTGGCGTTCGTCGTCACGACCGGCTTGCCAGCCGCCTGTGCTTCCAGAGGAACGCCCGGAAAGCCCTCACGATACGTCGGTAGGACTAGTACATCCATCAGATGGTAATAGGGAGACGTATCCGCTACGAACCCTGGCCGCACGACCTGTGCATCTCCGGTGATTTGCTTTCGCACCTTCTCCGGCACCGGATCGCCGTCTTCAAAATCACCAACCAGTAACATCCGCAGCTCAGGATATTCGGCCCGCAGTTCCCGGTAAGCTTCTACTAATTCGGGTATTCCCTTGTCCCGCGTGAACCGTCCCACGAACCCGAGCACTGGAACACCCTTCGGCAGATTCAACCCACACCGCAACTCCTCCGCCCGTGCCAGGTTTTCCGCAGTCGGCAGGAACCGTTCAACCTCGACGCCCTTCGACGAGCCGCTCGCCAGGACTACTGTTTTATCGGACGTGACCAACCCCAAGTCGATCGCCCGTTGTCGTAGACTCGGGCTGACACAGATCACGCGATGTGCACTCTTGCACGCAATGCGCTCGGTCATCGTCAACACTCGTTTCTTCCATCCCGACGCCGTCTCGAGCCGCAAACCACGAAGTGTGTAGATACGACATGGAACTGACGTGATCTTTGCGGCGATATTGCCCAACAACCCGGCTTTTGGAGTACCAAAGTCTGTAATGGTAGGACGTAGACGTTTCAGGGCCCTTGTCAAAGTCCACAGAGAACTAATGTCTGCCAAAATTGCGATTTCCCGGGTCATAGAGACCGGAACAACTTGAACGCCCTCGCCCACCGCAAAGCCTGCCATCTCCCTGCCGGGCGAAGCGACGAACATGACTTCGAGCCCTGCGGAGGCTAAGGCGCTTGCATGTCCTCGGTAGAAGCCCAGGCTTATGTCGGAGGTAACACCGTAAACAATGCTGTTCATTTGGACAGATAATCTGATGCGGTCTTGGAGACATTCGCAGACGAAGGATGAGGGGGCACGGAACTCTCCGCTGCGGGTTTGAGTTTGCAAGTTAACAGTGTGGTATAGAGTTCTTCGTATCTCTCCACCATCGCGGTCATTGAGAAAGAGGTCTCCGCCACATGCCGCGCCCGCGCTCCCATGCGAGCGCGCAAACCGGGGTCGCGCGCAAGGACTTCTGCTGTGCTCGCGACTTCGTTTGGAGCGAATGGCGCGACAAGATATCCGGTGTCGCCGTGTCGAACCAACTCAGGATTACCACCGACCCTCGTTGCAATGACCGGTTTGCCAGAAGCCATGGCTTCCATGATCGAGTTTGACAGACCCTCTGTAGCCGATGTGCACACGTAAACATCGATTGCCTGGTAATACTTCTCTGGCTCGCAGGTGCCGGCCACGGTTGCAAAGCTCGGGCCGAGCCCCAGTCGCTGGATCTCCGCATTTACCGCATCGCGAGTGGCGTGGGCCCCCACCATCAGGAAACGTGCGCGGGGCACGCGATCATGTAGGCGAGCTGCAGCGTGTACAAAATCTATATGACGTTTGCATTCGCGGAAATTCGCCACGATGCCGAACACCACGTGCTCCGGCGCGAAACCAAGCTGTTGTCGCGCGTTCGCATCTGACTTTGGGTTGAAGCGGACTGTGTCCACGCCGTTGTAGATGGTGAGCGACCTGGCTTCGGGTAGACGGTCGCCAAGTGCCGCCTGCTCCGCGATCGCACGGCAATTGTTTACGACGACGTCGGCAAAACGGAGCGGGAAGCGGTCGGCGGCTGTCAATATCCGGCTCTTGCGGTAATGGTCCAGCATCGACCGGCGGCTCACGATGAAATGCGGTACCCGCGCGAGCCGTGCTGCGCAGCCGGCAAGAATGACAGCCGCCGGAAGAAAGGCATGTACCACATCCGACCGGCGCCGACGCAAATGTTTCGTTAGCTTCACTATTGCGGCGATTTGCCCGAACGCTCGGAGATGCCAGTTGGAATTGCCGCCGGCAGGAGTATTGAGCAGGAATACACGCTCGACCACGCCCTGCGTGTCGTAACCACCGTCGTCCTCAAACAGAACCAGATCCGGCTCGAAATTGTGCCGATCCAGTCGGCGCATGAGCTCGTATAGTTGCCCTTCAGCCCCGCCGCGGTTGAGATTTGGGATGATGTAGGTGATCCTGACTTTAGGGTTTGGCATTTACATCTCGGGAACTACTAAACTGTTGCGATCGTCGGCGCTGGCGAAGATGGTCTTACTTGTCGCATTCGCAGCGGGGAAAGAATGGTGGCCAACTTCCGTGGCCGGTGGCTCCACCCTGTTCCGGCACGAGTAGAGGTGCTATTCGTAGAAGCCACTCTGCATGCGCTCCCGCGGTAGTTATAAGATGGCGTCCAATCATCAGCACGACTTGATTAAATGAAACCTCTGCTGTACCAGTTGGCGCCCTTCCTTCGACATCTCCCGGCAGACGGCTGGTTTTGTTACTAGCCTATTGATGTTCCCGTACCAGTGATCGCCATTGAGAACTAGATACATTGCTATCCACTCGGCATCAGCCAACGCATGAGCACAAGGCTCTTGTTCGCAAAAGTATTCCCGGATTGCACGACCAGGACTAGGCAGAGGCATCGCACGGCGCCCGATAAGAACATTGGCTGATCACTGAAGGTCAACATCGTTACTCTCTCCGTGCTCGCTCTGGGCATTGGCAAGCTTCGAGAGCACGCGCTCAGCGTCGCCGCAGGCCAGATAAGAGATCACCAGTATCAAACATAGACCGCGAGTCTGGTTCACGCCCGGACCTCGCCGGCAGACTCGTGCAAGGGCAGTGGTTGGCTGCTGCCTGCGGGGACTTGGCTTGCCTGCTCGTGCCACGCCTGAAAGATCAGCAGGTCCCACAGTAAGTGCTCCATTTCGGCCCTCCCGCTCAAGTGGTCATGGAACAAGCGGCGCACTAGGCGAACATTGAAGAATCCTTCACGTTGGAGACGGGACTCGTCCAGCATAGCCTCCGCCCAGTCGCGCAGCTCGCCGCGAAGCCAGCGCGCCAGCGGAACAGAAAATCCGGCTTTGCGCCGGTGTAGCATTTCGTGCGGGATGTAGCGGTACGCAAGCTGCCTCAGTATCCATTTCCCTGCGCCATCCCGCACCTTGTAAGACATCGGCACCGTCCACGCGAACTCGACCACACGGTGATCGAGCAGGGGCACACGTGCCTCTAAGCCCACCGCCATGCTGGCCCGGTCAACCTTGGTGAGGATGTCATCCGGAAGATAATTGACGGTGTCCAAGTACATGAGCGCTGGAGTCAGACCCAACCCCGAACGGGAATGAATGATGTTGTCGAACCGCGTTGGCAATTTCTGCGCGCCAAGCACAAGCGTGTTTCCGATCGCATGTGAAATCAGCACCTGGTAAAAGGCTTCGAGGTTCCCGGATGGCAAGGCTAGCGCGAGCTTTTCTAGACGCCGTCGGCGCAGCGGATTGGCACGGGCAGCGGAGGTCATGAATGGCCGCGAGAGGTCATCCCGCCACCAGTGCAGAGTTGCCCGCAAGGCTGCCGCCGCAGCGACCCGAAAAGGGAGTGGAATCTTTGAAAGCTTTCTCCATAACCGCTCGGTTGAAGTATAGCGATCATAACCGGAGAACAATTCGTCGCCGCCATCCCCGGACAGTGCCACTGTCACGTGACGACGTGCCAGGGCACAGACCATCATCGTGGGAATCTGCGAGGAATCAGAAAACGGTTCGTCATAATAATGGGGTAACCGTTGCACCATTGCCAGGGCGTCAGCCGACGTGACGTATAACTCGGTGTGTTCGGTTCCCAAGTGGCGAGCCACCCGGGCTGCGTACTGCGCCTCGTTATATGCTGTCTCCTCGAAGCCAATGCTGAACGTTCTTACCGGGCGCGTGCTCTGGGCTTGCATGAGCGCCACCACGGTAGAGGAGTCAATGCCACCGGAGAGAAAGGCTCCCAGGGGGACGTCCGCGATCATGCGGAGGCGCACGGCCTCTCGCAGCAGCCGATCGAGTTCCCCAACCGCTTCCTCAGGCTTGCCGCGGAATGGTTGAGACTGCCCACGCTCCGCGACTTCACGCATGTCCCAGTAAGGTGTCGGCTGCGAAGTGCTGTCATCGTGTGAGCGCAGCGACAAAATCGTTCCCGGGGCAAGCTTCCACGTGCGCTGGTAGATGGTATACGGCCCAGGCACGTAGTTATGGCGCAGGAACAGGGCCAAGGTATCGCGGTCGATTTCCGGGTGGAAATCCGCATGGCAGCGCAGCGCCTTCAACTCGGAACCGAATAGTAGCGTCGCGCCGCAGAAGCCGTAATAGAGTGGCTTGATTCCGAGACGGTCGCGCACCAAATGCAAGGTACGGGTCTTACGATCCCACACGGCGAAAGCGAACATGCCGACAAAGCGTTGTGTAGCCGCTCTCAGCCCCCAGCGCTCGATGGCTGCAAGCATGACTTCCGTATCGGAATAGCCGCGCCAAGCTATGCCATCCAGCTCGCGGCGCAACTCGTTGAAGTTATATACCTCACCGTTGAAGACGATGTAGTATCGGCCCGAAGCTGACAGCATTGGCTGGTGGCCGGCTCCTGACAGGTCAATGATCGAGAGGCGGCGTTGGCCTAGGGCAATGCCGGCAGCCGGATCGCTCCAATGGCCGTCATCATCGGGTCCGCGGTGCCGAAGAGAGTCGGTCATGCTGCGAACAACACGCATGAGTTCCTCAGCCCGCTGTGGACGTGTCCAGAAACCAGCGATTCCACACATATTTATCGGCTCAAAGTCGGCAACCCAGTTTCAGAGGACACACTGCTCATTAAGAGTTTCGATTTTGGCTTGGTTTAGCCCGGTGGATAGAATAAGAAGACAATTAGTCTCGACCGTAATCACAATGGACAGAACTACTCTGTGCTCCGGCGGGCAACACAGGCATCGTCGCGGGGGACAACAGCAATCGCATGAAGTTCTTTGGCCAACTGCCGTGCGATAGTATCCACGCTAAACTGTTTTGACACCAAAATCCGTCCGTTGTTGCCCAGTATGCGCCGCCGATCCGCGTCGGCAATAAGAACCTCTAAGCTATCCGTCCATTCGTCAATGTCCCCTGCGGCGAAGCCACATTCTGTCATGGCGAAGACCTCCCTATTCATTCCGACAGGAGAGGCCACAACAGGAAGACCACACGCCATATAGAGAAGCATTTTGTATGCGCACTTACCCTGATTCCAGGAGGTGTCGGCGAGCGGCATGATCCCGATATCCATCTGCTGGATAGCGCTGACCTCCGCTTCAGGCGACCACTGCACAAATTCACATTGCGCTTCCGGCAGTACTGTAAATTGGGGTTTTTGATCAGCGACAATTCGGAGCTTGACTCTGCTCTGCTTCTTCAACACTCGCGAAAGAGCAGGCTCGATACGATAAAGCTCCCGGAAAGCACTCGACGCTCCGCTCCAGCCGATGACGAGGCTGTCGCTGGGTAGCTTGGCCAAGGAAGAGAACCGCTTGTCGTCAACCGCGGTGTGGATAATTCGAACGTTGCAGTTCCATTGAGAAAAGTATTTAGCGATATGTCCATTTCCACAAATAATGGCGTCCACCAGTCTTGCGAGACGCCGGGCGCCCTTGTCGCCCATGTGAATCCAGATGGCGTCGTCCACGTCCAGGACACGCGGAGGCTTGAGTGCTGGCTCCAGCGTAACGAATGTAGAAAGCATTTCGCGCTGGATCAGAGAAACGTCTGCCTGGTACGACTGCAGGACACTCGGAATCCGTTGCGCAAGGGTTACCAGCCCCCAGAGGGGTCGACTCGCTTGGTGCACTGGCGGAAACGAACCAAACACCGCTGAGTGTTCGTGTATCGAGACACCGTAGTGCCGCATCGGAGCAATCAGTTGACGCAACCGAAAGCGGGCGCTGGCGACGTGGCGGCCTCCGGTATATGCGGACACTTGCAACATAGGGCATTCGACTGACAGGACGGGCTAGGTGACCTCGGACTTACGAGCCTAGAGCGATGTCGTGGGTTCGGAATATATTGTCGAAATGAGAAAGGAAAGTGCGGTGACAGATGGCGAAAGTCTAAACCGGACCTGTATACACAGTTAATGTCGATCGCTTTTGCCGCGACAAACTGATCATCGGACCGTAATAAAGAGCGGCGAAAAACAGAAGTGCCTTCAGATATTCATTCAAGCATAAGAAGTAATTCTCGGAATAAATGCTGAAGATCGTTCCCACTAAAATCTGTGCGCAAAGCACGACGCTCACTGGACCGCCGCGAAGAGAAAGCATGTACAGCACAGTTACACAAAAACTCACGCATAGCATTAGCAGAACCATGCCCAGCCAGCCGTAGTCTTTGTAGTAGGAGAAATAGATCGTGTACACGTTTGTATCAGAACTGATGTTACTGTCTGAGATGGGAGTGTACCGGGCGTGCAGGCTCGGGACCTCGAAGTTCGCCCCCAGGCTATTGGCGGTTTGAAGGAAGAACCTATCTATCGTCTGCGTAGACGGTATAGAATCTGGATCTTGCACGACGCGGTCAAACGCGACAGGTCCGCCAAGCCAATAGCTCGCTACGACCCACGCCAACCGACTTCCTATGTCTTGAGTGTTTGAAAAGCGAGCGTAGGCGAAATTAATGACTAAGATACCGGCTGAAAAGGAACCTATGCACAGTACCACAACAAAGATCGCGGTCTTTATGTTTACGCTTTTAGCCTTCAACCAAGTGAGAAACATTACCGTGAGAAGTATTACTACAACGGGTTCCTTGCTTCCGGATAACGAACCGTAAGCAACGGCTGGCAGCAATGAGAGATAAGCTCGCCATTTTCTTTGCTTGGTGCCATCATTTTCATAAAACATTCCAAAAGCAACAAATCTGGATAACACTGAGAGATTATTGACTATATCAAAGGTCGTGGTCTGGCCGCTCGACGCAACCGCGTTCCGACGAACCTCAAACAGCGCGGTCGAACTGCTCCATCCACCGACAGGACCCAAGACTTTGTGCGCAAATAGGGGAAGGGCAAATAAGCATCCGACAAACAGGAAATCCAGAACTACGCGGCAGTAATAGTGGCGATCAGAACTCAGGACGACCAAAGATCTAGAAATCGCTTGGTTCGCGACGGTTGCTGCTAGCATTCCCCCAAAGCAGAATACGCACGCTCCGAGGAGATAAATGAGCAATGTCTCTGTGGAAAGCGGACGGAAAAGATCTCCGCACAACGCTAAGGCGGTTATAGTCGCGGTCCAGATGCCCACAAAAAGCGTAGCCGGGGCGATCATCGATTTGAAGATCATCCGGTTTACCATCAGCAGTACAAGAAACGGAATGATGAACGCGTAGGTCATGCTGGTTCAGTCGAGGAAGTCGGTCAAGGGTTGGTTACGACGTCAGTCTGACAAAGCCGCAGATAGCGGCACCGATGTCGATGTTGGAACTGGGTGTGTCCTTCCGAGAGTCATCACTAGCACGCGTTCGTAAGCATCCAGCAGACACCACGCGCACGCAGCATATGCCAGAAGAAGGCATGCGACTATGGACACCTTGGCCACCAAGGGAAACGAGAACGTCGAAAGCAACAGCGCTGCTGCAGTAGCCAATGTCGCTGGTATGACACGCCGCCATGCCGGGTGTGGATCAGCGGATAGACGCGCAGCCGCGGTGAAAAGCAAGCACGCATCCAAGGTGACGCGCAAAGTCCACGCCACAGCTGCTCCCAATATCCCGTACCAATGCAACCCGAGGTAGAGCGTGCCTAGGAAGAATGGAACTTCCGACAGGTGGAACTTGGCCGCGATATCTGGGCGTCCATAACCCTGCACCATAGCGGCGGCCACGACCGACATGCAGTTGACAAGAATCCCCACGGCTAACCACCGCAGCACAGGTGCGCTCTGCTGAGCAAATGCTTGTCCCAGCCAGAAATTCAGAGCCTCAGGTGCGAAAGCGACCGTAAGTAGAGTTATCGGAAAAACAATCAGAAAGATATACTTCACGGCGCGCCAGAAGAAAAGTCTACTGCGCGCATGATCCTGTCGGGCAGAATTCATGGCGAAGGCCGGAAACAGAGGGCCCATCATCGCTGATGGAATGATCAGCAGCTTGTTGATCATTTCAAAAGGAGTCGCATAGTAAGCGACGGCAGTGACCGATACCAGGGCGCCGATCATAAAACGGTCCATGTAAACGAGTAGAGGGCTGGTAAGGTTGCTGACTGTCATCCAACCGCCGAGGTGAAAGATGTCTCGCAATGAACTCCATTCGAAACCAAGACCGTGTCGCAGTTCCGGCATTTTGACTATGCAGGCAAGGAAATGTGCCACGCACGTGATCAGGCGGGCCGCGAGTAAGGCCACAACCACGGCGACCATGCTCCGCGAGAAGGTGAGGACCAACAGGGGACCGACGAAAGTGAAAATTCCCAGGGGGATTCGAATTGCTGTCAGAAGCGCGAACTCTTGGTGAGCCTCCAACACTCCTCGCAACCCGGTGCTGACAGTGACAATAGGAATAGCAAAGGCCAAAATGTAGAAGCTTCGCAATGTTTCGGGACGGAGGGCGTCTGGAATTTTGAGGGCCGAATGGACCAGCAGATGTGCGCCCGACAGTAGCACAAGGGCGCCAGCGGTACCGAGAAGACAAATTGCTCCAAGTGACGTCCAGACAAGGTGAGGCAACTCGTGCTCCTTCTTTTCTCCGAGCTTGTCTGCAACGACCTTAGTGAGAGCGCGGCCCAATCCGAAATCGAAGAAGCTGAAATAGCCAACCACCATCCAGGCAATGGTGAGAACTCCGAATCGTGCCGTCCCCAGTGTTTGAATAAGACGAGGAATAGCGAAAACGGCAACCAACATAGGCGCCGTCTGTCCCATGATGTTCCATAGCGCGTTACGAGCCAGTAGTCGTCCGGGAGTTGACTTGTGAACAGCGGAGATGTGCATGGACTATAGAAGAAGTAAGAGGTAATTCAATCGTTTATGCGTTGCGTTTCGAGCTTCGATTAGCGGGTCCTTACGGTCTTGCCGCGTAAACCGCGGCGGTGGTGGCGCCCTGGAGGATAGCGTCGACGCTGCGTTTGACCATGCGGCCGCTGGGCACATAGAGAATGTCGCCTTCCTTGAGCGCCGGGTCATCCATTCCGCCCTTAAGCAACATTTTCAGGTTCAGGTCGGTGGCCGTGCGTCCATTGCTGGTGGTGCGGACGAGTTTGGCCTTGCTGAGCGCGGCCGTGGGCGAGGCGCCCTGGGCCAGCGCCAGGGCCCGCAGCACGGTCAGCTGTTCATGGCGGTCCATCAGGAAACCGCCGGGGCGGTTCACGTCGCCCAGCACATAGACGAGCCCGGACTGCTCAACCGAGATGCTGTCACCCGGATGCATTTCGGGATTGTCCTTGGCGTCCGTGGACTTCAGCGACAGGGCGATGGGGTGTTCGGGGTCGTCGCGGCGCGTGATCTTGACCTCGTTTGCCGCGGTGGGAGTGAGCCCGCCGGCGGCGGACACGAAGTCGAGCAGCCGGTGCGATCCCATTAGAGGATAAGCCCCAGGCATCTTCACTTCTCCGAGGACGTACACCATCTGGCTGGCGTACTCGGAGACGAATACCGTCACCTGGGGGTCCTTGATGAAGTTACCGTCCACAAGTTTCTTAGCAATCAGCGCCTGAGCCTGTTCCGGCGGCAGGCCTTTGACGGGAATCGCGCCGATCAACGGCATGGTGATTTCACCGGCGGCATTCACGCGGAATCGGCCGCCGACTTCAGGCGTATCGAGAACGGCAATGTCCATCAGGTCGCCGGGGCCGAGTTCCACAGGCGCGGCCGTGATGCGAGTGGTCAGCGGCGATTGGCCCGCAGGCGCGCTTGGCGCCGGCATGCTGGCTGTCGGCGCGCTAGTGGCCGGTGCCGCGGGAATCTGGACCGGCGTCCCGGCTGGAAGCTGCGAAGCCCTCTGGGATCCTGGGTAGTTCGGGGTCTGGGTGCCGTCGGACGAAGTCCGCCCATTCACGGTCGAAGACGGATAAGGACTGCGCTGCTGTGCGGCGGCAGACACCGTGGCCAGCAACACCAGCGAGCATACCTCAACGGTAAGTGACTTCATGGTCAGTTCTTCTCCTCGCCAGACCCGTAATAATGGTGGTACTTGTTGCCGTAGTAGCCGTAGTAGCCGTAGTGGTCCATGGAGTTCATGTCCACCGCGTTCACTAGCGCTCCCGCCAGCTTGGCGTGAACGCCGAGCAGCACCTCGCGGGCGCGGCGCACGGATTGGCGTCCGCTCTCGGCGGCGCGCACCACCAGCACCACCGCGTCGGCGTGTCGATGATCACGTGGTCAAACTCGGCTCGCCAGCGCGCAATGAGTTCGCGCATCCGGTCGGAATCCAGCAGCTCAGATGGCAGCGGCGGCCGATGCCCTGCCGGCAAAATGGAGAGGGTCGGCAACGTCGGGTGGGGAACGTAGGATTCCCCCGGTTCATTGCCCGTAAGTGCCCCGCTCAGTCCTGAGTTGTTGGAGACACCCATCCGGATGTGCACGGTTGGCCGGCGCAGGTCCGCGTCCACCAGCAGCACGCGGCGGTTCTTCT
>QHYS01000014.1 GCA_003223325.1 Acidobacteriota bacterium
CGGGAGAGAGAATGACACGTGGAGATAACGACCCATGGTACACACAATAGTTGACGGAACGTTTCGGCAAACCAATTTGACCAACGAATCGTCCGAGTATCTAGCCAAGCGCGAGGAGCTTCGCCTCGCCGAAATCGAGCTCATGCGCCAGCGCGAACGCGTCGCCGAGCTGCGCCGCCATCTCCCGCAGGGCGCTCCTATTCAGGACTATCAGTTTGAAGAGGGCCCGCGCGACCTCAACGCTGGTGACGCGCCGGTGCGTACCGTCCGTCTCAGCGAACTCTTCACCGAGCCCAATCGCTCGCTAATCATCTATCACTTCATGTACGGAAAGCGGCAGACCAAGCCTTGCCCCATGTGCACCGCCTGGCTCGACGGCGCCAGCGGCGTCGCCCATCACCTCGCTCAGAATCTCGACTTCGCCGTCGTGGCCGCCGCCGATCTCCCCACTCTGCGCGCCCACGCTCGCGCGCGAGGCTGGGACAAGCTGCGCCTCCTCAGCGCCGGCAACAGCACCTTCAAGTACGACTTCGGCAGCGAAAACCGCGAAGGACGTCAGGACTCCACCGTTTCTGTTTTCACCCGCGACGCCGAGGGCACCCTGCGCCACTTCTACACCGCGCATCCTTGGATGGCCCCCGACATTCGCGAGCGCGGTATCGACCTGCTCGCTCCCATCTGGCACTTCATGGACCTCACCCCGCAAGGCCGCGGCAACTGGTACGCCAACCTCGACTACGGCACCAAAGTCCACGCCGCCTCCACGTAGTTCATCTCGAACCGCTTGGAGCATCATTTCCGACCGTCAGTATCGTTGCCTTGAGACGCGTAAGGCGATTATATAGCCAGGTCAAAAAGTCGGGTTTCCGAAATGCGGCTTGCTTCCGTAGGGCAGTTCTTGGAGTAGGACTATGGGGAGTTGGGCGACCGAAACACTACGCTCTCCTTGAGGACCTGGAACACAGCACCCGATACTCCAGAAATATCTTGGTCATGACGAAAGCCTGTCAGTTCGCGGCCCAGCTCTACCGGAACATCGGGTATTTCCCCTATTTTACACGTAACCATGGATAGGCAACACTCTAAGGTGCGAGTGCTGAAGGCTCCCAACCCTTCCGCGTCACTGGCGATTTGGAATCGGAGCGACAGCAAAACGATGATCCACCTTGCTGCCTTGCTGCCCAAATACAAAGCAATTGATTTGACCCGCTGACAGAGGCTCGGGAATGCTAATTGTTCAAAGTAACTGGATCTTGCGCCAGTAGACGAGTAACTCCGCGAGGCGGTCGATGGGCTCTCAACCGAAGGCGGCTAAGAAACCTAAAAAGGGGCGCACGTTCGATCCCCAAGTGTTTCTTGCGACCGTCGGCCTGAAAAGAACGATTACGCAGTGCCCACCCGACCACGAGATCTTCTCGCAGGGCGACCCGAGCGATGCTGTTGTCTACATTCAGAAGGGCCGGGTGAAGCTCACCATTATCTCCAAACAGGGCAAGGAAGCGGTCATCGCAATCCTAGGCGCGGGTGACTTTCTTGGTGAGGCATGCCTAACGGGTCAAACGGTACGCGTGGCTTCCGCGACGGCGATTGTGCCTAGCGCTATACTTAGAATTGAGAAGGACGAGATGCTGCGCGTGCTGCAAAAGGAACGCGCGCTTTCCGGCCTTTTCATATCGTATCTACTCTCACGCAATCTGCGCATCGAGGAGGACTTGGTCGATCAGCTGTTCAACTCCAGCGAGAAACGGTTGGCCCGAACCCTTTTGTTGCTGGCCCGCTACGGTAAGGAAGGCAAACCCGAAACGGTCGTTCCGGAGATAGATCAGGAAACACTGGCGGAAATGATCGGGGTAACGCGCGAACGGGTTAATTTCTTTATGAATAAGTTCAGGAAGCTGGGCTTCATTGACTACAACGGAGGACTGCAAATTCACAGCTCCCTCCTAAGTGTAGTCCTCCACGAATAGGTCAGACCGCGGCTGAGGGTACCCTCAGCCCGCGCGAGTGCTAAATCCCACCTATCGTAACTCTCTGGCGTTCCCTATCAGTTACTGGAGCATTATCAACGTGTGAAATATTTCACAGACAGAGAGATAGAGACGCGTAATGTGGAAGAGCATCTAGCGGTGCGAACAATCCTTCGCGAACTTCCAGATTGGCATTCCTTCCAAGCCTGCGGCGACGCCAAGGGCAGCAATGAAGCCATGGAAATTATGATGGTCGAACGTGCTACCGAGACCCAGATAGTCGACTTGCTCGACCGGATTTTGGATAAGGGCATCGTTATCGACGCTTGGGTGCGCATCTTCCAGGCCGGTATTGACCTGATCACGGTCGAGGCACGGGTCTCGGTCGCTTCCATCGACACCTACCGCAAACACGCCCGACCAATTGGCCTCCTCGATTTAATGGCTTGGTCCCAACCACCCATACTGAAGGATAAGGCGAGCGCTTTGCCGTCGAAAGCTAAACGGCGCTCAACGCAAGTCCCAAGGGGCCCTGGTGAAAGGCACGCGATTCTAGCCCCTCCCGCCTGAATACAGTTCCTGGCGGCACCGGATCACTTCCAGCCGCTATATAAAAGGTACGTCCTCCACGCCTTCGCGGGCCTGGCGGAAAAAGCCGCCACTGGACCGCTGGCCAAGCCCCTGCCTAGTCCCTGGTAGACCGCGGTTTTTGACCTCTTAGACGGCCTTTCCCCAACCCTTCCGGGGTTTCCTCCGTTCTTCGGTATATAACCAATAAGTTACTGTAACCGATAATGGGTGAACGAAAAAGGGAAACCGGCCTTACCAGGAGGGTCGAACGACTATTCGTCTTCGTCTCGAGCTGCTGTTCTATTACCTTACCCGGCACGAGGCGCGGGACGCCGTACTCCTGGCCCTCGCCCTGGCGCTCCTGTGGATTTTGCGGAGGACCAAATGAGCTACGACAATCCTTTAATCGAGGCCTTCGAGGTGAGTTACTCCTGGAAATTGAGGGAGGCATCATGTACGCGGTCGCGGGCGAGAAGGCCTTTGAGCCTTTCGGTCCCGGGCGGTCAACAACTTGGTGAGAGCTCTGCCGACGCGGTCCGCAAACTTTCGCCGAGGGTACGACGTGCGCGCCTGAACGCCATTTGGAACCAAATTCTTGAGAAACACCAAAAGTGATCGGCGCTTTCGTCCTCGTGCTGTCGCAGGTTGTCGCCGTCCCGTCGCGGAGTCGTGAATGAGGCGGAAGCTCCTCAAGTTGAGCAAAAAAAAATGCCAATGTTACGCATCCGCGCTAGAGCGCGCGGAATTGCGAAGGCGACTGCCAAAGTTACGTCGCAACTACTGTCGATTTCGCATCCACGATATACCCCAGCGCTACATCAGCGACGCGTTGTTCATCGATCCAGGTTTGACGCTCATCGACGCAGTTACCGTGCAAAGCGCGCGTCGAATGTGCAACGCCCTTTTCCGAAACTTGGAAGACCCCTACTTTGCAGCGTGCCCGCCGAAAGACTCTAGAGTTGTCCCCAGAACGCAAATGCCACTGCCCCGAAAATGCAGAGAAAGGAAAGCGCGTAGTTCCATTTGAGCCGCTCGCCGAGATAAAGGAATGCGAAGACCACAAATACGCTGAGGGTGATGACCTCTTGTATCACCTTTAGTTGAAATGCCGAGAAATCGCCATAGCCGATGCGGTTCGCCGGCACCTGAAAACAATACTCAAGAAACGCAATCATCCAGCTTGCTACGATGGCGAGGATCAGAGGGCGGTTTCTGTATTTCAGATGTCCGTACCAGGCGATGGTCATGAAGATATTCGAGCAGATCAGCAATCCAACGGTCTTCATCGAAAATGCTTCTCCTCATGTTGAGCCGGGCCGCCGGTCCGGCGGATTTTCGCTCGACTCGTTCATTCAATTTGCTCGGCGTAAATTAAATTATATCCGCTCTGGTTGACACGAGCGCAGATTAGGATGCCAGCCGAGACAGTTATTATCATCGCAGCTCCTGATGGAGCTTCCTTTGCCGACACCCGAGAGATTTCGGAAAGTACGTCAGCCCCAAATCGCAGTCACCGAAAATCCCGCCTAACCCGGACTTCGCCGCGTCGAAGTTGGATTTCCTGGTTTTCTATTGGGATGAACTACTGGCCGCGTCAGGGTGCCTCTTCAGCGTAGGTCGATTCGGATCGGAATCCTCGCTGTTTTTAATCTCCGAGTTGGTGGCGATGTCATACACGTACCGTATGACCAGTGGCGTACTCGACCGCCCATTGCCGATGTGAAGGGTTTCATAGAGCTGCCTACCGCCCTGGGACAGTTCGAAGGTGCGGCTCATTTTGCCGCCCAGCGGACTCTTCTCACCCGACACGAGCTGGCTTCCGTTCCAATGCGCCGCTATCTGCTGATAGTTCTCGTCGATGGATTTCTCCAGCTGACGCCCATCGGTGTATAAAGCGAGTTTTCGGAATTGATCCTCAGTCACGTCGATTTCGGGATTTTTCAAGTCGACGGCTAACGACTCGGCAGGATAGATAAGCGAACGCATTCTCGGATTGTCTTCGATATCGCGGCCGCTATCGTTTGGTCCCCCATAGGGCCCACCATTGCCGCCAGGGCGAGGATAGCTGCCGCCCCACGGACCCCTCGGGTATCCGCCGGGATAGCCTCCGGGGTATCCTCCACCAGGATAGCCCCCTCCGGGATAGCCGCCCAAGTCAGCGCCTTCCGCAGCTCGAACCTTCTGCCGCGCGTCGTCGCTTTGATCGTGATTCAGCTTCCAAGCTCCGGCGAGACTCGTCCTCGGTGAAATCTCGGGTGGCTTAGGCTTGGCCGCTGGGCGAGCAGGCGCGACCTGCGAATTTGATTGCGATGCTGGCGGGGGCAGGGGCCCTTGCACCGCTTGTGCAATCGCCCGGTTTGGCGCGAAAACTACAGCAGCGCCCACTAATCCCAAAAGGACGCGAAATATGCTGTTGCGTGCTTTCATTTCATTTAGTGCACGGTTGAGTCGTACAGGCTTCCAAGCGGTTCCTGTCAGAACTCGACCGTATACCTCTACTGATGTCGACGCGGATATTTAGGTTGCTGCAACTCGCCGCCCGAAAAAATGTGCTTCTGTCGAGATCAGTGACTTAGGGCCGGGAGCCCTCAAATTTCAGATAACTGCTCAAGCCTCGGGGATTCCGATTTCGATGGAATTGGCGCCGAAATCGCTTCCCGTTGAATTGCAGGCATACCATTCCTCAGGGAGCTGATGTAAAGATCGATGGAACTGAGGCTGGAACTACGCCAAAGTTTATATTGTCTGTGATAATGGCAGGCAAAGACGCTGGCTGCTCCCGAATTCGAGTTCCACACTTGCATCCTGCTGCATCTCAACGGACAACCAACCTTTCCGTCGCGAAAACTACTTACTGAATGCCTCAGTTGCCGTCGCCCAGCCTGGCCTGCGCGAAAACTGATGGCGCCTAATCGATGACTCGGCAAAAGGACTGGAAGGCCCCAAAAGCCAATTTCCGAAGCGCGTTTATCTGGAGCTATCCTGAATCGAGTTGACGCCTACCTACCGCTTTGTCGGGGGCGCGTGCTTGGGGCGATGAGTGCCGCCGCTCTCATGGGATGTCAGCATCGGGGAGAGCTTTTGATCTTGGGGAAGTACCACTCGGACAGTAGCACCGCATTTACATTTCCACGTTTTAGCGGAGCGCGGAATGTCCGGGTTACCCACCATCGATTCCGGGCATCGCAGATTCTGCCGCATTCGAGTCACACTATTCAGGAATAAGGAAAGAGGGTCCGCGTATCATGTCCATGTGCGTCCGGACTTAAACGGACCTAGTTCTTCGAAACGTTTCCCTTCTACCTCCGCCTTGCGGGCGGTGCTCACAAGCTTCACGATGATACCCTTGTGCACGACACTTTGCATGGTCCTGGCAACCACAGCGGCCCGCCGACAACATTCAAGGCGATCGGCCGAAGCGAAATCGACTTGACGTTCTTCCCCTGAAACTCGACGTATGCGACCACGCTTTCCCAGCTCATCGGTTCGTCAATGTAAGTCAACGTCGGCGGCGTGTTGTAAATGAAATTGCCTAGATCGTAGAAGATGGGCCGGCCGTGATAAATCTCCACACCGTGCAATAGAGGCGCGCCATGCATCACGATGATGTCCGCGCCTGCATCGATCTCCTCATGCGTCCACTTCTTCAGCCAATCATTCGGCGCCAGCCGCTCTTCCATCCCTTCGGTAAAAATCGTCGCGAACGAGTGATTTCCGAACACGTGGTTATGTTGGTACACGATCACGAGGTCTGCGTGCTGGCGGGCATCACGAATGCTTTGAAGGATGCGTTGAGAATCCTCCAGATTCGGCGTGTTGGGAAGCGTTCAAGTGCATGCTGGGATACGTTAGCCGTGCGCATCAGTCGCTGAAATGGAAATTGTTTTGCTCTGAGTATCAACCGGGCATCTGCGGCGTGGGTTTTTCCAGTTTGGCCAGGTTGGTATCTAATTGGTCCGCTGATTTCGAGCAGACTAATGTCCTCACCCTCCTGCGGCCTGCGCTCTATTTCCTTTCCGATGTACCCGAACGGCTTGAGCGCCTGGATCAGCCGTCGAAGCAACAGTCCTCTCGTATACGGACCGCAACGCTTTCCATCAGGTGAAAGCGATTTCTCTTCCGGGTGTAAGTAGTGGCGCCAAAGAACGCTCGAAAGAGTCTGCGGCAAAAGTTTTTTGGCCCTTGTACTCTTCCATTAGGTTGACCGTATCTCCGCTGTTAATCTCGGTGTAGTCTCGCGTTCGCCACTCTTCCGGGTACTTGCTGAACAGGGCAATTCACGTGCACTTGGGTGGGGGCTGAATAAGTATTGGTGAAAGTGCGGCCCGCAAACTCAGGCTGCCGTTCCGCAATGAACCTGCGGGGAGTGAGCTCGAAGCGACTCCCGCCATCAACTAAGTCACCTCAACTGTCCGAGGCCTGGTCATCCAACTCTCCTAAAGGGGGCTTTAGGAATTAGTGGGTACTTACCGAGTAGCTGACTTATTGAGTTGGCGCTCATATCGTCAGTTCTGTCCTCGGCGTTGACTTACATTATGGGCGCGGGTTAGCGTAGCCGGGATGTCCGTAGGATTCGGATGGAGATTGAATCCATGCTGTCCAGACTCCTCACGCAATTTCGATTAGGTCCCGCTGCGATCATGCCCGCATTGGTAGTTATCTCTACTCTGGCGATTCCCAGCGCGTCAGCCGTTCCCGACCTCAAAATAGAAACTGTCCAACGCTTCAGCGGAAACGGGACCGTCCGCGTGGCCCCGAAAATCGAAGAAGACACTGTGTACGTTCAGGGTAACCGCAGGCGTTCGGAAAGTCGCAGGGAACAGAGAGGACCACTTTGGGAGCATGGTCCTATTGTTACTTTTTACGAGCCGCACACCGCGCTAATTCGGCGATGCGATGACGACAAGACGCTTGAGCTCAATCTGGATGACCGCACGTATCAGTCGTTGTCTCTCGGCGCAAGACTAACAGATGAACAAATCAAAGCTCTAACGGCTCAAATGCCAAAGTCTGAGACGCCGACGCGACTCAGCGTGCTTCACGAAATCACCACGACGGACACTGGTGAGCGCAAGCAGGCCTTCGGTTACACCGCTCGCCATGTCATGACTGTGTTTAAAAATATTCCTCAGGAAGGCGCAAATGCACAGCCAGGCGAGAACGTAACGGACGGCTGGTACATCGATTTGGACACTCGCATTTCTTGTGATCCAAGGCACCCGGAGCCGCCCGAGGGCAGTACTTACGGAGTCTTCAGTCTGGTAGTAGGTTCATCTACGACAGGTCAGACAAATGCATCAAAGAGCGAAATGGTCGAGACCAAATATATTGGCAAACCAGAGACAGGCTTCGCCATTTCGGCGAGGACCACTTCACGCATGACGATTGCGCTTCCGAGCGGAGCAAGAGAGCAGAACACGGTCCTCAGAGAAGTGCAAGTGACGGGACTATCAGCGGTTTCCCTTGATCCTGCTCTGTTTGAAGTGCCAACCAATTTCCGTAATGTGGCGCAGGTCCGGCTTATGCCCACTGTTTCGTTCTGGGCTCGCTGGCTTGCTTGGGCCCACTACTATTGGGAGAGGTCAACACGCGGAGATCGCCGTCGTGCCTGATAGACAGGACTCTCGGAAGGCGCCCCTTCGGTGCGGACCCAGATTCCGAAAACCCGACGGGAGTTACACCTTCGGTAACAGAAATGTTGATTGAGGCTATAATTTGCATACAGGTGTGGCACTGGATTTATCCTGACTCCCGCCCAACTGAATTGCATTTAGCGAAAATCCCGTTCTAAGCACCAACTGATCGGTAGCTCCTGGCTCCCGATTGCTTTGGACGCCACCTTCTGCCACCATGACGGCGTCCATGCTTCAGAAGATTGCGATTGTGGTTTGTGTGAGCGTGCTCGCCGCCACGACCATCGATGACGCGACGCGACGCCTCTCCCACGACATCCTCGAGGAGCTGATCGGCATCAACACGACGGATTCGGTCGGCAGCACCACCGCCGCGGCCAACGCCATGGCCAAGCGCCTGCTGGACGCAGGCTTCCTGCCCGCTGACGTGAAAGTACTCGGACCCAACTACCGCAAAGGGAACCTAGTGGCGCGCATTCGCGGAAACAGTACGCCAGGGCTGAAACCCATCCTCACGATCGGCCATTTGGACGTGGTGGAAGCGCGCGGCACTGACTGGACTACCGAGCCATTTCACCTGAGCGAACGAAACGGCTGGTTCTACGGTCGCGGCACGCAAGACATGAAGTCGACTGACGTCGCACTGGTCACCACGTTCATCCGGCTCCATCGCGAGGGTTTCCGACCGAGTCGCGATCTCATCCTAGCGCTCACCGCTGATGAGGAAGGCGGAAAATCGAATGGCGTGGATTGGCTGCTGAAGAACCATCGCGACTTAATGGACGCCGCTTTTGTGCTGAATGCCGACCCGGGTGGTGTCACCACCAGGAACGGCAAGCCTGTGAATGTGGACGTGGAGGCCTCGGAAAAGCTCTACGCCGATTTTCAGCTCACTGCCACTAATCCGGGCGGCCACAGCTCGCTGCCTGTGCCGGACAATGCCATCTACCACATCGCTGATGCTCTCTCGCGGCTGGAGCATGCGCCGTTTCCGGTGGAGCTGAATAACATCACTCGTACTTACTTCGAACGCCGCGCGCCCCTGGAATCGGCCGAGCTAAAGGCCGATATGACGGCCATTCTGCACAAACCTCCTGATGCGGCCGCGGTGGCGCGCCTGTCGAAAGATCCTCGCTACAATTCCTTGCTGCGCACCACCTGCGTGGCCACGCGACTCGATGCCGGCCACGCCAACAACGCCCTGCCGCAGACCGCACAGGCCAACGTGAACTGCCGCATTCTCCCGGGCCATTCGCCGGAGGAGGTGCGACAGAAACTGATTGAGATCTTCGCCGACCCTAAGGTTGTGGTGCGCTTTGACACGGACAGCGGTCCCGCCAAAGGCTTTACGCCGTTGATGCCGCCGCCGGAAGTGCTCCGGCCCCTGGAACGCGTTGTCGCCGAGATGTGGCCCGGCCTGGCGGTAATTCCGGAGATGGAAACCGGCGCGTCGGACAGCGTCTACACCATGGCGGCCGGCATTCCGAGCTATGGCATCAATGGCCTGGCCATCGATCAGGACGACGTGCGCGCCCACGGCAAGAACGAGCGCGTACGTGTGGCAGCGTTTTACGATGGCGTCGAGTTTTACTACCGGTATTTAAAAACTCTCTCAGCCGCACAATAGTCGACATTTATCGGCGTCTATAGGCAGCCTTCCTCCCCGGCGCAGACCTGTGAGGTGACATATGGCACCGGGACAGCAACAGCCAATGTCTCAAGCATCGTCGTTGATTGTGGGCACAACGAATCGTCTTCCAAAGTGGGACATACGGAACGCGGGGTACGGCTGCTCCGAGCAACGTTCCTGGGGCGCGAGACTATGCCACTGGTTGGACCGATGCGGCCGACGATTTCTGGCTCTTTGGCGGTGTTGGTTACGACTCCGCTGGGGTAGCAAACGGCCAGATCAACGATCTATGGAAGTACGAACCCTGGCGGAAATGGCGACGACCTATTCCTGTCGCACCTCCATCGCCATCTTCGCGAGCGTAGCCCTCCCCGCTGCAAACGCGACGAGGGAGCTCGTGTCGGTTTTCCACTACGCGTTCGGCGAAAAAGGTCACTGAACTCGCTCGAGCGACACCTCCGGGAAATAGAGCGCCTTGCGCTCCCGCTGCCACCAATCGCCCGTGGCTCGGCGAAGATTGAAGTTCGTGAAGTGATAATCATAGGCTACTGCCCTAACGTAGCGTGGTGGCACATTGGGAAACGGATTACTTGCGAGCAGCGCCGTCACTTCCGGAGTTCCCTGCAGCAGACGGATCATGAAATTGGAAAACCAGGGGTTCTCCTGATAGTTTCCGAGCGCCGCGAACCACATCTGCCAATCCAGGCGCGGTTGGTAGGGCGCCACCCAGGGTGGGCGGCGCGCAACATCGCCCGGCTTGTATTGGAAATCGTAAGCCTGCCAGATCTGACCGTCGTTGCTGCCCTCCACCACAATCTCGCTGCGAGAAGTCGTCATCACGGCAAACAGACCGTAGGTATTGGCGAGATCGAAGGGCGCCTGCCAACTGACCAATTGGCGCGCGAAGCCAGGCACCGCGCCTCCTTGTTTGAAGGTCCCCAGCATTTCACTGCTGCTGATCACTAAGATCAGAACCGCCAGCGCGGCTCTTATCACTTTTCCGTCCAGTGCGAACAGGGATGCATGTTTCACTGAGCCGGCGCCTTCTGTCAGGCGATTGACGAACTGCGTCGGCAACCACTGGCTGAAAAACGAATCGTCGAGAAGCAGGATGCAGAGGACGATAGTCAATAGATTAAAGAAACAGTAGTTGCCGGTCAGGGCAATTAGGAGTTGAAAGCCCACGGTCAGTCCTGCTCCAACTCGCCTGAACCTTTGCGGGGTGAAAATGAGAAACGGCACCCCGAGTTCCGAGGCAAAGACGCCTACGACGGAGATCCTTTGAAACCAATCAGGCAATTGGGCGGCATACCAAGCCACCGGCGTGGGCAGGGGCTGGGTCCAATAGTGGTAACCCAATGCGGTATGGTCGCGCCAGGTCGGGTCATTGCTTAAGAGCTTCACTGCGCCCGATAGAACCATCAGTCGGAACAGAAGCCACCGCTCCAGCCACACAATCGTCGTTGAAACACGGGAAGTGCCCGAGCGCCAAGGCGGCTCGAGCGGGCGCCACGGAGCCAGAAAAATAGCGAGAAAGCCGACCTCAAGCAGCAGAATGTCCCACTGGAATGAGAGGAAGTCTTGCCCCACCGTCACAAGAGAGAGGTAGCACGCCCACCCCAGCACCAGAGCCGGACCCGTCGCTAGGCCGAGCATTACCAGCAGTCCAAACAGCGCTCCCATGCTGCAGAGAAGCTTGAGTGCGGCGTCACTCGAGCTAATCCACGCTAGCGTAGGGAACAAACGGTAGCTCTCTGAGCCGAAATTGCGCTGCAGTGCTTGCAGGAAATTGCTGACTGGTAGAATTCCGTGCGCGCCGATCAGACCGACTACCTGCCCCCTGAACGACAGAAACGCGATCAGATAGACCAAACCTAACAGCCGAAGGAAGATCCATCGGCTGAGAACGTACGATGAAGGCGCCGGATTGCGACCCCAGGCCAGCCGCGTGATCTTTGAGAAGAACCCGCGATGGTCCGCCACCAACCGGTACGTCGCTTCGCTCAATGACCGTGCGACGGGCATGTGAAGGTAGACGGCCAGCATCCAGCGTTGCTCCGGTGCGTACGCCAGCGTGCGAAACAGAGCTTCGGCGCCGCGATACACCGCGCCCTCAGGCGTGACGAGGTGCATGGAGCGCCTCCAAGCTTCCTCATTGATTTGCGGGAAGCGGGACGCCTCTTGTTGTGCGGGAGCGAAGTCTACCTGGCCGCGGGTCGTTCCGCGCCAGCGCGCTACCCAGAAACGGCAGAACCCACAGTCTCCGTCAAAAAGAAGCAGCGGACGTTCCGGGAGTCTCTCTGCCGCTGTGCGCTCCTCATTGGGTGTCATACATTTCACGGTAGCGCATCTGCTGGCCGTGATGTTACTGCATAGCGTTGCCCGTGCAATCTGGAATGCGGCCGGCTCCCACCACAAATTGTCCACCATCCCTTCGGTGGATTTAACTTTTCTCGCCGAAGCTGACCGGTTTCGAACTGAGCACATTCGGCCGTGCCAACGCCCTATCGAGAAAAATGACCAGGTTCTTAGAGCCAGCGACGGCGGCGGACGGGACCAGCAAGGCCTCGTAGCCCTGTTCTCTTGCCTGGGTAGCAATCTCTCGCGTTGCGATTACGTCGCCACCAGTCAGTGAACCTCCCTGCAGCCCACTGTTCTGGAGAACGGCGGCCTCGGTGAGATCCAGAACGGATCCTAGCTTCACTTCCAGTTCGTACACCCACCACGCCCCTTCCGGGAATTGATCGGGATCAACGCCACGCTGTCTCAAACCTCTCGCCACCTCTTTGGCTGCGGTGGCTGGCTCGAGTGAGGTATATAGGGCGCCAAACTCATTCGGCGAATTGAAGCGGCCTCCGGCCCTCAAGCTTCCTGTTGTCAACAACGGATCCAAACCTTCACGAACAACGCGGAAAACAACTGCGGACAGAGGAGACCGAGGCAGGTCCAGAGGAAGGGCCAACTAGACGTAAACTCCCTCTTGAACAGCCTGCAGATCTGCTGACACGCTGTCAAATTCTCCTCCAATCAGCAGGTCGATAGGCTTCTTACCTTGGAGCGTCGGATTGGCGTGGCACAAGTAGCTCCGAATGGCTTCGTCGTCGGCGAGCGTTTGTTCAAGCAGAGCGACAATGTCAAGAAGGCTGTCCAATTCTCGAGTCCGCCGGGGGCGCGTTCCCTTGAGCCAACGATGCACGGTTCGAGCGGAAACGTTCAAGATTCGGCTGAGGACCTCTTGCGACACTCCCAAGAGTCGAACGATCCGAGATAGGCTAGGCGACCGACCTTGGCGACTGGCCTTGAGGGTGCCTAAGCTGTTCAAGCGCTTAAGCAGCATCGTTGGCTGCATTTTCGAATCGAAGAGAACAAGCACGGGCGCGGGCCGCGATTGGCGAAGCACTTCTACGGCCTGTTTTCCATCGACGTGAGGCATGCGAAGATCCATCAAAACGATGTCCGGCCGTTCTTCCTTTACCTTCTCAAGGTCCCTTAAGGACCGGATCGGCCGAACCTCGGCGAAGCGAGCGAGAACCCCTTCCGAAGGCAGATGCGTACCCTCCTCTTTCAATGCGACAGCTCTCAGGGCCATGGCCTTCTCCTTAGAATATCGACTCAAGAGTAGACTAGGCTCCACAGATGTGTCAAGACACTGTCTGGACACATTTTCTGCGAATGCGGGCCATCGAAAGTGTGGTTTTGGCCTGCTCTGGCTGCTACTTTTGGGGCGTCTCGACTGAAGCGGGATTGCCGATAAGCTTGTTGTAATCCGCCGTCTCAGATGGAGCGCAAAAGAACTCCTGAATATCGTAGTCGTCCGGCAGACGGTGAAGCACGAACTTGTTTAGAGCCTGCCACGGTTGCAAGTAAAACTTCGGATCGTTAATAGTTACCGTGAGCTCCAACGTGTCATAGTCCACGCGATGAAACCGTTCCTGCACTGTCAAATCGCCGCTGTGAGGACGGCCGGCATTATCGAGCCACGTTTTTTCATTCATCCCGACCGTATCAACCACAAAGGTGTAATCGTCCACCCATTTGCCCACCGAATACCCGTTCCACCTCGGTTCGGCCTCCTTGAGATCAGGGAGCGCCCGTCCATCGGTCCAAATGACGCGCCAGTTATCATAAAATTGGTATAGGAGAAGTACCTGGTTCCTATTCTGAGCGATTTCCAGCACCCGGAATTCGAAAAGCTCCATGCGTGGAAACCCCTGTGGGTCGCAGAAGTCCACAGGATCATTTACAAGACCAGGGCCAACGGCCCTCACCCCGACTCCCGGCTTATTGGCTTTCAGTGCCGCCAGTCCCAACGGTGTATAAGGTAAGGGGTGGGAAATCTTGCCTTCGTCGGGCTGCTCCCCAATATCGTCCTGCGGGTGGTCCGGCAACAGCGCCGGATACTCCAGCACACCCTTAGGCTGTACTCCACCTTCGGCTGCTGCATTCCAGATCCCAGAGAGGTTGCGGCGTGGTGCAGGAGCTGATTTTTTCCCGACATACGCTTTTTTGGGCGGCGGGCCATTGTTCCAACTCTGCTGTTTCGCCTGCTGTTCCGTCGTTCCCGGGGCGTTTTGAGCGTGCAGAAGCCGTGGCAAACTCAGGAGGGCAGTCAGCAGAATCGCTGAAAAGACGCAGCATTTTGACATTGGAAATATCTCCCGCGCTGGACTGTTTCGGGTTCCTCGCGCATATGGCTGCCATGCGACTGCCCGGCGCAGACTCAGGCCAAATTAGCCCGGCCGAGCGGCTGGCTTATGGCTTGGGGCCGCCCTTGGGATTGCCCGACGAACCGTTGTCGTGCGGTGGAAAGGGCTTGCCATTCAGGATGACATCGCCTTCGAATCGCCCGATGGCTTGTCCGTTCTTGACTTGTATCATCGTAACCGTAACTTGATCCCCGGGCTTGAAGGAGTTGTGCGACCATCCCTGCGCGCTTACGGTTGGTGGAGCACTCGCCTCGACGATCCAGTGGGTCACTTCACCGCTTTCGTTTTTCGCGTCGAACTTCAACCAGCAGTGCGGATTGGCCCAAATCCATTCCGTTACGATTCCCGATACCGTTATCTTCTTATCGTAGTTGTAGGCCGCATTCCCGTGGTGTGCCAACAGCGGAACGACGAACGTTGACACCGCAACGGCGAGGGACAGCAGCGGCAGCTTGTGTTTCATCGCACACCTCCAAATCCGCCCTCAAGAGAGCGAGCCACGTGCATACAGAAACTGATCCGGCTCAATCATCTTGATCCTTGACTCCGTCAATATATACCCGACCGCCCGGCAAGGAAATGCTCGAGCGATGCGTTGCGCTGTGCTCAAGCCGATAATCCAAATGCGCCCGGCTAGCTGGCGGATCGCGCAATGGTGAATTTGAAGCAGGAACTCCTGCGATGAAAATCCCATATTGGGGGGTGGAGATCCTTCAAGAGATTGTTTCGTTTCGTTTGTCTAAGTGGCTTGTTCTCGGACAAGCCCTCAGGGGCAGGCAGTCAAAGAAATCGCCGCTCGCACGAGAGTTCCGCAGGCACGCGTAGAGGAACCGGACCGGGAGACCACCCCCAATATCAAAATATCGGCGGCACAGAGGCATTCGCCTGTGTCTGCGATTCTTACAATTACAACGTCACCGGCGCGGTCCGGGCAAGTTGCACCTAGGCAGGCATGTGGAGAATTTGAAGCCCGGGGAATACCTCAACGGAATACGATGCGAATCCATTTGAGGCCAGCGGCCCGCACGGTCGTGTGGTGCCTATAGCCCTTTTTGCGCTGTTGCTGGTAGCACCCGCTGCATGACTGCGGGGCACCGTGGGAATCGACGGCTAATCGGCGGGCGAGCATCGGCCATCCAAATGGCAGGTTTGGAGCCGGTTCTCTGGGCCGGCGGCTTTGCAGCCGCCGTAGCAAAATCCTTCGTTCGTTAGCTGGCTACAGGTCGGGACGGTGCTGCGGATTTCGCACGCTTGTTGACGTATAACTCGGCGTCGGCGCGAGCCAATAGGTCCTTGGCCGACTCACCGGAGAGCAGGTCGGCCCAGCCAGCGGAGATCACGATGGGCAGGTTGTGTCCTTCGATTTCCACGCGAATTCCTTCCAGCCGCTTGAGCACCGCCTGCACGTTTTCCGGTTTGCATTCCGGCAGCACCACCAGAAACTCGTCCCCGCCGTAGCGCGCCGCAGCGTCGGAGCCGCGCGTGGCCTTGCTCAGCCTTTCCGCAAAGGCCTTCAGCAGCCCGTCCCCGGCGCCGTGGCCGTAGGTGTCGTTCACTTGCTTGAATTCATCCAGGTCAAACAAAATCACGGAGAGCGCTCGCCCGTGCCGCTCGGAGCGCTTGATCTCGTCCTCCAGGCGCTGTTCGATATAGCGGCGATTGAAAAGGCCGGTGAGCGGGTCGAGCAGCGCCATCCTGTAGACCTCCTGCGCCAGCGTCTCCACCTTGTCCACCGCAAAAACCTGATCGGTAAGCTGCCGCCGAATGCGGGTAATCTGCAGTTGCTGATAGATCACATAAACGTTGAAGATCAGCACCAGGCCCACGAGCCCGCGCACTGCTTGGTTCAGAAAGAAGGAATAGTAGCTGTCCGCTTCGGAGAGCAACGCGGGAAAAGCGAACGAAG
>QHYS01000155.1 GCA_003223325.1 Acidobacteriota bacterium
CGGATGAACTGGCCGTTGTCGCAAACCGGGCCACCGAGTTTCCGCCAGCGATCGGAGCCAATGCACTTGTAGTAGTGAATCTTGCGTGCGCTCGTTTGCGTCGATGTTCGCGAGAAGGCGTAGCCGCACTTCGCACAGCTGACCAGCCCCTGGACGACACTGGGCGCGATGGTACGCCGGCGCGATCGTATCTTGTTCTGGTGGAGCAGCTCTTGGGCACGGGCGAAACTCTCTTCCGTCACCAGGGCCGGCACGGGGATCTCGATCCACTCTTCGCGCGGGCGTTCGTGGCCTGCTGTGGTGCTGGGGGTAGTTACACCCCGCCGACGCTGTGGGCGCATAACCCGCGTCCGTGCACAGATGCGGGTCTTGCCGAAACAGGCGACGCCGCGATAGGCGGGGTTGCGCAGCACACACCAGACCACCGAGCGTTCCCAGCGAGCGCTCCGCTTGCGAGTCGGGATGCTTTCGGCGTTGAGCCGGCGGGTGATCTCGCCAATGCTGAGTCCCTCCACTGTATACATTTCATAAACGCGCCGCACCACGCGGGCCTCGGCTTCATCGACAATGTACGCGGCGGGCGCCTCGTCGGTCTTGCGGATATAACGGTATCCATAGGGAGCGTTGCTCATCACGCTCACCTCGCCCGATTGCGCCCGATGTCGCTTACCGCGGCGCGAGCGTTCCAGGATCTGCGCTCGTTCATATTCAGCGATCATGCCTTGGAACTGAACCAGGAGTTGATCCTCCGCGCTGCCGCCTTGTGGCGACTTCACGAACAGCGTCTCGACTCCGTGGCGAGCGAATTCCTCGATTAGCAGAATCTGGTACGCATACTTGCGGCTCAAGCGGTCTGGCGAATACGCGAGCATGACCTGGATCTGCCCTTCAGCGGCGAGGTCCCGCACGCGCTCCAAGCCTGGCCGCTCCAGCGTCGCTCCGCTATAACCTGCATCTTCGAAGACCCACTCTTTGGGCACCTCCAGATCGTGGCTCTCGGCGAACTCGATCAGCGACGCCGTCTGGCTCGCAATCGTGTTCTCCTCGCGTTGCTGCTCGGAGGAAACCCGTGCGTAGATGGCCGCCATTCTCATCATCGAACTCCTTCACGCGCACGCCCAGGGGGCGCTCGCGATAGGGAACCAGAATGTCGTAAGCCTGCGCGAGCTTCGGCTCGAGCAAGCGATCAAACGAATAGGAAACGTGGATTTGAAGTGGGCCGCTTTTTCGACGCGGCTCAGCCATGCCTTTTTAGAGTACGCAGAAAAGCATTCAACGCGGCAGTTACGATCGCTCCGATGGTCAGACCGCTGCTTCTCGCGTACTTGCGGAGCAGCTCCACGGTCCGCGGCGGAAGTTTCAACGTGACCGGCACTGTGGCTTCGGGAACTTGGACTGCTCGATCGAGCTGGGAGGCTTGTTCTAGGTAACGATATGCCTGGCGCTCTGACAAATCGAACTCGCGTGACAACCGGCGCACTGCTTCGGGAGGCGCAACTTGACGCCGTAGCAGGCCACGAGCGGCATTCAATTGCCAAGCCTTCTCCGCCTTGGTCGAACGCGAGCGCGTCATGAGACATAAGTATATTACTGTTTACGACTTAGATCAAGTAATGAGTACCTTTCTCGCCATCCCGGCAACTGTTCTTTCAAACTGGAAATTACCTTTTGTGTAAGGGGCGTGAGGGGGCCCCCTTGCGGAGTCCCCTCCACACTTGGACTGACTAACCCGTTCTCCATCACCCCGGCATTCAGGAATGCCCAGATGAGTTTTAACAGCTGCTTGTCCTCAACGCGGTTCGCGACCTGACTCATCAATTTGTCGTGATTGACTCGGTCGAAAAATTTTTCGAGGTCGAGATCAATTACCCAGCTGTAGCCTTCAGCGATATGCTTCTGCGCTTGTGCCACCGCTTGATGCGCCGATCGCCCCGGTCGAAAACCGTAGCTGTGATCGGAAAACGTTGGGTCCCACCGCCGCTGCAGAACCTGCATCACCGCTTGCTGAAGAAATCGATCCAGCGTAGTCGGGATACCCAGCTTTCGCATCCCGCCTCCGTCCGGTTTCTCGATCTCCACGCGCCTTACCGGCTGCGGTTCATAGGTCCCGTGCAGCAGTTGTTCCCGGATGGTTAGCCAGTGTTCCTTCAGGTAGCCGCTGAGTTGGTCGACAGTCATCCCGTCGATTCCCGCACTACCTTTGTTGGCTTTCACTCGCCGCAAGGCTTCCAACAGATTTTCTCGCTCGCATACTTCCTCCATCAATCTGCTGGTGTTAGCTGGGTTTTCGGGTTCATGCACCGCCGGGCTCGATTCGGTCTCTTTCCTTCCAGTTTGACGGGCTGCACCCGTAGGCTCAGAGGGAAAGTCCAGTTTCTGGATGTTCTGCCGCTGGTCGTTCCTGAGGTTCATGTCCTACTCACCTCTCCTCTCGTTCGGGCCTTCGATCATCGTTCCCGGCTCGGTCTATCCGTTGACTCCGCCTTTCGGCTTTGGAGTGCCTCACTAACCTCGCCGACGACATGATCTACTACGCCCTATGCTGACTTCTGCGCTGCGGTCAGATTGCCTCTCGGCTCTCTCAGTCGCCGAAGCGACACAACGCAGATCTCCTGGGGTAATTTCAGCCGCCTTCCGTGCACAGCCGCCGGATCTACGCTCCGCATCTTGAGGGAGGTGGACTTCGCGGTAAGTCGCCCGCTCGTCCGATGCTCACGCCTTATACCCGGTTTTTGTCCATCGACTCGCACGTTTGCTTGACGCTTCCTTCAGACCTCACCTCGCGGTGATAGCCCTCGCGTCATCGCTAACCCTTCACCTCCATCAGGTTGGGTAGAGGACTTGCACCTCCTGGCTGCTGATCATGCCCAGCACACGACTAAACCAAGCAAGTTTGGCAATGAGTGGTTACGAGCGGCAATCGACAATTTCAGGCCCGGAGAGAATTTTGGCGAACCACAAGCCTGACGGTTTGGAGGGCCGTGCTCGAAGAAGGTTGCTCATCGCCGACAACAAATCTTCGGGCTTACTTTCTCCTTTCACAATCCACGCATCAACTCTCCCAGTCATTTCATCTCTCGAGTTCCAGCTTGGGCGCTGTTGTACAGTTCGCTCGCCAGATCGCCTGCATCGTAGGCGCGCAGAACCTCGTCAGGCGTATTGTCGTGCATCGCCCGCAATATACCGTTGCTGTTGCCGTTGGCCGAGATGGCGAAAGATCCTCCGCGGTTCGGATAGCTGACCGAGGATTGTGAACGCCGGGGTGCGTCGCACAACACTCCAGGAAGCGATTACGGTGGCAGTACGTCGGCGCATCGGATGAAGGACGTACCGGATTTTGCGGGTTGCTCCATCCCATCACGATGAGAACCCTTCTGGACCGCGACGCCCACTTCGGCGATTTTCCGACACAATCCCTTGACAAGCCCGGCAAAGCAGCGTACAAGTCCGATCAACTGTCGGAGAGGGGTTCTCTCCGAGTTTTCCTATGGTATTACCGAGCGGGTGAGCACCAGGATTACCGGGGAAGGTCGATCTGCGACAGATGTAGGGAGTTTCTTACATCCCTCCTTTTCCAAAACTAGAGGACTAGGCGGAGCCGAAGCACGATACGGGGCCGACTGGAGCGTACATAAGCGCTAGGCAGTTGCCATAGGGATTCTCTCGGGCCAGCCGGAACTCGGCTGCGGCCATGGTTCCGGCTTAAATGAGTGGTGTGCTACAAGGAGGAGCCATGGTAACCAGAACTCCGTTCGGGCTGCCAAGATTGGCAGCGTCTGTCGTTGCATTGATTGGCTTGATCCTCTTGGGTAATTGCCCCGTTCTTGCTCAAGGTTTCGCTGCGGCTGTTACGGGGACGGTTAGCGATACTTCGGGAGCCGCAGTGCCGGGCGCGATGGTCACGATCAAACACTTGGAGACTGGACTGACACGCGCGGTGGAAGCGGATGCCAGTGGTAATTACACGATTGCGCAGCTCCCGGTGGGCGAATATGAGCTGACCGCGGAAAAAATGGGCTTCCAGCGGGAATTGCGCCGCGGAATTAACTTGGTTGTCGCTGAGCAAGCGGTGGTGAATTTGACCTTGCAGGTGGGAAGCATAGTGCAGCAGGTCACGGTTACGGAAGCCGCTCCCCTGGTGAACACGACGATGACCTCGACATCTGGAGTGATCACCGAGCAGCAGATAAAAGAGCTGCCGCTGAACGGGCGCAGTTTTGATCAGCTCTTGACCCTGAACGTGGGCACGGTGGATAACCGCTCGAACATCAACAATCAGGCCTGGACTTCCTTTTCCGTCGCAGGAAAGCGGCCGGAAACCAACCGATTCATATTGAACGGCGTCGATTACATTGGCTCAAACTCGACTGGGCAGTTCCTCACGCCGTCGGGGTCCAGCGGGCAGTTGCTGGGCGTGGACGCGGTGCGGGAATATAACGTCCTCCAGCACACCTACGGTGCCGAGTATGGAAAACGGGCTGGCGCTCAAGTCGTAGTCGTATCTTCGTCGGGAACGAACCAGTTGCATGGAGGCGTGTTCGAGTATTTGCGCAACAGCAGCTTGGACGCGCGGAACTACTTCGAGACCGCCAAGGGTCCGTTCAAACGGAACCAATTTGGAGGGGAACTGGGAGGACCGCTGAAGCAGGACAAGATCTTCCTGTTTGGAAACTATGAAGGATTTCGGGAACGGTGGAACGTGCCGAACGTTGCCAACGTGCCGGACGCACTGGCTCGCCAGGGCTTGATGCCTTGCTACATTGTCAAACCCGCGGCCGGGTGCCCAAATCCTGCTGCCTATGTTACTGCCACCAAACCCAGTTCGGTGGGGATGCTGCCTTACGCTCAGTATTTCTGGCCCGCGCCCAATGGGCCGGAGTTGACCGATCCAGCGAACAACAACCTGCCCACCGGAACGGCCCAGGCCATTACCAATCCCTTGCGCAAGGTCCGCGAAGATTTTGCACTGGTGCGCTTTGACGCCACCATTTCTGGTGCAGACACTTTCTCGGCTAGTTTCAACGGCGATGACGGGCACAGATCCGCGCCGCCTGCCGACCCCGTTTTCAGCACGCTCACGGCTCAGCGCGCTTATCTGGCGAGCTTGCAAGAGACGCATATTTTCTCCTCCTCAGTCGTGAATGTGGCGACCGTGGGATTCTCGCGCGCCTGGGGTACACAGGTACAAGTTCCCGCTCCCGAATATCCCATCCCCGGGAACTTGGTATTTCTACCAGGAACCAATCCCGGCGCGATCACCATTGGAGGTGGGTCCAACACCGTCGTTCAGGCAGCCTTGGCCCAGCCGACCGGCAACAGCCCCAATCGCGATGCCAGAAGCCACACCACCTGGGCCGATGACGTGCGCTTCACCAAGGGCAATCACTCCATGAGCGCAGGCGCGTGGGTTCAGCGCGTGCAACAAAACATGTATGGCGGGGCTCAATATACGGCGGGAACTGCCAACTATAATACCTTGCTGGCCTTCCTCCAGGATAACCTCACGCAGTTTTTTGCGACCTCAAACCCGCAGCCGCTCTATTTCCGGTCCACGGAAGTGGCCTGGTATTTACAGGATGATATCAAGCTCAAACCGAACCTCACGCTGCGCCTGGGATTGCGGGACGAGCTTACGAACGGTTGGAATGAACTCCGCGGACATGCCGCTAATTACGTTTTCGACTTCAATGGGATCATCCAAACCGGTCCACGAATCGCCTCTTCGGCGTTCCTGGAAAACAACGCCAAATCGCTCTGGGAACCTCGTATTGGCTTGACTTGGGATCCAACTGGTTCGGGAAAGTGGTCGGTGCGGGCCGGCTTTGGGATCTACAACGACCTGCAGGATAATCTGGGTCACCGGCTCAACGCCGATCCGCCTTTCGGCGCGCGTATGACAATAACGGGCAAGCCTCTGCTTTCTATCGTGGGCACCATACCTTTTGGAACGCAGCCTCCGCCCAGTTGCCATTCGCCAGCAGACAAAAACACGACCTGCTCGATCTTTTCCCCAGGGGGTCTTGATCCGGTGATGCACACTCCCACCCTCCAGCAGTGGTCTCTTACTGTGCAGCGGCAACTCTCGCAAAACTTCATGGTGGAATTGAGCTATGTGGGCAGCCAGGCCTATCACGTCGTGTCTCAGATGGATACAAATATGGCCCCGCCACAAGTGTGCGCGGATCCAGCAGGATGTGTCAGCGGCGGGATTCGCAGCGCTGCCGCCCCCAGTGGCCTGGACACTTGCGGAGTCCCGTGCCGTGTTCCGCAGGGCACAACGTACCTGCCCTGGACGCCCCCACAACCCTTCGTCACGAGCGGCACCACCCAGCTCGTGCAGCGTCCGAATCCCTTTGTAGGCGCCACTCAATCCTGGTTCTATAACGGCAACAGCAGTTACCACGCGGGGGCTGTCTCGCTGACCAAGCGCGCGACCCGGGGGCTGGCTTTCAAAACCAATTACACCTTTTCCAAGCTGCTGGATATCAATTCCGCCTATCTGGCCACCTCCGGCACGAATGAGCCTCCAAGCGTCTTGGATCCTTTCGACATGAACTTCAACAGGGGAGTAGCGGCCTACAACCTGACGCACCAGTTCAACGCAAATTTCTTATATCAATTGCCGTTTGGACGTGGCCAACACTTCGGCGGCGCAGCCAAAGGTGTGGTGGACAAATTGATCGGCGGCTGGCAATGGAGTGGTGGCATTACCACGCAGAGTGGCTTCCCCTTTACGCCCCTGGTTGGTTCCAATAGCTCTGGATCCGGCGATACCCAGAATCCTGACGTGCCCAACCGCAATCCAGCTTTTACTGGGCCAGTGGTTTTGGGTGTCGACGGCTTCAAGACCACAGGCCGCTATTTCGATCCCAAAGCTTTCTCCGTGCCGCTGGCCGGAACTTTCGGAAACCTGTCGCGCGGAGCCTTCACTGGACCGGCGTTCACCGATTTTGACACCGCGCTCTCCAAGAAGTTCAGTTTGAATGAGCAATACAGTTTGCAGTTCCGGATGGAGCTCTTCAACGCGTTCAATCACACAAACTTTGGCCAACCCAATCCTGTGACTTTTTCGGGCACAAGTTACAGCTCTGTGGCGGGGGTCATCACGCAGACGGCTAACCCGTCGCGGCAAATGCAGTTCGCACTGAAGCTGGCGTTCTGATTCGACTGGAGGCCGAAGCCGACTAGGTGAGAGAGTCTTGCGCAAATAGGCTTCCTCTAAGCGCGCGACCTGCAGTCCGGCTTCAGCAGCAACTTCGCGGACATGCCGGGCGTGATGAGTGTAGCGGCCGGTATCGGTGAGCCGGAATGGGTACTGAACCCACGCTCGAGGGTAAAGGCGAGCACCCCGCCACGCGCGAGCCTGCCGGCTGCGGGTAATACCACTTGGCCCAAATCACCGAAATAGATCAGGCAATCACACGCGGCCATTAGATCAAAACGATCCTGATTCCCGCCGAGCCAGCGAGTGATTTCGGCAACTTTGAGCTGATCGTAAATATTGCGGGCGCGGGCCAGAGTGATCATCTCGGGCGAAAGGTCCACGCCGGTCATGCGGGCCGCCAATGGCTTCAGCTGCAGGCCGGCAAGTCCGGAGCCGCCACCAAGATCGACCACAGCCAGTCCCCTGCGATCTCCCAGGACCTGTTTGACGAGGTCGTACAGGCGCTGGGGCGCTTCGTAATACAACTCTTCGCAAACATTAAATTCGTAGAAAGAGGAAAATCTTTGGTAGAGCTGCTGGATACACTCATCCGGCGCACGCGGAGGTGGCGGCTCGTCTCGCAAGGCCACGAGCAGATGCTTGGTTTCTGCATCATCGGGTTCGAGTTCGAGATATTTCTGAGTGGACTCTATCTGCCTCAAACTGCAGCGCGCTCGCTTGCTCAAACGGTCCCAACAACAACCGAAGTGACTCCCAAGCCTGCGATTGATCCTGAAATGGCCGCCAAGCTCGCAAAGGTGAAGCGTATTTACATCGAGGGTTTCGGCGATGACAAGGAATCTCAACACCTTCAGGCGATGGTGATCGATGCTCTGGTAGCCACGAAGCGCTTCGTGATTACGGAAAAAAAAGACAAGGCAGAAAGCGTCTGGGGAGAGGTAGAAAGCGTCGAGCTTTTCGTACTTTTCTTCCCCGTCTGTTGGCTCCGAAACGATCGAATACTCCACAACCTTGTGGGCCAATTCCGCAGGCTCTAAGTGGCGTGCGACGAGTTCCCGATACGTGATGTGCAGCGTGCGCGTGACTTGGATTCGCTCGCCGGACTCGTCCCATGTCCATTCCGTGATACGGCCGCTGCGGTGACCAGTGGAAAGCGGCGTCGTGTTCGAAGCCCCAATCTCCGGATATCCACCCTGGCCACCAAGTCTGCATCCTGACGTCATCCCATGATCGAATCATTGTGGCTGGGTCAAAGATGTCGAAATAAAACCCGGCGACCTGTGCCGCTCGAAAATGTCGAAATATCTGAGCGGACGGGGGTTACGCTTCCTTCATAATTCTCGCTGATGCTCACTTTTATCCATGTGTTCTCCGAACGATCAAAGCAAAATCAGTTTCCCGCCTTAACGCATGCTGCGGAAGTCCTAGCCCCATTTGCAGGCAAGAAGTGACGCAACAAACGTATCTTCTCTTCAAGTTGTCGGTGCCGCCGCGGCTACTTGCCTTGTCCACGTCTCTTGTGAAAAAACGCTACCGTCTTCGTTGATATACGTAATGTTCATCGCCGGACCATTCAATTCCAGCAACGCAAAGCCGCTAATCGCAAAGCCGCTTCCGTCCGGTTTCGGTGTCCGGTTCATACTCGTAAAGGGAATAGGTGGATCCGCCGGCAGATTTGGAATCGAGTGCGGAATGCATCCGTGGCCGATCAGCCGCGCTTTATAATCACTGCAGCTAGCAATAAAACCCACAGTCGGCTCGTCCGTAAATCACCTGCACGCCTTGGGGCACAGCCGTCATCACCCATTCCAAATGCTTGGCGATCTGTCTCCCGGTGGGACGATCACCGTTGCGCAGTTCTCCGCCTACGAACTCTTTGGTTTCCGCGAGAAACGTCAGAATAGGTTGAAAACTTTTTTGCCCTTGTTCTTCGGATTATAACTTTTCCGTGCCCCCATCTGCTTTCCGTATACCGTGTGCACGGTCGTATCCGTGTCCAAAGTCACCGACGCCAGTTTGACGTTGGCCGCTTCCCATACTCTCTGCCGCATCTCTCGCTGCACTTCGAGCAACTGCTGCGTCACCGTCAAATGGAGCGAAGCCAAGAATCGCCAGAACGTGCACTGCGGTGGCAACTCCAGCACCTTTAAGATCCCGATCAACATCGGGTCGCGGGCCAAAAAGCGCAGATGATGGAGCCGAGAAAATCCCACGTACAGAGCCAGCACTAGACCCAGTACGAATTGATACCAGGGCATCGCTCGCGTTACACGCTTCACCGTGAGGGTTCCCTCGACCAATTGCTGAAACTGGAGCTTCTCCAACATCGTGGCCACCGGTAATAGGCCACCGTAGGGCGTCAAATTCTTCCCCTCGAAGTCAAAGTGTGTGGACCCGTTGATTTTTATAGGCTTGGGGGTATCCTCTGCGATCCCTTGCTGGGCGGGCTTTTTCGCGCTACGCTCGTTGGTGCTAATCACCATTTGGGTGACCTCCTGAGAATTGGGTCGTGAAGCGATCACTTCACGGCCTCACTGGTTTTACACCAGGATTCTCAGGGTCCCCAAATGTTTCTGTGCTCAGACCTTCCGCATCGCCCCAAAATCCATGCATAGGTTAGGTTCCATAGCTGCCTGAACCAACGACACGACCGAATTCCTAGGGGCATACCACTCGTCTTTCTTCGGCAAGGACGCCTCAACGTCGTGCGCTTTCTGCAGCTCAGCTACAATCTGCGCCCTCATCGCCTGTCGTTCGGCTTCGCTTCCCGGATGAAGCATGTCATTCATGATCTGCTGGACCACCGGACCCGTCATTTTTGAACGCATCGAGTGTCTTCTGCAGCGTGTCGACAACCATATCCTTCTGACCCGTCAACTCATTCATAATTTTCTCCGCGCAATAAAGTTTCAGTAGTTACACAAACCTGCAGGTCCCCCAGACCTCCGGGTGGCAATGCGGCAAAGAAAAAGCATCTGAAACTCCACTTATCGTTCTTCGAGTCCTGATTGCGTCTTGACAAGGCGCAACTTAAACAGCCGACGTAAATTCGCAAGGATTTCTGGGTTCTTCATCCTGACTCGTAGGTAGGTTCTTCGGCCGGTAGTTCGGATCTGCGCGAAGTTTCTCCCTTACTGTCGCGTGCAAAACGGCCCCGTTGGGAATCCGGCGTCTCGCTCCAAGCGGGATTCGCCATCTAATCTTCTTCAGGACCGGGTCATAATGACGGTGCGGCAGAAACTCAAGGAGCCACCACGAGAAAGTCAGCGAATCGTTAATTTGCGCGGTTGGGTCCGGCGGAACCGGCGGAGGAGGGGGGATTCTTCCGAGGATGCGTGCTGCTTTCCGCCTATCAACCAACAAACCCAGAGACATAGCCTCGCACAGCATCCATTCCAGGCTGATCTTGGATAGTCCGCTTTCCGCCTCGGCGTAGGAGCCTCCTACGTCCGAATGTACGCCTGCAAACCAGACTTGCTTAACGCTCTGACCTGGCAATTGCGGGCCCCAAAGATTATTCCTGAAATAGCAACGCCGTTCATCGATCGACACGGCATGACGACCATTCACCATATCCGGGTTTTGGGCTGTGTAAGGTAGTTTCAGCGGATTCCAAATCCATCCAACAGAGCTCACCGTATCCCACACTCCTACGAGATGCAGCGGACAGTGGCGGCTGAATGTTGACTTAAACTCATCTGCCACTCGGAGAGTGTCTGTCATCCCGCCGGCTTTCCGCGTTCGCTTCGCGTAAAGGCGAATCACGTAAGGGATCAGCGCTTCGTTCCCGGGATAGAGCAATCCGAACATCTGCAACGCGCCGGCGACTGCTCGCACTGTATAGGCGCCCCTACTGAAGCCGAACAGGAAAACCTTGTCGCCATCCTCATAGACGTTCATCAGGTAACGGTAAGCGCCGCCCACATTCGCCAGGAGCCCGGCTCCGAAGGCCAACCCCATCACGACCGACCAAGCCTTGCCAATCTTGTTGTGAGCTGTCGGGGCGCCCATCGTACCTACGCCTGGGTGGTAGTACCCGACCTGCCGATTGCGGTCGATGATCAGAGCGTCATAGAGCTTGACGACATTCGAGTTGCGGTCGCCGAACTCATTCCCTGTCCCATCGCAGCAAACGATGATGTTCTTCGTCACAATGTGCGATCCACGAACACATGAGCCGGGACGCTGAACCCAACATCAGCGCTTTGCCGTTAGAGCGACGACGCGGAGAGACATTCCCGGCCTTTCGCCCAGAGATGCTCCACCCACGAGCGACATAGGCACAGATATCACCTTGGTGAAGCTTGCGTCGGCGCTGTGCTGCCTTTTATTAGGTCGGTCACGCCTTCGGACAAGTCCGGACTGTCTAGGACATAGAACAGCCCACCTCGTCCGTTTTGACTGCTAGAGCAGTTCGGCCCAGACGTAGAGCCTTGCTGATTCATGTCTCCAAAAATCGAGTAATGGTAGTCACCGGAAATAGATACTCCAACTTTAGCGTGATTGAAGTTGGTGCCACTTCCCCCGGTCAGACCGAACGTCTTTGCCGCCCAGTGTCCCGTAGTGGCAATCTCGACTGGCCCGGGTGTAGCGAGGGAATTGCTCCAGCAAGCGATGCTGGTGGACGCGGTGGTGGTATAGATTTTGGGCACTGCCCACCACGTTGCAACCCTCAGAGACACGCTGCCAAGAACAGCCGAGACCATCTGCCACGGTGGCACATTTAAACCTGAAGGCTTCGAGATCAGCTCCACTCCGCTTGAAAGTTTATCGTCGGTAAAGGTCGTGCTGTCGGATTTCACTCCAAGCATCCGCACAAGCTCTTGGACATCCGCAGGCCCTCCGTTGTTAACTATCTGTGGATTGCTTGGATCTGTCACAACACTTGCGTTGTGCAGGGCTCTTAGAACCTTTACGAGGTCGTCTTTGTTCAACTTCAAAGCGAAGAAATGCTGGCTCACTTCGACGTTGTCGTCTTTAACGCAACCCAACGTATTGCCGTCTGTCTTGCGTGGGAACTTGTTACTTCCTGCCGCTGGCCACGATGGTGTCGTGACCTGCAATACAAACCCTTCGCCCGCGTCATTCCATGCGAGGGTGCCCTTCGAATGTCCCCACGGGCCACCACATTCCTTGGTGCATCCTTTGATTTTAGGGTCGTCGTAGAATTGGTCGTTCCACACTACGTAGTGGACCGAGCTGTCATAGACCTGTTCGAAGGTCGCCCCTATTGGTTCCGCTGTTGCGTCGCCTGCACAATCACTTCCCATCTGAAGGGAACGATTCTCACTGCTCGCATAGACAAACTGCTGGCCAAAGGCTTTGTAATTCTGAACGGTACCGCCAAACAGGCAAACTCTTGTTGCCCCGCCGCTGCAACCTGGGAAAACCGAGGAGTTGAATTTGAAAACGAACCACCAGTCGACCGGATGTCCCTTTTTGAGAAGAGGTGCTGGAACGTCGGTTGGATCCGCAGCATGAGCAAAATCACAAGGGCAGGCCGAGACAATTCCGAACCCTACGAGTACAATCGCGAACCGGAAGAACACTTTGAACTGTGGGCTCGACTTAGTTTTCTTCATGATCTGTTCCTCCTCTGACGTTTTCTATACGCAATTCTTACGCGCTGAGCGCAAATGATGTAACTGGATGCTATCGAGAAAAGAGAACATCCTTTCGGCGTCGGGGACTCTACCATTGGGCCAGGTGCAATATATCCGGCAGTCTTCTACATTTCGCAGCTCAGACAATGACATAGGGAGGGTCAAATTCCGGAAAGCCGGCGCGGCGCCCGGCAATACGGAAAACATAGACTTGCTTCGGATCCGTCAAGCACCCACCGATGCCGTTATGTATCACTTCGAGCAAGGCATGGGCAGCCAGATCCTTGTAGTAGTCGATATCGGGTTCCATCTTTATGCATTCGACCCCATCGATTAACTTTTTGTCATCGGCGTGAAATGTGAGTTGCACGTTTGCTTCACCGAATTGGATCTGCTTGAAACTATCCGTGGCGCCCTTGTGAAAGATCGCGAAACCCGGCTCGCGTGCGAAGGTCCCCTGCGTCTGTGCCCGCTTTACTTGGTCGTATAGTGCTGGATCCGCGTAGCCATAGAAACGGTCCTGCGCCATGGTCCCGTCCCAGATCAGTTCCTTGAAATACGCCAGGGGATTCGCGACAGGCAAATTGATCGCCATCATGGAAGTAGTAATATTGAGCAGGCATGCGAGTACCGGTCCTTCGCTCTCCATCAGCTGTACATAACGGTCGCGTGCCGCATCAACATCCAACGCGCCATGAGCGAGAATTCCGTGGAGAAGAGGACGGCTCGCAGCGAGCGCGTCCCACCGCGCCATGGCGAAGTTGAAGCTCGCGTCTGACTTCAACAGCATGATGTCGACAGTCTGCGACGTGAAGGGCGAGCATTTTACTGGTGTGAAACCAGCCTGTGTATAGCCATCGGCGTACGCAACGACGGTCTAGTTGTCAAAAAGATTGTTGTAAAAGGGCAAATCAAATGTCTGTCCGGGTCGAAAGTAGTCTCGGACCAACTGCTTATTGCTGCCATCCGTGATCGTAATCAAGATCCGCACGCCCGTCCCTATGGGTTGGCGCGCGCCGTCGAAAACGTTTACTTTCAGGCTGGAACCTTCTGCCACGTTTGTTAACCTCCGGTTGCTCAGTCCTTCTTCTGAAAGTTGGCGGCCAGACGTAACGACAGTGTCCTGTCTTCCCACTTAATGCGGGTCACGTGTTGCAGTCGCGATGGCACACTTCATGCAGCCTTTAACTTTTCTGTGGCGATCTGCTTTCGACGGTTCACCTCACGAACGATATCCAGTGCGCTGTTCCAGATACCCGAGCCGCCGCTCGCCATCGCACCGAAAACCCAGTACGTGTACGGGGACAAATCAGTAACACCGAACTGTTTGCCAAGAGGGTCGCGAACGAGGTAAGCAACCAACGTCCCAGCGAGTAAGGCAAGGCCCTGCACCGAAGCTTTCCGAAATTCCTCCTGTAGACCGGGTTTACGTTCAACTGCCAACCATGCTGACAGTATGGGTAATCCCTTAATAATCTCGGTGATTCTCTCCGTAGCAATGCTTAACGCGGCGAGAAAACTCAACAAGGTAGTGAGCTTGTCCATTGGATTCTCCTGGGCGAAAGTCTTTCCACCATTGAGACCACTTCCTGTTCAAGTCCAGTTCTAATACAAAACTCCCACCTGCCGGAACGGTTATTCTCTTTGGTTGCAGTTGCTACTTATTCCTTTCCGTTCCTTCCGTGAGAAATAAGCGCGATTTATCATGTGTAAAATTCACTGTCAAGTTAGCAGACGAGGGAAACATCGTGAGTGAGGACGTGCTGTTCAGTAACCTGAACCATGCCGTGCACGAGCGGGAATGAGGTCCTGAATCAGAGCCAAATATTTGCAAAATCGCGTTCAGTCGACTGAATACTTTCCTGGGCAAGCTATGTTGAGGATCGACTTCACTTGCGGCGAGTGGGCAGCTAGTGATGCTCTATAGCTCTCCTTGCAAGAAAACTGCCGTACAATGCCGTCGGCAGGGCTCAAACTGGAGTCCCTGGCCGATCTAAGCAGGAGAAAAATGCCGGAATTGACGGATTCAAGGCCGGTGAGGAGTAGTTCGGCATGCCTACGCTGAAGATCACCGATGGTATCAATGCCGCAGTCAATGTGACACCAAACGACAATTCCGCGCTGGTGAAGTACTTGAAGAACCTTTCGGACCTTTCGATCAATGGAGCGTTGTTGGCCTTGCTGCGACGATGACTTCCGGGGACCTGAAATTCGGGTTCCAGGCGGGAGCAGGTGTTGCGATTGTGAACTATCGTCCGTTCACAACAAGACCTTCCGCGCCGCAATTCCTGGACGCTGTGAAAGACACGGTTGCGGGGTTCGTCATTCCGGGCGATATTGAAGATCTTGAGGCGCTTTCACTCGGCACGATCGTCACGCTCACGGGCACCGGAACTCTGAAGTTTTCAGCCACTGCCGACTTGTTGGCAGCCGTCAACCCTCTTGCCTCAGCATCACTTCCGGTGCCGCTACCGACCGTCGCGCTGAAAGGCGGCGGATCCATCACAATCGGCGCCGACGTCGAGATTACGGGCGAATACCAAATCCGGGTGCTCAAGTACGGCGAGCAGCAGGTACGCCTTGCTTACTATCGCAAGTCAAGAGAAGCATTCAGCGTCAAAGTCAAGGCTTCTGCGGGCGTGTCGGCCAATGTCGGCGAGAGTGACATTTTGGGCAAACTGATGTCGGCAATCAGCAGTGATGCAAAGGCTGATGCTCAAGAGTTTGAGAGGGCGGGTCTGCCGCCGGACCAGATCAAGGGCATCGAGGACACCGTAAAAGGCTCGATCGAAAGGACTGTCGGAATTGCTGTTACCGCCGAACTCTCGCGTAGCCAGGAGCATACGGCGGCATTCGTTTACGAGATCGACCTGAATACCCTAAGCGCCACTTCGCGCGCGGCGATTCATTCTGCACTGGACGGCGACTTGTCCGCACTGACGCTGGATCCCGACTCTCCGCTGTCTGGGGTACGCGCGACCCGTGACCTTTTCACGAACGTGCGACAACGCAAGTACGCACTCGACATCAACCTTCTCGGGATCGTCAACTACGGTTGGATTTCCAAACTGGTGTTGGCAGGCAAGACGATGTACGAGCCAACGACTGGTCAGCTGATCATTTCCGATTCGGCAACGGCGTCTCGCATTGGCCTTACGCTGTTGAATATCGGCGTAGCAGATGCAGAAAAGCTTCGGCACGTTATGGCGGAGAATTTCCTGATTACAGTGGCGTATCGGGGCGCTGGAAACGCCGGCCTTCAATCAACGCTCACGAGTTCGCATTCCTTTTTTGCCATGAACCAACACACACCTCCCGAGACGGTAAGAGACGAACTGGATGCGAGCGTCGCACTGGGACTGATGGACCAGAATGATGAGCGGAAGATAGTCACCAGCGCGCCGGAATTCGGGGGCACTCTGTTCTATGCGGCTACGCATTACGACAATACCCTATCGACCGAATTATTCCTTAGCGCCGACCAGGCCCGACCAGTCGATTTCGAAGGCCGTGGGCCAACCCGGATTCAAAGCTCTGTTCCCAGGCGTACCGGCCCCAGTTGTGGGCGCGATTGTCGCGGACTATAGCCTGATTCGCTGGTGGTCCGACACGATGAATGCAACCGCAAAGAAACTCGCTGAGATGCAGGCGTTTCTCGCACAACATCCAAATGCCTTGGGGGTTGCTCGCGATGTTCATTGCGTCAGGAAGAAGAGCCGGGAGAAAAACGATGTTGATCAGCGGCAGTCTTTCTGTAGCCCTCGACGCCCCTGTCGAAGCCATCTCAAAGGCTGGGACGCGCTAGGCCCCTTGGTCCAAAATCAATTGCCCGGCGGTTGGCTGAAATCCTGAACCACGACTTGATGAAGAAGCGCGCAAAACTGGTACGCAGGTTCCGGGTTCGGAAGTTTGCACGAAGAGAGGCTCGAGGACGATCTTGGTTTGAGTTCTCTTGAAAAAGTCTATCGATAATGTTAACCGTGATCAACGGGGTTCTTCTAAGGTTCTTCTAGCGTTGTGGCCTGGGCGAGCATTCCCTTGCGAGATAATCGCGGCTATTGGTCTGTCGAATTGCCGAGGCCAACCCCTTTATCGTAGTTTTTCCGATACATCAGTTGGCGCAACATTCAGAGGAGCCCAGGATGTCAGTGCAGCCTACAGTTCATGTAGCTCACGGCTCCATTGCCCTAAACCAGGGGGAGTATTTGGAGTAGTTCCTAACGTCAAGGACACGCGGTGGAATCGCTAAGGGATCGCATGAGACCGCCCTCGCCCAAATAGTTTATTGAATCCATTTTGCGAGGTAGTTTATGACGCTGACCAATCTCCAGAAGAAGACAGCTACGGCGATCGTGAATGTGTTTGAGACCGGTCGGATTCTAGGCGACTATGGCGCGGTCGGCATCCTGCCGGGCGACACTGGCCATCTGAGCTACGGTCGTTCGCAGGTAACTTTGGGAAGCGGCAACCTCTATCGCCTCCTCCAGACTTACTGCGATACGCCGGGCGCGGCAATCGCCGCGGAACTTTCGCCCTACCTCGACCGCTTCCAACGGCGCGACTTCACGCTCGACACGGATATCGTGTTACGGGGGCTGCTCAGTCAGGCGGGCCAAGATCCGGCGATGCAGACTACACAGGATCAGTTTTTCGATGCAAATTACTGGGCGCCCGCAGCATCTGCCGCAGCGGACATCGCGATTTCCAGTGCCCTTGGTATATCGGTAGTCTATGACAGTCACGTGCAAGGAGCTTGGCGCACCCTACGCGACCGCACGGTTGCGCAATTCGGAACGCCCGACGCCGTCGATGAAAACGGCTGGATTAGCCATTATGTCGACACGAGGCGTGTCTGGTTGGCGACTAACCCGAACTTGGCCTTGCACCCGACGGTGTATCGTATGGACGTTTTTCGCGCGTTGATCCAAGACTCACGTTGGGACCTGGCCCTGCCAATTGCCATCCGTGGGATCACGATTGATGAGAACTCGCTCGGCGGTAACGATGCTCCTCGAACGCTCCGCCTGACGACGCCACCCATGACCGGCGATGATGTCCGTGCGTTGCAGCAGGCCTTCGCAGCGGCTGGAACGAATCTCGCTGTCGATGGCGTGTTCGGTCAGCAGACCCACGCAGCGGTGCGGCAGTTCCAGCAACAACAGGGCCTGGTCGCCGATGGCGACGTCGGCGCGGTCACGCGCTCAGCCCTCGGGTTGTAGCCCGCCCACCGAGCTCGGCACTTTATGTCCGCAGCCGATTCCGACGCGCGGCCTCTTGTGTGGCGGCGCGACCGAACTCCTCGCGCGTGTCAAACAACATCGCACACACAAAGGTCGATCTGAATTCTTCGCTTTCGTCTCGCAGCAGCTTTTCACGACTCAGACGGAATCGTTGGTACGGACAGGTGTTGGACCAGACCCAGTTTGGTCGCAAGACTTGAGTGCGGAAATCAAAGTCGGACACGTAAGAATCGTCTAGCTTAGCTAGACACACGCGAAGGGCTCCCAGGTGATTTACGGATTCGTAAAGTACCCGGACGGTGGCAGAAGGAATCTCCGAAATCGACGTGACGAATCGAACCGTCAAGTCCATCTAATCGCGGAGAGCCAATGGTGTGCTCCCGAGATGTTCGCGCTATGGACGCTAACGTTTCAGAAGGTGTGCAATCCAGTCTGTCAACTTGGTAGCAAGAAGCGCGAGAACCGCGCTGGCGAAGGCGCCGGCTGCAAGTCTCGACCACTTTCTTACGGCACTCGCGTCATACGGACTAATGTGTGGGATTTGTATGGCCACGTAGTTCCGTGCCGGAGAAAAGAACAGCGAATAGAAGACCAGGCCAAAGACCAATTTTCCAGACGCCAAGGCCAACATCCAGCCCGGATCGGACCTCTCGAGGAACAGTATTGTGTAGGTGGGCCTTTGAAAAAGAGCGTAGAGCGGCATCACTACGCATGAAAGCGGTATCGCTACCGGGCCGTATCGGAAAAGGAAGGCGAGCGCCAGCAGGATCAAGGCAAGCGCAGAAACCGCCTCCGAAGGAAGAATCCAAACCCAACGCCAATAACTCTGCGGGTCATCCTGGAGGGCGCGCCCACCGACCAACATGTTCCACAGCAGGAGAACCGCGTAAAGAAAGACGAGGTTTTGAGCGGTTCTGAACCACTGAAAATCGTCGGCCTCCGAATAGGCCCAGTAGAAGCCAAACGCCGAGACCGTGTAAAGATCGACGAAGGCCAAAACCAGCCGGCTCGGCTTGCCGCTGTAAACCGCCCAAGTCAAGATGAGCACGAACCACAGCAGTAGCCAGAAGACAAAGGCGCGCTTGACGTAGGGATGCTCCTCGAATACTCGCGGCTTCGTAAATCTGTATACGATAGCGCCTGAGATCAACACCAGGAGCGAACAAGACAAGTTGAGGAGTCCAGCGTGATTAAGCAGCCACATTGACCGGTTGAGACGGACACTCTCTCCCGAAAGTGTCTAGTGAACTAGCATCTTAATGGCTGACTTGTCAAGGGGACGAGGCCTGCTGAGGCCTGTTGGGAGGCCTACTCACATCGTTCCTGCGGCGCTGCCGGAAGAGAAAAAGCGTGGGATTGAGCGCAACGATATGAACCCTTAGGCCTTCATCTTTTGGAGTGGGTCCATACCAACAGATTTGGCCATGTAAAGCGGCAAGGCTGGCTCGATGCGCTGGTCTTCTATGGAGTTAGGCACCCTCTCTCCCGAAGAGCATGGGCGTATTGGGAGTATTGCGAAAAGGCGTGGAATGAAAAGCGTCCGCCATCGCTTCAGAGCTTCGAGCGATGGTGGCGGTCTGCGCAGCAGTGGCCATTTTGCGAGTGGGCCAATTGGTCTGCCGTCGCTGCGGCAGTCGAAACGTATCTCGATTGGGGAGCTCTGACGCTCTGGCTTCGCCCGCTTTTCTTCGGCAGTGTTGGACTGCCACCGTATGTACTATCCGAACTAGAGCGCCGATGTCCCGGCATCGCCACCCTCAACCATTCGAGTACTCCTCGTGGCGGTAACGCAAGATCGAGCATGTGGCGGCGAACAATGGAGGTCGGCAGAGATCATTTCCTATCGCAGGCGAGAGGGGAGTGTTGGCTCGGCAACCTTCTTGAACAAGTGCGTTCACATCCGTGGCATGTGAGAGCGCACGCGTACGCTGTATGGTGGAAGCAGGAGTGGACCCGGAACCCTGTATCTCGTTATCCGTCTTTCCGCCAATGGGAGCAGGCTGCCGCGCAGTACATCAACTCAGGTTCCGTGCGCGGTCCCGTTGGTCTGTGTTCCCCGACCGCTTCGCCACACACGTCTTAAAGCCACGACGAAACATCGACTCGACGCTTCAGCGCGCGGCGCGCTAGCTCACAATGTGCGGCCAAGATCAGTTGGGCCAGATCTATTGTTCACCCTCCGCGCTTCACGCGCCCCTGTAATCGAAGGCTGGCAGATTGATTTGTGTCGAAAAAAAGCCGGAGAAGATGGTCGCCGACACGACTGGGCCTGGCCGCTTATGAGTGAAAAAGTGACCTATGCGAGCTCGAACAAATGGAAGCCCATTGCTGGAAATCGGCACGATGGGTTTGAAGTGGCGGGGACTGGAAACCAGCTTACGGTTTGGCTATTGAGGCACTCGGAAGCGGCCGACAAGACTGCAAATCTAGAAAGGTGGAAGTCCTTTCTCTGTCAATTGCCTGTATCGGACGGATAGCATATCCGGTGCTCGGCACGATGGGTTTGAAGTGGCGGGGACTGGAAACCAGCTTACGGTTTGGCTATTGAGGCACTCGGAAGCGGCCGACAAGACTGCAAATCTAGAAAGGTGGAAGTCCTTTCTCTGTCAATTGCCTGTATCGGACGGATAGCATATCCGGTGCGTGCAGAGGCAACGAAGCACGATAAGCCCGGAAGTAAAAGCCTCGGCTGCCCTGTGGAGAAATTCGCAGCGGTAGGAGCGACCTGGGAGGCGAGCAAACTCGGAGGCCTGAACATAAAAAAATGTCTGCAACCTCGAGAACTAGCCCGCGGAAAAATCGCGTTCGCGGATACCAACGGGAAGCCGACCTAAAGAGTGTCTTGGGAAGGCCGATGACACCGAGGAAGAAACAGGCAAATGCACTCGGTGGGACCGTCGGGGTAGGGGACCAGGCATCCGGGGACAGATTTGCAGAGATAACGTCGGGATAATCCCGGTAGCAGCAGGGGCTGGTAGCAACCTGCGAAGACTCCACGAACGAGGCCAAAAGCCGAAGTTGAGGAGAGCCACACGGGATTGACGCATGAGTCCGTAGGAGCGAAGACCGAGGAGTAATGTCCTCGGAGGAGGCGGGACACGTCTCCCTGATGGAGGTAACGCTAACATCAGGCAAAGGGACTCGGCCACATATGACCTGAGAAATTCGGACGTCCGGCATTATAGGGGGGCCTCGGGAAACGCAGCCTTGGTGGAATTGTGAACCCGCCTCGCAGACCGCAAGGGCGAGGACGGTAACCCTCCACCTTCCAGGCTGGCGCGCCCGAGCTCTATCCCAACCCAGAGGAAACGGGGAGCAACCGATAGGCCGAACCTACGGAGCCCGGCGCCAGTCCTCGACCCGACCTACTCCATCGAGTGTTGCTGCTGATATGGTTAGAAAATGACGGCGTTTCACGGCGCACCCTCAGACGGGCCACATAACCGATCGATCTATGCTTCTGATCGATCGCCGGCCACTCAATGCCATAGCGTTCTCGAATTCTGACCTTATGAGGTTAATGACCCGAGTCACTCCCTTGGACCCATCGAGCGCGAGCCCAAACAGATATGGCCTTCCGATCAGGACCGCTGACGCTCCCAGCGCCAGAGCCTTGAGCACATCGGTGCCGCGGCGAATGCCTCCATCCACGAGCACAGGCATTCGCCCGGCGACCTTCTCCACGACAAAAGGTAACGCATCCACGGTCGCTGGCACAGTGTCGAGTTGACGGCCGCCATGATTCGAAACGATCAGTCCGGATGCGCCGACCTGCACAGCCCGATCGGCGTCGGTCGGGTTCAATACTCCCTTCAGAAGCACAGGAACACGAGCAAACGAGCGAAGCCAGTCGATGCTTTCCCAGGTGACTTTATCAGGAGCAATCGGCGAATAATTGTCTGCTGAAGGCTCAAATTTAGCGCTGCTTGCACCGGGACCATTCGGCCGATCCAGGCGAGGCATTGCCGCTTGATCGCGCCGCGTCCAGTCACGCACTCCGGTAATCGGGTCGTCGACAGTCACGCAAAGGGCCTGGCATCCGGCCGCCTCTGCCCGCTGTACCAAATCTTTAGTAAAAGCACGGTCCGGCTTTATGAAGAACTGTAGCCAGACGGGGCCTGTCGCGGCCTTGGTGATGTCCTCTATCGAGAAGGTTGAAGCCGAACTCATCACAACAGCGGCGGAGGCGGCGCCGGCACCTCGTACCGTGGCCATTTCTCCTTCGGGATGGAAAAGCCGGTGACCACCCGTTGGCGCCAGCAAAATGGGAAAAGGTAATTCCTTGCCAAACAAATTAATGCGCGTATCAATCTTCGAAACGTCCACCAAGACGCTTGGTTGCAAGCGGATCCGCGAATAAGCCTCGTGGTTCCATCGAACCGTGTTCTGATCGGCCGCGCCACCGTTAATCCACTCATAAATGGCCGGTGGTATCTTTTCTCGGGCTACAGCCTCAACCTGCGGTAGCGAAGTGGCGTCCGCAATGTTGGATGGCGATTGAGGAGCTGCCGGAAAGCTGTCATTGGCTGAGCCCACGATGCCACCGACAGCTAGAGCTGCGCCGGCCAGCAAGGATTCTCTTCGTGTAATTCGAGAAGACATTTCTCTCCTCCAGCCGATCGGTGGGAGATCTATGATATGCCACCGTTAGCCGTCATCGAACTCGTCGGTCCTGTTGATATACAAAGTTCCTTCACGTACCGTCGCGGCTGAGATCAGCCGTTGTCGGCCGATTCTTCGCTCCCCGGATGCCGTGAACGGAAAGCTCCCTTCGCGGAGCGCCCATATCGCAAGGTCTGCCACTTGGCCCGGCCGCAAACTACCCAGCGATTCTTTAAAATCAAAAATATGCGCGGGCCGGAAGGTAGCAAGCTCAATCACTTTATCAACAGTCAATCCAAGTAACAGAAATTTGGAAAGCGTGGTGGGCAAATCAAAAACGGGACCATTTACATTTACCGCTTCGATATCACTGCTGATGGCATCCGGCAAGAAATCTTGCGCCAGGCACCTTGCGGCTACGTTGAAAGAGAAGTGGCTGCCGTGTCCAACCGAGAAAAAGATACCCCGTTCACGCGCGTCACGCACTTCAGGCCGCAACTTCCCACCTTCGTCAAGCAAGCCGTACGGCTGGTCATGAAAACAATGTGTGAGCACGTCCCCCTTGCGCATCATGCGCAGGATATCGGCCAAGGGAGAGAATGTACCCTGAGCGTGTACCATTATGGGCAGGCGGGCGGCTTCCGCAGCTTCTCTTGCTCTTCTCAAGATCTCCAGATCATTCGTGCCGGCGTCATTCTTGGAAAGTCTAACGGTAATCGCAACTACGGCCGGTCTGTTACGTTCTGCAGCTTCCGCGGCCAGTTGCGGGTTCATCCAGTCCAGATTCTCGGCGAACGTGATCAAACCAAGCGCTCCGCTGTCCATCGACGCGTAAACTCGAGTCGCGGACCTGTCAACGACATATTTACGGAATCCGGCTATTGTTGTGTAACCCGCTGAACCACTATCCACGGCCGTGGTTACGCCTTTGGCGAGGCAGTAGTGGTCTGCATTTACACCGAGAAGACCAACGCCTTCATAAACGTGCACGTGGATGTCGATAAGTCCCGGCGTAACGATTTTGCCTTTCGCCGAGATAACCCGGCGAGCTCCCTTCATCGGAATATCAGGGAAGACCTGTAAGATCTTTCCATCTTTGACGGCTACATCTGAGCGGGAAGACGAGTGGTGCTCGGGATCAATTACCGTTCCGTCTTTTATAAGCAAATCGCAAGATTGTTCAGGATCTATAGCAAGAAATCGAGGAGTGATGCCACAGGTCACAGAGCGCGCCGAGGCCAACAATGTTGCGCCCCCGCTGATCCAGTACCCGTTAAATTGGCGGCGTGTCAACATTCGCGCCCTACTGTATCGTCATCTCCCATAGATTAGAAGCCGGAAAGTCCCTGGGACCCGGTCCATGGGATCCGGTTGAGGATTGGGCTTCAGTGGAGTCGCAGGAGGTGGGGGGCCAAAGTCTGACGTGGTCACGAATATATTATGTGTTTTAGGGTCGAGGGCCATAGTTTTAGCCCCGTATTCCGTCTTGATCGTTCCGGCGACGCTGAACATATCTGGTGAATCCTCGTGAAAAATGTGAATCAGGCCGTCGCGTGTGGATGTAAATATCAAACCCGTATCAGGCTCAAATACATTGGCGTCTACGCCGGCACTGATCGGGAAAGACTGGATTATTTTTCCGGTATCCGCGCTCATAACCACGAAGAATTGGGGATCTCGCCCCGAAATAAATAAACGGCGGTGCTCTCGGTCCATTGCCATGGCTGTAGGGGAGCCCGCGGGCGCGATTGGCCACCTTACCTTAATCGTCAGTGAACGAGAGTCGATAACTACCACTTCGCTTGTGTCCTGATTGTTGTCGAAGATCAAGCCCTTGCCATCGGCGACAGCAGATTCCGGCGTGCCGCCCATGGGTACAATCCCGAGCGCCGCTCCGTTTTGGGGATCAATGACGGTCATGCCGTGGCCATGACCGTTGAACACGAAAACGTGATTAGAAGCCGAATCGTAGGTAATGCAGTCAGGCTCTGCGACCGTTTTTACCCTTCCCGTTATTTTCAGGGTAGCGAGGTCGAACAAAACCACACTGTCGTCGCCGCCATCGGTAATGAAGCCCTTCCCAAGCTCATTCAGAATGAGAATGCCATGAGTCTGGTTCAAATTCGAAATCGTACCTACCGTTTCGCCGGTATCCGCATTAACTACTTTGACTTCGGTACCGTGTGAAAGGTAAAGACGACGGGTGGAAGACTCAAAAGTCAGATAATCGTAATACTCTCGCCCGCCAGGCGCAGCGCTGAAAGAAATTTTTTTTAGCAGGTGATACTCTGGTTTCGGCAGATCTGCGGCCCCGACGGTGCCCAGCGTAAGAAGGACCAGACAAATCCCTGAACGAATAAGACTGAGCGGTTTCACGAAAGTCTCCCCTCCATGTGGTTGTATCGTGACGAACACCGTCATTTACGGGGTCCTCCTGTGCCACGACCTCACCCGAGCAGTTCCTCCCCATCCGCCCAATGTGAGAATTCGAAGACACGTGCTTTGCGTCGCACACGCAAAGCCTCCGTTCAAAGAGCAGAGTGATGTGTGGCTTTATGTTACCAAACAACCTTTAGGGCAACCTGGATTTCTCTCGACGGCGTCGTCGTTGCGTACTCCTGTAGCTGACCTACGCTGCCCCCGTTTGGCGATCCGTCGGACCCAAGAACTGCGGCGTTGCCATCGCCGCTGCCCGGCTGGGGCGGCACGAAGCTAGGCATGTTCAAGATGTTGAACATCTCCGCCCGGAACTGAATGTTGAACACCTCCGAAACGCGCTTCACTGGGAAGTTCTTGAGCACCGAGAAATCCAGATTGACCAGTCTCGGACCGTAGATGCTGTTACGGCTTACATTGCCCAGCAGATTCGCGCAATATACCTGGCCGGCCGGTGCAGGTGTGGCCGCACCCGGGAAATCGGCGCACTGGCTGGCGAAAGAAGCCGGTGCAGTCGGCAGAGCAAAGCAGTTTACATTAATGTACGTGAGGTTATTCGCCTTCCAGTTCGAGTTCACGGGATTACAACCTGGAACGGTGTTCGGAAAGCCGAACTGGTCAGCACCAGAGTTTTGTAGACCCAAGGGATCATCCGAGATGATCGGAGTAGTTGGAACACCGCTGTTGATTGTGAAAATGCCGCCCAGTTCCCATCCGCCCAGTGCTGTGTTCGCAATCGGCCCGAGCGATTTCGGCGCGGGGATATCCCACAAGCCATTGATCGATATGGCGTGGCGAGTGTCGTAGTCGGACGGGCCATAGAACGCTTTCGGCAGGAACCACATTGGTGAGTTAAGGCCATTGCCGAGGGTATCGCCGGCGATCGTCTGCGAATCGTCATCGAGCGACTTCGCAAACGTATAGGCAAATTGCGCCTGAAAGCCGTGGCTGAACCTTTTCTCGAGATTCACATTGAATCCGTTGTAGTTGGAGGAGGTATTCCAAAAGATATAGCGAATAATGCCTAAGGCCTGGTTGATCTGCGCACTGGTTGCGCCTCCGACTCCGAGAGCGCCTCCAGTGAACCCAGCGGTGCAAGTCGTATCGGTGTCGGCGACGAAGCCGCAGGGGAAGAGGTATCCCGCCGAGCTCAGGGTGGGGATGGTCATGTTGCCGTCGTCGCCACGCATCAGCAGGTGCACGCCGTGCGAGCCCACATATCCGAGTGTTAGCGTGAGCGTGGGATCGAGCTGCCGCTGGATATTTAAGTTCCACTGCATCACGTAACTGCGTTTCGGGTTGGTCTCAATCGTTGAAACGCTCAGAAGGCTTTGCGTTGAACTTGACAGCAAAGATTGTCCTCTGCCTGCAATAAACTGCCCTGCGACGGCGGCACCCTGGGTGCTCTTGAATATCATGAACGGAGCCGCCTGATTCTGTTGCAATAGGAAGTAACCGGGCAGCGGCAGCACGTCATACATGCCAAAGCCACCACGGAGCGAAGTCTTGCCGTTGCGGAATGGGTCCCAGGCGAATCCCAAGCGTGGTTCGAAGTTGCGGAGCGTGGGATTCTTATAATAAGGACCAACGCTATCGCAGCTCGTGCCCGCCTGTGCAGCAATCCCAAACGCGGTTGCCGCGTCGAACTGCTTCTCGCATCGGAGGTTCGAAGGGGCCGTGGCGCCTGCCGCCGGCAAAGTAGGGTTCGGGTCGAAAAGGCTCACGACGTTCGCGAACTTGCCTTGAGCGTCGTGGACGACAGTGGCCATTTCGTAGCGCAGACCGAGGTTGAGCGTCAGGTTGGAACGGAAGCGCCAGTCATCCTGAACGTAGGCTGAGACTATAGACTGGCGCATCTCCCTTGAGGTCACCGCGTTCGGCAAGCCCGCTTCAAAAAATTTGGGGACGCCGGTCAGGAAATTCTTCAGATTGCTGAACACCCAGTGCCCCCCTGGGTTCTGGTAAGCGGTCGGGTTATATTGCTCGCGCTCGACACCTCCGCCAATTTTGATGGAATGGGCTCCGTGGATCCAAGTTGCATCGTCGTAGAATTGGTAGGAATTCCAGGCGTGGCGACTGTGGGAAGCTGAATTTATGCCGCCAAACATATCGGCAAGTCCGTTGCTCCTAATCGTGATCCGCGGCGCAGTCTGGTTCAACATGCTGCCCAGGGCCAGGTCGGCGCCCGCCGGGTTGATCGCGCTGGGCGTAAATTGGTTTGTCACTTTATCTCGATTGAAACCTATGCGTGCGGCATTTACAAAATTGGTGCCGAATGTGTGGGTCTCTTCAATCGCGACGGTCTGCCGCCGGGTGTGCGAATTGATGACGAGGAGATCCATTTTGTCGGCCTGCGTGTAATCGGCATCGTCAATCAGGTAGGTTCCGAACAAGCTGTCTTTGTCGCTCATCCGGTGATCGAGCCGCACGGTACCGAAATTCTCCGGCACAGCCTGCACACCGCCGAAGACGAATTTGCCTGTGTCCCTGCTCACCCCGGAATTGGCATGCGGGTACAATGCCAGCAAGACCGCAGCGTAAGGGTTCAGCGGCACCGAGCCGGACGTGAGATTCCCAGCACGCGCCGCGTCTGACGGTACAGTGATGGAGGTCGGAATGCCTTTGGTCTGGCGCAGTCCCTCATAATCCCCGAAGATGAAAGTCTTGTCCTTGATGATTGGACCGCCCGCCGAGCCACCAAACTGATTGCGGCGGAATGGCGGCTTTGGTTTACCAGCCCCAACAGTAAAGAAGTCGTTGGAGTCGAGTGAGCTATTACGTAGGAACTCATAGGCATCGCCGTGAAACGTGTTGGTCCCCGATTTACTGATGGCGTTAACGACTCCCCCAGCGGCCCGTCCGTACTCGGCTGAAAAACTGCCGGTTAACACGGAAAACTCCTGAATGGCGTCCACACCCAAGACCACACCGATCACGTCACCAGGAGCAGCATTGGCGTAATCGAGCACACTTATGCCATCGATGCGGTAGTTATTGTAGGTCGTCCTGCCGCCAGAGATCGTGTACTCGCTTCCGAACCCGCGGTTTCCGCGGGACGAGTCCGAGTAGCTCATCTGAGTCTCGATCTTATCGACGCCGGGCTGTAGAGTGGCAAGTTGAGTCCAGTCGCGCCCATTCAGGGGCAGTTCACGCACGGTTTGGGCTTGGACCTCGCCGCTGAGGGTTGAGGAAGTGAGCTGGACAGCCGGAGCAGACTCGGTGACTTGCACCTTTTGGGTGGTTTGCCCAATCTTCATCGCCACGTTGAGCTGTTGCTGAGCGCCAACGGCCAGATTCACGTTTGGCTGAACTGCGGTGCTGAAACCGGCGGCGGTAACTGTGACCTCGTAACTGCCGGGCAATAAGTTAGGAATCGCGTAAAAGCCCGCAGAATCTGTGCTCGTCTCGCGGGTCACGCCGGTTGCAGTATTTCTGACCGACACTTGGGCGTTGGGCACTACAGCGCCGGAAGGATCGTTGACCGTGCCAGATAAAGTCGCTCCCGCGACTTGTGCACGTAGCTGGCTAGCAAACAAAAGCGATATTGATAAAGCAAACGAAAGTAAGCCCGAAACACGGCGCCTTCGTGGCGAAACTCTGCACGGCATAGACACCCTCCGTAGGTCGGATCATTTCTTTGAACCGATCATTCGTAAACCAGTTACCGCGATGATGCCCTTGACCCACGTGGTAAAACTGGGGGCGATTTAGCATCTTGACTGGGGCGATGTCAAGCCGAATCGGTAAACTCTGTCGTTAGCACATGGAGGGTGTCCGACTCGCCCAGCTAGGATCTCGGTTACAAAGCATCACGAAATCGCAGTCAACACCGCACTGGACGAATCGCTTGTCAAATCGGGCCAAATCAAGATTCATATTGGCTCATCTGGCAAGGCTCAATGCGGCTGGCATTCGGATCGCCTTGGGCACGGACGGCAACATTCCCTGGGCCGCGCACGAAGAGATGGCCGACATGGTCGCATCAAAGATGACGCCGGCTCAGGTCATTGTCGCCGCGACTCGCAATTCCGCCATGCTGGTGGGACTCAAGGACGTCGGCACGGTGGAGAAGGGCAAGAGCGCAGACTTCCTGGTGTTGGACGCAAATCCGCTCGACGACATCACCAATACGCGGCGGATCAACGCAGTCTATCTCCATGGGACGCCGGTCGACCGTGCTGGGTTGAGGACACGATGGACTGGAAAGGGATCAAAATAATTCGGGACGGTTAACCAGCTCCAAAGCAGGTGCGCACATCTCCGGCCGCCTGTGAATGCCAGCAGCGAGACAGCCGCAACAGAATGCCTCTTCTGTTGTAAAAGGGATCATCGGAATGTAGCACGAGTTCCGAAAAGCGCGGGCTGAAGGACAATGCGGCCAGCAACAATTTAGTTTGCGCGGAAGTAGCTCGGGTGTATAAGCGGCCTTTCTGAGCCATCGCGATGACCCGAAGTGCCAATCCAAGGAGCAATCCGTGAAATACTTATTCTCGTTCGTGGCAATCGGCACGCTTTTGCTCGGAATTTGGTCAAGCGCCGGCGCGCAAACGGAAGTGACTCTCCTGGTGCCGAACCCGTTTCGCCGGTCGTTAGATAAGCTGGTCCCGGACTTCGAAAGCAAAACAGGCTACAAAGTTAAGGTGACCTATGGCAGGAGTATGGGAACCAGGCAGCAGGTCGCTCGCGGCGAGATCTTTGACGTCTCGATCCTGCTGCCGCCTTACCCGGAAGCGCTCGGCTCAGGCAACATCGACCCCAAGAGCGCCACGACGCTCGCGAGTCTCACCCTGGCGCTCGGCGTGAAAAAGGGCGCGCCCAAGCCCGAGGTCTCCACACCCGCAGCGCTCAAACAAGCGCTGCTTGCGGCCAAGACCATCGCCTATGTGGATCCGACGGTAGGAAGCGACGGATTTGCGACCCGAGATGCGCTACACAAACTGGGCGTCCTCGATCTCATCGGCTCGAAGACCAAACTCGGCGCAAATGCCGGCGTCGTAGCAAATTTTGTGATCAAAGGCGAGGCCGACGTCCGCATTTTCTACCTCAACGAAATGGGGAATCCCGGTCTCGATTTGGTCGGGCGCCTGCCGAAGAAGTTCGCGACTCCGGTAAACGCTCGGTGATGACTCCGGACGTCGAAGTCGTCGTGTTCACAAGCGGAGCAGCCTCCGTCACGGTGACCTGCTGCACAATGCCGTCCCAAAAGGAGGGGATATGGCAAATAAAACAGGGGGAAATCCACACACGCTGGCGAGATTCGCAGCGAGTATCGTCGGATTGATTGGCTTGATCCTGTTGGGCAATTGCCCGGTTCTTGCTCAGGGTTTCGCGGCGGCTATCACGGGGACGGTTAAGGACACGTCGGGAGCCGCGGTGCCGGGCGCGATGGTTACCGTCAAACACCTGGAGACTGGGCTAACGCGCGCGGTGGAGGTTGACGCCGCTGGTAGTTACAGTATTGCTTCGCTTCCGGTGGGGGAGTATGAGCTGACCGCCGAAAAGATGGGCTTCCAGCGGGAAGTGCGCCGCGGAATTAACCTGGTGGTGGCTCAGGAAGCGGTGTTGAATGTGACGTTACAAGTGGGAACTGTGGTACAGCAAGTCACCGTGACGGAAGCTGCTCCGCTTGTGAACACGACGACGACCTCGACGTCCGGGCTGATCAGCGAGCAACAGATCAAGGAGCTGCCTCTGAACGGGCGCAGCTTCGATCAGCTTCTGACGCTCAACATGAGCACGGCGAATATTACTGGATCTCGTATAATACAGTGACAAAGAAAGCATATCCTCTATACTGACGGTATGCATACACATCCTTCTCCTCGACGAGATTTTGAAGGCATGGAACATCGACGGAAACGAGCAGCCCGCTTGTTTGCTGCTGGCCGGCTGATTCTGGCGGCCATCGCGCGTGAACTGAGGGTGAGTCGCCAAAG
>QHYS01000156.1 GCA_003223325.1 Acidobacteriota bacterium
GGATATCCCCTTGCCTATGTAGTTCCATGTTCACTCCTGTTTTAAAATCAGTCATGTTTCCTCTCCCTCCAGCCTCAAATTCCTGATCTCCTTCGCCGTAGAAAATAGTTCCCATTTGTCGCAATGCTGAGCGGCCTGCTCCCGGGCCGCCCTGGCTCCGGCAAAATAGGCTTCATTGAGAATTTCGCCCAAGTTTTCATGGCCCGAACATTCAAAATTCCAGCTCTTGACTAGGCGTTCTACCAATTGTTGTCTGGTTCCCATGGTTTCCTTTTTTAGCGGATTGGGTGGCTTCGATTGCTTGAGCGACCACACTACTTTCAGTTTCTCCGCCCCGTGGCGAATGATGTCAGGGTTGTCGCGTATAGACTTGCCTCCTATCCGGTTCCGCTCTTCACGCCTGCCCGGCAATCGCACTGGACCACCTTTCCCGGCGCGTAATGGCTTTTGCGCAGTCCTGTGCCATTGCACTGGCCGAGTGGACACACTTCTCGCGCGGGCGCGCGCGCACGCGCGCATATGGCGGAAGGTTTAGTTTGTTGGTTGTGTTTAGATAAATCAGAGAAAGAGAAAGACAAAGAGCCGACACCTCTGTGGAAGCCTGTGGAAGTTTCGGAAATCTCAGGAATTCTCTTTTTTTTATCTCTGATTTTCTCAAATTGAGAGTTAATGGTTTCCACTAAGGAGGGAAAGAACAGAAGCAGCTTCCCATCTTCCATCTTTTGAATCTCGAAGGCAGCCAGCACGGCAGAACTGTTGGCGTCCCAACGTTCTCGCGTGAGCGCTCCAGCGAGCATCCAAAGATTAGAAGACATAGGTAAGTAGCCCTGCCATTCCGCCGAAAGTGAGGCGAACAGCAAATTCCAGAACCAAGTTTGCTGAAAATCTTTCAGGCCATCGGGCGGATGGATTCGCCTTTCGTCCACATACCAGGGAATCCAAGCCAGCCGCGACTTTGCGCCTTCGTTAATCTCTGCCTTCTTCCTGGGTCTGTCCCTCAACCAACCCATAGACGTAATGCCGTTTTTCTTCCCCAGCAGGCTCTAATGCCCAACAGCGTGAGCAACTGCGCAGGGTCTGGACCGGCAAATCATAAGGACGACGAGTCCCGACCAGTTCTCCAAGGGGTCCGAGACATCAAGCAAATGGATTTTCGGCCGAGGCTCTTTCATCGTCTTAATTTTGGTGAACCGGGCCGGAGCGCACGGAGCAAGCTCCTGTTCCATCCGGCCCTGATTCACTTCCCGGGCTGTCGGGCCCGGAAACTTGTGGCTTACACCATGGGCTTGTTTTTGATTACTCTCCTAACGATCTGGCCAAACATCGAGATAAACACACCCAAGATCATCGGAAACCCCTGCTGCCAGTAGAGAGGTTCCCGATACAAGCGGCCACTCGACAACATCAGAACGTAGAGAGTGACGAGCGCCGAGGTCAGAACCAAAGCTAGAATGAGCTTCTTCATTGTTTTCTCTCCTCAGCAGTAGACCAAATAAATTAGCTCGCCCATGGCGCCAGTGAAACCCAGGGCTAGCGCGATTTCCTCATTCCCTGTCACGGCCGCCGCCGCAGCGAGGAACAGAACTGCCTTGCTTCCAAACTCCAAGGTGCCACAGCTCCAAAAGTTAAAGAACCCGAGAACCGGGGCTTGGATAGTAGCCAAAGGCAACAATCCTGGAATGTAGCTGGTGGGCACGGGAGTGAGGTGGTACTGATGCTCCACCTGCCACAAGACATGCTGGACTCCATGCTCGGTGATGTACCGGTAGATCTTGAAACGGTCTTTGTTGACCTCGCCCATGGCGCGGGTAAAGCTGCTCAGATCACCCACGTATCCCGCCGTCTGGAGGCGCGTGAACAAGCGGTTAATTTCGCGGCCGGTCAGCGCCCGCTGGAAGCGTTCTGGATTCAAAAGCAGAATAGTGTCGATCTGCTTAAGAGCGCGAGCCCCGGCTTCGCTCTGCCGATACGCGGCTAGTGTTCTAGCAGAATCTTCGAGCTCAGAGCGGGTGATAGTGCCTTGGTATGCGGAATTGGCATGGGCAGCCAGCTTCCGAACCACCTCGTCATTGTCAAGAGCGACTGCAGGTACGACGTGCAACAACAGCAGAGCAACCACGGAACGTACTATCTGGTGTAGCATAGTTGGTTCTCCTTTTTTTACGGCCAGAGAAACTCATGGGTTTTAGTTTCCTGGGGCGCTGGCAGGATGTCTTTGGCTTCGGCCAGAAGCGGAGCGACCAGGCGCAGGGCTTCGATTTCGCGTCTAAGCACTTCAACCGCAGCCATTTTCTCCAGCAATATTTGCATGACATCCCTCACTCAGCGCTTGGCCTCCAGTCGGTTTGCCGATTAAGCCCTTGATGGCCCAAATGCGGGTAAGGCTTCCAAGGACAATTGCACGCGGGCAGAATCTCAACAGGCACGTGGACCTGTCTTAGGTACCAGGCGGTATATTCTCTGCGCATGCGCTTCATCTGACGATGCTCGGTTGAGCGCAGAAACGACCGGGTATTGAATCCGTAAACCATTAGGCCGCTTTCTCCTCTCATTCCTGGATGCTGACGATAGTGGCTCCTGGCGTTTCCTGAGTCGCGCTGTGCGTCCATATGCCCAAGAGCAGCATGGCCGTCAAACAGCAGCCGACGAGGAATACGCCCAGCAAACTTGAGCCTCCCGCCCCGCGCTCTGCCCGCTTGGCCAAAATACGAATCTCAGCCTCGTTCGCCAGCTGGGTTACGGCTCCGTCCCTGGCATCCTGGGCCCGAATCCAGTCTTTAAGCACTTCGATACCTTTCTGTACTCGGATGATCTCGTCCTGCTTGCGCGTAAGTACCGACAAAAGCTGTTGCTCCACTGCTTGTTTCTCCTCGGGGGAGGAGGTTAATGGGTTTAGGATTGTAGAAAGCCATGCATCCTGGCCTCTTTTGACTTGTAGATACCAGCTTTCACTTCTATGTTTTCGTGGGACAGCATCTGTCCTGAAATTTTTAAGGCATTGTCGATGCGTGCTGGCGGTGGTTTCTCGGTTGGAAATTTCCAAACCTTATCGATCATGGCTACAGCTTGATCTTTGGCGATCGTCACTGAATCCCCTGGGAATTTTGCCGTGTGCCATTCCACGTACTTGTTGAGAAACCACTGTTTCATTGCTTGCAAGCCACCGTCCTGATTGCTTCGGGAGGAGAAGATATTGATTTCAAATTCCTGGCTTGCATCGGCTAAGAATTCAAAAAGGCCGGGCACTGCATCGTCGGGTATTGTGTCTGCGCCTTTCCAGCCGCTTACATAGCTGTGGCAAACACCATCGAAATCCAAGCAGAGAATTGGTTTGCGTCTGGCCAAGTGAGTCATGTTGTTTCCTCAAATCTTCCTCTGACAGATGGGCGATTCCCGCAATCCCGTAGTCTTCCTCAAATCCCTTGATAATGATCGTTAGCAGGCTGTAGGCTTCAACCGGAGTTTCCACGTTTGCCCGTAAATAGTTGAGAATGTAGCTCGACATCTTGGTGAATTTGGCCTTCTTCTCGGCGGTCATCTCCCAAGTAACGGCCTTGACTCCAGGCTGCTTAAGTGCGGCCTTGAATTTCTCATCCATCATGCGGCAGCAATCCAATCTGCAAATGGGCGCAATTTCCTGCCCTTGCGATGCTCGGCAGCGTGGCACTCTGGGTCGACGGCGAGAACGTTTGAGAGCACATCCGATCCGCCCCGCCCGCGACTGACGATGTGTGCCAGATGGAAGGAACCCCAGGTGATCCGCTTTTCGCAGCGCTCGCCATCGCCATTGGGCGAGTTCTCGCACTGGCTTGACCTCGCGCGGCTTGGGCTTGAGCGGCGAGCGGCGGATTGGGTTGAAATTTGTCATAGGCAATTTCTGCTTGCATGTATTTGTTGGATTGCGTTTCTGCCGGCCCGAACTTTCCGTACTGTTATGTCCACGTCAGACAGGAATTGCTCAACTTCGAGTTCCATGCCCGCAATCAGCTTGTCATTGCGCGGGAAGCGTTTGACGAATAGCTTCAACTCGTCTGGCATTCGAGAGTCGAACGATACGAAGTCGCACCATTGGCGCCCGGTGCAGGCCATCCCGCCTAGCATCTGCCAGTGATAATCTTCTGGAATTTCGCCAGAACTTAGAATGTCCAAATGATTGATGGGAGTGAGGCACTTGATTTCGAGGATGCCGTCATCGCCTATCAGACCGTCGGTGGATGCCGAGAACCACTTGATGCGGTCATGCATGGCGAGGCCGATTTCGTTTACTTCCAGGCCAGTTGCTAATTCATATTCGGTGCGGGCCAAGGGCTCATTCTCGATGCCGTGCCACATGGCGTCAGAGACATAGTGCTCATAGGCCAGCCCGGTAAGCCGCTCGATGGCGAGTTCCTTGCGGTAGTTGGCCCGCGCGGCAGACTCTTTTTTAGGGTCTTTCAGCTTGGCCAGCGCGTCATTCAAGCGAGAGGCGGTGCAGCATCCGTGCCGCATGGTGAGCCACTCCGGCGTGCCTTGAATGAGGTCATCAATAATCATCTGAGTTCCCGCTTTCTCTTGTCTTTGGCTTCTACAATTCGCTTCATGGCCTCCTGGTCATTGAAGCGGCGGGCGTCACGGTAGGCAGCAGCGAATATTTGCTTGAGCTCGGCCAAATCCTTCGAGTTAGCCAGCCATTCCAGCCGTTCCGAGACGTCACCGAAATTCGTGGAGGCTTGAGCGTCATCATCCGTACCGGCTGCTGCCAGGCCAGTTGCAGCCAGCAGCGTATAGCGCTCTAGATAAGTAACGGTTGAGCCGATCGCCTGGATGGTGTTCTTGCTGCCGGAATTGTCGGGGGTGCCCATCAGTTTAGTTTCTTCCGAGTGCCCTAGTTCGTGCGTCAAAATGCAGGTAACGGTAATCCACTCCGTGGTCTGCTCGACTTTCCAGCGGTGCGAGATGCCATGCTTGGATAGTCCGCCAATGACCGCATCGCATACGTGGTCAAGCGTGGCATGCTTGTAATCGACCGGTCCTTTGGCCGATTGGAAGCTGACCTGCTTATTTTTTGAGATTGTGGGTGGAGCGGATTTAAAAGCATTCATCGCCACGACAAATGCCTTGCGCGCCTCATTGCGCTCCCAGCGCTCTTGCAAGTCCATGAGCTTGGTGAGTTTGTCAATGTCGGCATTCTGCGAGACGGCAATTCGCAGCAACTCCACGGGAGTCAGTGCGGGAGTCAGTGCGACGATGGCTTCAGTCTCTTTACCGTTGATGGGTTCGGCGGATGTGCTATTCTGGTTTGGCATAGTGGTTTCCCTTTTGCTAGACCCCTTGGCCCTCGGTCCTCAAACCTGGGGCCTACTTTTTGACCCCTGAATGATGTTCATTGCGGCCTCCGGACGTGCATCAGCTTCATCACGCCATAGCTAACCAGCGATCCCGCCGCGCAGAATTCCATCCGGTTCGAGGCGAAAAAGTGCTGCGGATTATGGATAGCCCGATAAAGCGCACAGGACCCGACGCCAGCAGCTAGTCCCGCCCAAGGGCGATACGTCAGAGTGCCGACGATGATGGCCACCCCGCCCCCTTGCAGAGCGTAGAGCTGGTTATCGAACGAAAAGCCGGCGGCGTAGTCATTCGAGCGGACGGTGACCACGGGCGGCTTCGTCACGGTCGGTTGTGGTTGCGGCGTCGCCGGCCATTGGGCCAGGCACGCGGTGCTCAATGATGAGACGAGAAGTGCGAGTGCGAGTGCGAGTTTCATGGGTTCTCCTTGTCGCTCTCGGTAAATCCCAGGAGCGGTCCTGCTACATTCTTCTGAAAGTTGGCTTCACGTTCGGCTTCGTATTCCAGGTTGGCCCGCCGAGAACAGTCGGAACAATGCCCGTCCTCATCGCCATCGCACCAGCACACGCCGTGCTTACAAATCTCTTCTCCGCACCTGGGACAACAGTCGCCGAGTCGGCAAACCTCCTCCTCCGCATCCGCATCCTGGCGAAGAATTTCTTCGAGCTCGCGAATTGCCTGTTCCTTGGTTGCGCCAAACCCCACCTTGCCGCTTACGCCGTCATAGGTATCAGCATCGTAGGCGGCCCAGTCGAAGTCACGGATGGGAATGGGCGGGTAGACGTACATGGTTTTGATTTTCATAATTCGCCATCGGCCGGCTGAGACGGCAGCACACCTCGTCCGCGGCAGGTGTCGCAGCATTGGTCAGCTACTTCGTACGATCCGCCTCGGCCAACTGAGCCCGTGCCGTCGCAGTCCGGGCAGATGCGCTCGACCTGCTTCGGCATCTCGATGACTTTGGGCTTCTGGTCTTTCTTCTCTAGGCCAGCCAGTACGTTGTCGGTAAAGCGGTCGATCGCAGCAGTCGGCGTGACCATGAAGTCTTGATCCAGCTTGGCTTCAAACTGCGCGACAATAGCTTCGGCGAAAGACAGTGTAGGCATAGTGGTGTTCATGCGGTTTCCTCGTTTGGGTTGGTTTCTACGACGGACGCGGGAGACTTTTTGGCGGGGGTGTTCAAGACCGACTCAGCTTCGCCGGTTACTGGGTCCACTACGTAATTCGGCCCAAGCAAAACTTGCCGTCTGGCGATGATGGCGGGCCAGACATTAAGGGGATGAATGCCGAGCACGACGTAGGTGGCGGCGATCTGCGGGTCACAGTAGCCGCGGGCAGCGAAAAGACAGGTGATCCAGGCAATCCGGTAATCGTCTCTCAGCCAAGCGTTAGACTCTTGCGCCTCTTGGCGGGCGATGTAGTCCATCGCGCCCAGCAAATGTGAGTTGCCGTCCACGATCAGCCAGAGCAGCTCGATTAAAAGCGCTTTGTATCCCGGGTATTCGCGGAGAAACTTGCAGTGGCCAGTAATGTAGCGTTCGAGCTGGAGTAGGGAAGGTAGCGGATTCAGCCCGGACGGCTCAGCGGAAAGGGATTTTGTTCCGGAATCAGAACAGGGGTGAGCTTTACATAATACTTCTTGTGCTATCGGGTTTGCGTCAAGCCGATAAAAAACATTATCGGACGCTGCGCCCTTTCCGGGAATGGGAAAATCGGTCACTTGGAATCCTTCTTTTGGCGCTGATTCCAGTCGCGGCTCCAGCATTTCGGACATTGACGCGGCGTGCTAGGCGTCTTGCGGAACCAGGCATGGCCGCAACGTTGGCACTGCTCATATTTCGGAATCGGCAGTTTCTTTTCCGGCATCTCTTCTGACAAAACGCTTGTCA
>QHYS01000159.1 GCA_003223325.1 Acidobacteriota bacterium
CCAACAGGGATGGGTATCGTTTTCACCGAGATCGAGGCGAGTGATCGAGCAATCCTGGAGACCAATCCAATCGACACGAGGAAGGCCACAGGCGGAAAGAACCTCAATCTCGCGGTCCACGTCGTATTCCACACGCCGGATTGATGGCTCGGACTCATCCAGCAAGAGATATGCAGCGCGGCAGTCGTCGCAAGGAAGACCAGCGCTGCCCGTATTGGCGACGATCATTCCTGAAACTCTCCGAATATACGGACGATGGATATGCGCATAGACGGCAATCGGCTGGCGGAGCGGTCCGTAAACCGACTCCAACTCGGCGTCGCTCGCTTCTGGCATCGGCGCCCGCCAGGTACTCTCGGGACTGGCGTGTATGAGCGCGATCGGATCAAGAATCTGAATGCGCGGCAGGGAGCCCAGCCATGCGAGCCTATCTGGTCCTAGCGATTCGCGCGTCGCGGCCGCCATTTCCTCTATGGCTGCACAAAGGGCTTGCAGCTTGGGTGTTTTTCTCGCAAATTGTGTCAACGATTCGGGCATTGGAAGCATTTCATCCGTGTTGCCCATCACGCCTTGCCAGCCGAGATCGCGAATGCGATCTACGATGTACGCTGGACTGGCTCCTCCATGAGCCAGATCGCCGCCGTTAAGGATCAAGTCGGGAGATATCTGCCGCAGATCCGCGAGGACTGCCTCAAACGCAGTTCGGTTGCCGTGGATGTCCGATATGATGGCGATACGCATTAAACAACCATCTTATCGTGTAAGCTGCTCTTAATTGTCTCTAGGCGGATATGACAAGAAGACGCCCCGCCCGGCACAGGGACCGGACGGAGCGCCAGTTTTACCGGGTCAATGCAAACAATTTCGCGCCGCTTCCCACAAGGGTACTGACCACCAAAGTGTCGCCTTCCCACTTGCCCGCAGAGTATCCGGCCTGATTTGAACTGACGATCTGCCTATTAAGCGCCCCTGCTCACGAGGCAGGAGCGCTATTTGTCCCAATGCATTGTGGAGAAAGCCACAAATTATTGGCCATCACTGACACAATTACCGAATGACTCCGTTAAACCAGCCTCTGCAGGTATCAATCCTTGAGCAAGGAGGGATAGTTGTTCTCGAGCCAAGCGACAACATCGCCGTACAGGTCGGCCGCGGTTTTGATTGCCAATTCCAACTCCTGCTTGGAGACACTGCCCGCCGAGTCGTAGCTCGTCGCATTTCTCTTTTTCGAGAGGTTTTTCATCCTCTGGATCAGTTTGGAATCAGCATTGATGGTCAATTCGAGAGATTCAATCGTCTTTATGTGGTGTCCAGGTTGCGTCGACGTGCGATAACCGGACGCGCGCAAGGCAATTGTGGCGGCTGTTCGAGCGGCATTAAATGCCGCTTCGAACCTGCGATCGGCGGAGATCGCTTCTACGTCTGCGCCCTTGAGGTCGCGATCCACGATCGTAAGCAGACCGCGGATCTCATCGCGACTTGTCGGCTCGGCTTTCAGCCAGCCATATTCCGCCCGCTTTTCTAAGTTCATCTTCGTCCCCGATTAGAAACACCTTTTCGCCACGCGCGACCGAATTGAGAAAGTGGTTTCCGCTCGCGAGCTTCGATTTGAATTCCGTGGAAGAATAGACAGTCGGATTCACTGCCCGTCCAAGGGACCGCTCGACATCTGCGAGTCGCACGAGCACATCCTCGAACGTCACGTCGCCGACAACCAAGAGGTCGATGTCGCTTTCCGCATTCTCCTCGTGGCGCGCCACCGATCCGTAGATGAAGGACAGGGAGACGCGATCAGCCAGCGGCGCGAGCGCAGAACGTAGTACCTGAAAAACCCCAACGGTTTTCTCAACCAAGGTACGTAGCTCAGCGAAAACCGGATGACTGCTATTCGCTTTGTAGAAGACCTGCTTTCCGACCGCTGATCGGTTTATCAAGCCGAGTTGAGAAAGCGTATCTAGCTCGCGTTGGATCGTGCCGGAACTCACGCCATGCAACTGTCGGGTGATTTGGCGGTAATAAAACGACTCGTCGGAATGGCCATATAACAGTGCCAGGATGGCCCCACGGGCCTTGCCGAACAGCACATCCTCTCATAATGAGAGCAAGTGTACGCCTTTTGAGAGCAAGGTTCCATCTCGAGAACAAGCGG
>QHYS01000157.1 GCA_003223325.1 Acidobacteriota bacterium
AAAATCACAACGATCTTAGGCGTCTGCACAAACTGCAAAGGAACCATTGAAGCTCGCGGAACGCCCATGGGCTTGCAATCATACTGAGGATCGTCGGGTGTGCTGGCGCCGTATTGGCCTTTGAAGATCGCCTCAACCTTGGCGGCATATTCGGGCTTGTAAGGAGGCGTCTCCGGCGCAGGCCATTTGTAGGGAGATCTCCGGCCTCCTCCGCCTAAAGTGAAAGCAACCGAACCGTAGAAGCCGGTCAGGTCCGGATGGCCATCCGGTGCGCGCGGAGTGGCTTTCTTGGCTACCGGCAACCCCAGGTAGAACTTCTGGAGTTCTTCATTGGTGCTGCAGCAGCCGGGCATGTAACCTACGGAGGAGTCGCTCTTCGGGCTGCCATCTGCTTCCGCGGGTGCGGGCTTGGTCTGAGAAGCTGCAGGCATGGCGAACAGATAACCCGCCATCAGGGCTGCTGCGTCCAACCCATGTCGGAGAAGACGGTACTTCGTATTCATCGCTTTTCAACTCCTAAGCGGACTTCAGCGCCAGTTGAATAATCGCTGGATGACCCGGTTCTGCATAGTGTTGGCGGCTAAGTCGGAGAGACAACGGGTGGATGCTATGCCTCTGAGCAGGCAAGTGTCAACCGCACGACGGCCCACGCGGCCCACGGCCTGGATGCTTATGATGTGCCCCTCAGAAAGCTGCGAGCGGCGCCTACTCTCGCTCCCAGCACCATTCACAGTCCGCCACTTATTTCACCTCAACGATCTCAATCGCGACGCGATCGGGGCCTTCAATCATGGCTGCCCGGGTGCTGCCCCAGGGGTGAACCTCTTCGAGAAACTTGATCCCTTCGCTCTTCAAACGGGCTACGGTCGGCGTCAGGTCGGCAACGCTGAGAGCCCAGTGATCCACGATATGTCCCCGCGTGCTGACGAGCCCGCCGCCGGGCCACGGGCGAATCAAAATGGAGATGTCGTCGAACATTACGCTGCCGGAGGGCTCGCGGACAAACCCCGGAAACTTGAAGAAGGACGGCCAGGTGGGAGGGGCATAGGGGCGTTTGCAGTCTCCCGCGTCAGGTGTGATCGGAGCGCCGCCTGTACCCTGAGGCATGGTCGCACCGAGGTGAGTGACATACCACGCGATCGCGCACAACGGGTGCTCATGATACATGTGAATGTGATTGAAGCGTTCTACCTGGCCGGCTTGCGCATTCTCGATGAGCGCGTCGTCCGGGCCGCGGAGATAGCCGAAGCCGCCCTGTCGCGTCGGCTGCACGCCCTTGGCTCGCATTTCCAGGATCTGCTCCTGCGTTGGAAGCCCCGGCAGCGTGTCGCTGGACATGTCGACGAGCTTGCCATCGGCGGCGTCCCACATCTGCGCGATTTTCAGGCCCTTCGCGCGGAACTCCTGGTCGTACTTGCGCGAATCGGGAGTATTCCAGCCAAAATGCCACACCGAGGTTTGCGGCCCGGTGAGCTCCGTCTGGGGCGGCGTATTGACCTTGGTGAACAGCAAATAGACGTTGCCGGTCTTGACCGCTGCGTACCCGTTGAAAGTTGTCGTCGTGGCCGAGACAGGAAACGCTTTCGGGTAGTACGCGGCGGCAGCGTGCGGGTTCACGGAATTCAGGTGAACGTGGTGAACATGTATCGGGGCGATGGCCGGCGACGTCTGCGCCAGCATCGGAGAAGAAGCTACTATGGAAACGGCCAACAAAACTATGACGAGGCTCAGAAGATGGCTGCGCATTTGAGACTCCCTGCCGTCCAGATTATTGACGAGGAAAGGCAGCGAGAGTGGGCATTCCCGGGATTGGCGTGAACGGAGTCGCGCGGACCGAATTCATGATCATGGCGAACCAGGTGTAGTAGCCGTTGACGCTAACGATGTCGACGACGCCCTGTTCGCCAAATTTGGCGAGCGCTTTAGCGTAGGTGGCGTCGCTGACACTCTGATTGCGATGGAGCTCATCGCAAAAATCGTAGGCGGCGGCCTCGTCATCAGCCATCCCGGGGGGCCGCTGGCCGGCAGCCAAGGCTTTGGCAATTTCGAGGCTGAGACCGTCCTTCACCGCTATGTTGACGTGGGAGTTCCACTCCGTGTCTTGCGTCCACTGGCGCGCCGTAATGAGAATCACGAACTCACGGAGCTTGGGCGGCAGCACGGTCTTGAACTGCAGGTACTCCCCGAGCATTTCGGCCGGCGTCATGACGTCCGGGCTGCGAAGCAGCGCCAAGAAAGGTCCGCGGATGGGCGGCGCGCCTCGTTTCGAGGCGAACTGTTCCAATGCTTTCTTCTGGGCGTCGCTCAATTTATCGGACGGGATTTCCGGCATACGATTTTGAGCAAAGGCGGGAACGCCGAGGACGCTGAAAACTGCGGCGAGCCCAAGCAGGCCGAAATATTTCATGGGATGGCCCTCCTTCGTTGGGCGTCGCGCGAGCCAAGAGCACGCGACGCTTTACTTCGCGCGGTAACTTGGCTGCTACTGCTGTTTGTATCCAGCGGGATTTGCTTCCGTTGGCGATTCGCCGAACACGCGGCGGCCATCGGCCAAAATAACGTTCTTGGCGCTGGCCATTTTCGCGCCGTCCTTGGCGGGATACCCATCCACCGTGATTTGATCTCCTACTTTTAACGAATCGCGGGACCATCCTTGCCGGCGCAATTGCAGCGGACTGCCCATTTCGAAATTCCAGTTCGTCACGGTGCCGTTCTCGTCCTTCACGTCAATATAGAAGCGAGCGTGGGGATTCATCCATTCGACTTTGGTGACCGTACCCACCCAGCGCGTGGATTTGCTCGCGTCGAACTCTGCATTGAACGCGTGATGTGCGAAGAGAGGTGCCGCCGAAAGCAATAGCCCTACAATCCAAAAGCTGATTTTAGCTCTCATGAGTGAGACCTCATGGCTCCACGACATTCGTTCTCTTTTAAGGCCGCAAACGCGATTACTTACCGACCAAATGATCCGGGTCCTGGTTATTCTCGTTGCAGATCCACTCCCGCACCTCTTCACCCTGGGCAAGATCGGAGACAGTCTTCAATGTCCACGGCTTCGCAAACGCTCCCGGATCTTCGAATGTGACGTCCATTTGCAGGTGCCCTAAATCCGGGCGCCGGAGGCGCGAGGTAAGATGCATCATCTCTGTGTGCGGATAAAGTGCGGGCAATGTATCAGTGATCCAGCTCTTATCATTGAAGCCAATCGTGTCCACGACCAGCGTGTCGCGTTCCCACTTACCAACTGAGTGTCCCTTCCATGTGGGGTCGAGGTCCTTGGGATGCGCCCGTCCATCCAGGAAAACCTGGCGATAGTCCGCGGGATCCACTTGGTAAAGGATCACAAGCAGCGCAGGCGTTTGGACCAGCTTATTCAGGTCGATGACACCGAGCAGCGTCACCCCATTGGGCAAGCATCGCGAACTCGGAAGACCTTTCGCGTTGCTGGCCATCCATTCCTTGAGTGTGTCTGCCGCGGAAGGCAGCAGCGCCGGTTCTACCGGCTCTACAATCCTGGGCGGCCACCAGACGCCGGAAAGGTCCGGCTTGCCTTCCCGGGTACGGGGCGCAGGGCCATTCGGCGTCGGGTGTGAACCGTTGTGGGCAGCGAAGAAGTAGCGGTCCTCGCCGACTGTATTCAAGGAAGTGTCGGCGACGCGGATGTCGAGGTGCGACGTTTGTGCCGCGCGAACTGTAGTGGTTTGCGGGGCAGCGTTGTATCCAAAAACGGGGACGGAGAGTTCATACGATCCCACCGGGAGTCCTTCGAACGTATAACTGCCAGAGCCTAAACTGGTCGCTTTGTAGATAGTGTTTGAGGTCAAGTTTTTAGCTTGAACCAGCGCTCCGGAAACGGCAGCGCCGTCCTGGTCGGTGATGGTTCCCGTTATAGCGCCTCGATCGCTTTGCGGAAAAGCGGAGCCGGCGGCCAGCGCTACGCAAATCGTTATCTTTCCTGCGGACACAAGAAAAAAAAGTAGTCTAAACGTGCAGCGCATGCGAATATCTCCGCTTGGGCTCAATTTCCAAAGCCGACTCACCAATGATCGGCGAGATGGTAGTCTGCCCCAGTCCAAAAAGTCAAACATCGTAGCGCCTGATCACGGTGCAGTTTCCGGAGCGCGATCGAACGAAGCCGCCCGGCGGCGGAGGCTGCGCGTGAGGCGAACGGAGCCGAGGCTCGCTCGATTTGTTGAGCTTCTCACCGCAGAACTTTTCGATGGAGTGAAAACACGCTCGGCGGTATTCGCCCGGCTGCGCAGAGGGTATAGAATGCGGAGCAGATGTGGTGGGCCTCCAAAGTGATAAATCAAGCCAAAACAGGTCAATATGGACGGTCACACAACGGTGCTCGCAAGATCGAAATCGAATTGCTGTTCGGGTCTGAACTCGGATTTCGGGCCGCGTTTTTTCTCATTCTTCTTGCGGCCTCCGGGTGTTCGAAGCAGCAAGCCGCGCCGGCGCCGATCGCCTCGCCTATTCCCGTCCTTGTGTCGAAGGTCACGCAAAGGGCCATGCCGGTGCAACTGACCGCCATCGGCAACGTCGGAGGCTATACCGTTTCCGTGGAAGCCCAGGTGGCCGGCGAACTTCTTGACGTGCATTTCCAAGAGGGCGACTTTGTTCATAAGGGCCAATTGCGCAAGCGAAACTCTTGCGGGACAAAGCCGTCGCTGCAAACAGCCGGGCTCAGGCGCAACGCATTTCGAAGCTACTCGCCGAGGGTGTCGTGTCCTCGTCGGATGCGGACGCCTCTAAGAGCGCCGCGGATGCGGCCGAGGCCACAGTCGCTGCCGATGAGGCGGGGCTCAAGACGGCGCAGTTGAATCTGGAGTACTGCAAGATTTACTCGCCCATGGACGGACGCACCGGCGCCGTTCTCGTTAAGCCGGGGAATCTGGTGAAGGTCGCCGACGTGCCGATCGTGGTCATCAAACGGCTCTCCCCGATCCCCGTCGACTTTATGGTGCCTCAAGAGTATCTGCCCAACATCAAGAGAAATATGGCCGTAAGGCCGCTGCGCGTCGAAGCGACCGTGCCCAACAGTCCAGGCCGGCCGGAAGTAGGAACGCTCACGTTTGTTGAAAACACGGTGGACCCGACGACAGGGACGATTCATTTGCGGGCACTCTTCGAGAATTCGCGTGGCGTTCTCTGGCCGGGCTTGTATGTGAACACGCTGATGACGCTCGCCCTGCAATCGAATGCCACGGTGATACCCTCGCAGGCCATTACCGCGGGCCAGCAGGGATCGTTTGTCTACGTGGTGAATGCCGATGGCACTGTCGCGCCTCGCCCGGTGGCGTCGAGCCGTACCGTCGAAGGACAAGCGGTCATCGAGAAGGGACTCAAACCCGGCGAGACCGTGGTGACGGACGGCCAAGTGCGCTTGGTGCCTGGCGCTAGGGTTCAAATCAAGAACAACCTGAACGATTAGGATTCCTCAGCTCGCCGGGCTCGCCGAAGCCAGGAGAGGGATTTAATTTAGTAACGCAGCTGTGGGTTACGACTGCCGAGAAATCCCGTTTTTCCGGAGCTACCTTCTCTAGTCGTATAATGCATTTCGCCAAAGCGTCAGGTCGGAGGGGAGGGACTTATGCGCACGGGCCTTCGGACAAGGGGCGAATTCCAACGATCCGATTTTCGGAACATAGAATATGGACCAGACCAAATCCGTGAATAATCGCGGTGGCGACCACGCAGCTTACCTCACTCAGCACATGCGGATATTGGCGCCGGAAGGCGATGGACTTCGAAACACCCTCGCTAACAGTCCTACATCGTCGCCGGTCTACTCCTACTCCGCCAAATTCGATGGCAAGGATTACCTGGATCCGCGCACTCTGGGCAACGATCAGACGCTGGCGCACTGGCGCCTCGCGCCGGATTTGATCGTGCGCTTGCAGAAAACGAACGGCAAACCTTCAGAATGGGTTATCTATAGTGTGTCATCGGACGGCAAGGTCTTCACCTCTATCAGTTGGGTTCCCACCAATCCCGAACTTGAAGATTTACAGGTCTTCACGCGGGCAAATTAAAGTGGCGGCCTCAGGGATCTGAGCTGCGGGGTTATCCGAAACTGAGCGGCTCGGAACCTGATCAGGGGTCGAGGTTTCTTCTCAGGCACTGATCTTGAGTAAACGGGCCAGGGTGCCGTCGAAAATCGCCAGCCGTTGCTCGTCGCTCAACCCTGGAATCGCAAGAATACGGTCAACGGGACTGCGATTCCACAGCGCGGGATAGTCCGTTCCGACGACGACCTGGCTGGCGCCGACGACGGCGATCAGATGCCGCATATCCTCAGGCGTGAAGAGCACAGAGTCGTAATAGAGCTGCTTGAGATACTCGCTCGGGAGTCTCTTCAAAGGCCGGCACTCTTTGGGAAAGGCTTTCAGGCACTCGTCGTTGCGACCCGAGTACGAGGGCAGGTAGCCGCCCCCATGCGCCGCGCAGATTCTGAGTCGGGGGAAGAGATCGAGGGTGCCATCCTGAATCAGGTGGGTGAGGGCGAGAGTGGTCTCCAAGGGATGGCCGACTACATTGTCCAAATTGCCGTTTCCCTTCAACCGGCTTTCGTCTATGGGCGTTCCGGAGACTTGGGGATGGATGAAGATCAGGGCCTCGAGCTCTTCGGCCTTAGCCCAAATGGGGTTAAACCTGGCCGCGGAAAGATCTTCTCCATTCACGCTGCCGCCGATGGCGAAGCCGCGCATTCCCAGTTTCTTCATACCCTGTTCGATTTGCTCCACGGCAAGCGAGGGGTGTTGTAGGGCGACGCTGCCCAAGCCTACGAAACGGTCCGGGTGGGCAGCGCAAAGCGCGGCGATTTTCTCGTTCTGAACCTGGATGATCTTGCGAGCGAGGTCCTCGTCGGCCCAATACCAAAACGGATTGATGGAGACGGCTTGCACATCAATTCCCATCTCATCCAAGTCCCCGAGACGCTTATCGACGTTGCGTATGTTGCCCAAGCCATCCGGATTGGCCTGGGCCATATCGCCATAGTGGCCCTCGCGACCGATGCGATCTTTGACGAGTTCCCAGGCTTCGGGTACGCGAACGTGAGAGTGAACGTCAACAACCACCACTCGATGGCCGTTGATGGTGACCGCGCCGCGTTTTGAGCGGGCTGGCTGCGCGGCGGATTGCTGGCGCTTGGGCGCAAAAGCACGAGCGGAATCCGTACAGCAGCAGCCTGCGAAAACAATTCCCGCGGTTGCCCCGGATAAGTTCCTTAGGAATTCTCTGCGTGTCGGCATGGTCGCTTTCCTATCATCGCTGCTGGCGATCGTGCAATTCTGTGTCAGCGAGATATATCACGGTAAGCGCCTGCGTGAGAATCAAAGATCGAAAAGATTCCTTTCTGCGTGGCCGGCCGGTCCGAAAACACTGCGGACCGGAAAGACAACCATCCAGCCACACCGCTCGCAGTGACAGTCCTGAGCCTACTGATCGCTTCCAGCCTAACGGGCGCGAGGGTTGAAAATGCGAAGGAGCGGGAACCCGAGAGTCGGGTGGCGTAACCGCCGCCGCATCTTTGTGATAATGTCCGCACCACGGGTACAGGCGAAACAGCGCTCGACATGGTGGGGCCAGCGATCAAGCTGGCCGGAATACGTAGGACTTTGAGGTGAAACCATGGCAAAACATGATGAAGCGGCACGGCGAGGCCGGCGCAATTTTCTGAAGACAGCCGGCGGCATGGCGATGGCGCTCGTGGCCGCGAAAGATGCGGCCGGACAAAATGCGACCGCCAAAGGCGCGAGGCAGGCCGGAAGCCGGGGAGAAGAGGCGATCGACAGAGGGCTTTGGGTTACCTGGTACGATCTGCCGGAGAGCGGCCGCGACGATTATCTCTCGTGGTTGCATGGGACATATCTCACCAATCTGCTAAAGCGTCCGGGCTATCTCTGGGCAGCGCATTACGCCACGCGTGGGAGCGGCGGTTCTGCCCAAATTCACCACGTCGAGGATCCCAAGGTCCCGGGCGGATTTCGCTACATCCTTCTGATCGGCGTCAGAGATGCACTTGTGTTCGGTGACCCTGTTCCCGGCGCCATTCACGCGTCGTTACCGAAGCAGGGCCGGAAAATGCTAGCGATGCGGATGGGCGAGCGCGTGAACCTCATGACCGAGGCCGGGAGATGCGAAGGCCGCGCGAGGAATGCCTACAAGGAGGGACTGACAGGCGCTCCCTACATTCAAATCGGCAGCTTCAACTGCCCCGTGGAATACGAAGAGGAGATGCATGCGGGCTACGTTCAGCAGCGGCTGCCAGCGATGTGCGAGACCACTTCGTGCATCCGGACGCGAAAGCTGAATTCCGTCGCGGGATGGGCGAAGCACGGGATTCTTTACGAGTTTGCGTCGCTTGAAGGCTTCAGCCGCGATTACGAAGCCGCCAATGCGAAATCGCCCCTGGGCGCAAACGGACACTCCGTGGTTCCGATGCTGATTCATGCACCCGGAGGGCCCAACAGTGCCCTCAGAATATGGCCGCCGGTGGCGCAGGCTTGAACTGATGAAGTGATGCAGGCGTTGCCGGCGTTCTGCGCGGTAAGCTCGGTCGTAATCGCTCTGCCTAG
>QHYS01000158.1 GCA_003223325.1 Acidobacteriota bacterium
CGAGTGACACGCGCCAACGACGACTGGAATGCCTATTGGAGCGGTCTTCACCGTCACGCGGCTCAAAATTGAGTCCCACTTTCAATTGCACCCGCAGTAAACCACAAGAGCGATTTGCGGCTGGTCCGCAGGGGCGAATCCCACAAAAACGCCGTGCGTCTCAGCGGTCGTCGCCGACGCAGCCGTTCCGGTTTTGCCCGCGATACGCAATCCCCCTACATGCGCAGCATCTGCCATGCCGAACGCCACCGATCCCTCGAGACCCTCGAATACCGGGGCCGCTGTTCCGAGATCTCCGGCTCTCAGGCGCAGGGCAAGCCGGCGATATGCCGCCAGCAGTTCGAGAGGGGTCGTCTCGACGCCCCAGTCGCCCAGCACCTCGAGTTGCAGCTCTGCGACGCTGGAGGGCTGTGGCACGCGGCCTGTCGTTTCATCTTGAGATAGACCAGTCGGGGAATCCAGGCCTGCCCGCCGCAGAGTCTGAACGAGTTGGCCCCTCGTAAGGCGAGTGGCGACCTGGGAAACGTAAGTGTTGCAGGAGTAGGCGATGGCGTCGGCGGCGTCGAGCGTCACAATCTGGAGGGGGGTGAGTGCAGTCCATCCGCTTGTTACCGATCAGCAGTGGCCGCCTGCAAACCAGGCGAGCATTGGCATCCAGCTTGCCGGTATCGAGCAGTTCCAGGAGGACAAATGGTTTGAGTGTCGAACCAGGACGGGCCAGCCTGCGAGTTGCTATATCAAAGTTACGTTCCGCGAGAATTTTCGCCGAAGCGACATCCAAGACAACGACCGCCGCCTTGCCCGCCCGATCGGCGACCCGCTCTAACTCATCGCATAAGGTCGGATGTGCTTCCGGCGACGGCTCAGAGAGCCGGACTGGTAACCAGCTTCCGCGGAACCGTCACATGAGTTCACCTGAGTCGCATCAGTGCATCGGGTCCATCAACCCCCTTTGTGTCCATTCAGAACCTTGGTTACTGCGCGACCCATTTGTCGATGCGCGAGGCATACAAGTTGGCAAGATAGAGGGTCTTTTCATCCGGGCATGCTATCCCGTGAACAGAGTCAATGGTGCCGGCCATGCGCCCGGGTCGGCCGAAGGCGCCCAGGATCTTGCCGGTGAGATCCATCTTGTAGACCCGGCCCACGCTGCCCACGAACATCACCTGCGTGGGTCCATTGGTGAGGCAGAGCGCCCAGGGGGCGGTCGGCAGGTTCCAAACCGCTTTGCGATTCCCCTCGGTGTCGAAAGTCTGGATGCGGCTGTTGCCACGGTCGGCGACATAAGTGACGTCATTATTGTCCACCACGAGACTGTGAGGGGTGTTGAAGTTGCCCGGCTGGCTGCCGCGCTCACCCCAGGCCTTTACGAAATTTCCGTCCTTATCGAACTTCGCAACTCGTGAATTGCCGTACCCATCGGAGACGAACATGCTGCCATCCTTGCTCCAGCCGATATCCGTCTCCTGATAAAGGGAGGCCTTGCCGGGCACGGCGCCCGCGATCACATGGGTCAGGTAGGTCCAGGGCTCCGGGTTTGTTCCCAACGTGCCCACGGTGCGGCCTTCGGAATCGAAGCGGTAAATGATGTTATCGGCGGCATCTACATACCAGAGATTGCCTTGCGGATCGAAGCGCACGGCATGGGCGCCGACGAACATTGTGGAGCCCTCGCCCCAGGAGCGCACGAAGCTGCCGTCCGATTTGAACTCCAACACGGGGTGGTAGCCGCGATTGAGCGCGACGATATTGCCCGTGGGACCGACCGCGATACCGCTCACGCGGCCAACGACAGAGTTGGCGGGATAGTGGAAAAAGTTCTCCACCAGATGAAATGGCAGTTGCGGTATCGCTGCTCCGGCCCCGCGGCCGCCCTGCGCATTCTCGCCCTCGCCCTGCGCGTTCATCAGCGTGACGGCGCAAAGCGAAATCGCCGCGGCGCAAACCGCTGACAACAAAAAGCACTTCTTCATTGGCGTCCTCCCTTAGCGTTTGTCATGGGCGCAATCTTAGGCCTTGTTCCGAGATCTGGCAATCACCGCAATTGCCTTCAGCAGGACGGCAGCGTTGCCACAATCGACAGCGCTAGCTTGGAACCGACAGCCAGCGATGCAGCCGGTGACGCCGAAGAATATCACTGGCCCACAACAATCGCAGCACCGGAACAACAAGACGAAGGTACCGGTATGTCCAGGGGCGGCTGGAACGATCGAAGAGGCCGGTAACGGTGCGCGAGCTCGATCCCAGTCACAATCACCATCTCAAAGATTTGTTCAAGAGCGCGGCGATCCAGGCCTCCATCCGGAAGGGTCCTTTCCGGGAGTTCTACGAGGCTCTGCTCGCCAAAGGGATCAGGCCGGAGATGGCGCGTCTCACTCTGGCGCGGAAGGTTGCCGCGATCACGTTGACCGTTTGGAGAGAGTCGCGTTCGACGCCCAATATCTGAAGCCACAAACAGCTCTGAGTGTCCCTGGCCCGACCGTTCCCTCCCTGGGAAATTTTCCCGGCGATGGCGAGTCCGGTTCTGGGGCACTTGGGTTCGAGGGTGAGTATCAATCGGAATGTTAGGCGCCAAAGGGAGAGCCTCTCCGGCCACTCTATGCCCCCTCGGATAACCCGACATAGCCATGGGCCACGAGTCCCAAATAGAACCATCGTTGCCACCTGACAATCGTTCTGCTTATGAGCTTAAGAGCGGACTGGCTTCGTTGCGAAGAAGCGATGGAAACCGCTGGGAGAGAACACCGAAACCCCTGGGCTGCCGTGCGCAGCATTCGCGCGGATGGCACGGCCAGTCAGAACCGCTCCTGTTCAAGTACGTTGGGCTGGAAGCAAGAGAAACTCCAGCGGTGGTGGAAATATTTTCTCCCCATCTATAGAACATTCTGAGCAGCGGAGAGGATGAGTGTTTAGTGCGGCGGAATCGAGAGTGTCCAGATACGGAAGGACCGCCCGCCATGTCATCGTGCGCGCAGTATGACGGAAATTGACGCGCAACAAAATTACGCATCATAAAATAAAAAATCAGCAAGAAATCGCGCCCATCTAAAACGCAGTCGCTAACACCGCCATGCTTCTTTTTCTCGTCTACTCTGCTGGTTCTGCCTGTTTCCGATATGCTTCACAATCTTCGATTTGCGAAACCCAATGAACCTAAATTAAATTAAATTAGGACACCACCGGGTCCGGGCCCTTTCACCTCGTCGGCCGATTGCCGTAATGCGCGCGACGGAATTTCACCAGCGATTTTGGTGTGATTGGGAGGAGCTTCAGCGAGACGATTCAGCACGGGAATCAATTCGGCGGCCGCCTCATGTTTGGTTACGAAAGCATGTGACAAGCTTTGAGTTGCGTCTCGAAACGCGGGAACGTTATGAATCGTCAAAAAGATGATTTTTGCTTCAGGCGAGATCAGGCGTATCTCGTGTGCGGCCCTGATACCGTCCATCACAGGCATATTTATGTCGAGAAGGACGATGTCCGGCTTTAACTCGATGACCTTTTCAATGGCTTCTTTTCCGTCTCTCGCCTCTCCACATATGTCAAATGGATTCCCATCAAGGAGACAACGAATCGCTGTGCGGGCGATCAAATGGTCATCAACGATGAGTATTCTGCGCAATTCGCCTCCCAGTACAAACCTTGCTCCTTACAGAGAAGGGGACTTCGGCTGAAACCAGCAAGATATCGTCTTTGCGGAGGCTTCTCTGTTCAATACAGGAAATGCCCGAGCCCCTTTACGGAAATGCAGTGCGGAGGATACGGACTAGTCAGGTTCCCGGTCCACTGCCGATGAGAAGCGGACAGTTGATCGAACCTTCGACGATTGAGTTCACGCCGTCGTGCCGGTCTGAATCGGGTCGGTTCAAATGCCCCGGGTCTGCTGTCTCGACTCTGCCGTTAAGGAGCCCGCAACGCGTGCAGTCATTCGCAGGCGGATTGGCCCGGTTCAACGTCGTGTCCAGCGACGGCAAGTGATCGAAGTCAAACACATCTTCCAACGGATCGGATCGGCATGCTCATCGCGCTGGGTGAGATGCTGCGTCACTCCGTTGATCGTCAAGAACTGGCGCTCGATCAACGCGAGCAGCGAAGTGTGGTTGCCGATGGTGTGCGAGACGTAGCTCGGTTTCGAGAACGGCGACACAGCAATCAGTGGGACGGGCCGTTCCGGTCAGGCCGAAGTCCGGATCCACGAACGATACCTGGGGCAGCGGGCCTGCTCCCGGAGTCCCTTCAGCCCGCGCGAAGAAATCTAGAAGCGGCAGAAAGTGCGGGTCGAGTAAAAACTCCCCGCTTGCGGCGCGTCCTGGAAGTAATCGGCCCAGGAAATGCTGTGGTTGTTCAACAGATCGAAAATTGTTTCCGTAATCGGTTTATAACCACCCGGCGGCGGAAAGGTGTCGCTCGTCGTAAGGTGGCCGAACGAGTGGCGGCCATCAGATAA
>QHYS01000160.1 GCA_003223325.1 Acidobacteriota bacterium
TTCAGCGGACTCGAGCATTTCCATGTACGCCCGCTCTTTCCCATACGTCGGCGTGTCGCCCGCCACGGCCGGCACATAGGGCGGTTGCTGGGCGCGATCAATCGACCTATCGATGGCCGAATCCATATCCTTTCTTATCTCCGCCGATTCCTGCAACATGTCGCGACTTTCTCTTTCGAGGTGAGCGTCGCGGAGTTTGCGGCCCATTTCGACCCACACTTCGCTGAGGTCGTGGAATCCCCTGGCGGCCTCCGCGTTGTTGGAAAAATGGGGCTGCATGAAGCGGTAAGGATCGATCTTCAGCGAGCTGTCGTGCTCCGACCAGCCGCGAATGATGCCGTAGGTAATGTCCGACGAGGGAACTTCTTTCGATTGCTTTCGCAACGTGCGGAAGAGGTCCACGATCGCTTGCAACTTCTTCTCGTGCTTGCGCAACAGCTTGTCATCGTGAGTATAGGCGTAGTACTTCGCCACGGCCGCCAGCATTTTGCCGTACTGGCCGATTTCAGGCCCGCGAGTATCGATTGAGCCATCGTCGCGTACGGAATCGGTGAAGTAGTCGTCTATGTAACGTCCCGCGACATCGAAAAGCCCCCATTCGAGGAACGCCACAACACTGGTGTTGAAGGTGTCCTGAAACGTGTCCACATTGTTGTAGCCGTAGCCGCCAAAGACATTGATTCCGCCGAGCGGAGGGTAACCGTATTTGGGATGGTCGCTCACGCGCGTGATTTCTTCCATCAGCAGAGCGTGCAGGCAGAATTCCCTGAGGCTGGGGTCAGGCACATCGATCTTCATGGGAGGATTCAGATCGCGCGCCCAGACTGCACGGACATGATACAAGGCCTTGTAGAACTCTGCGGCGGAGGGCTCGCCTCGCGGCGGGAACGGAAGGTGGTGGTAATAATAATGGGCTTCTTTGAGTTGGGCGCCGTCAACCAGCAGGGCGCGGTACCAGACGGGCTGGGTCCAGAAGTGGCCCGGCTCTTCGGCGAACATGGTCTCTTCCCAATATCCGCGCTCACTGGTGGGAAAAACGAAACGATTCACCGGAAGCCAGCCCCCGACAAGTCCCTCCCAAACGTCGTTTCTTGCCCGGGCATCACGGATTCCGGAAAACAGCTTGCCGAGGTCGACGTAAATCTAAAACTGGGAACCCGCAAGGGAGGAAGTGCCGCCGCAACGGCGCCATAGTCGGGGTCGGCGGTGCCGGCGAGGAACTCCTGGCCGAGAATGTCGTTTTCCGACTTGCCGATTTCTTCCTGTGTCCGCCCACGATAGAGCGTGCCGGGCGCAGCGCTGGTAGGCTCAAGACTCTTGGGCAGGTTCAGAACCACGCGCCGGCTGCCAACGTACATGATGCTGCCTCGGCGGTCCGTCAGTTCTTCGAACACGGCGAGGTTGCCTTCCGGCTCCTCGATCACCGCCATCAATGTCCAAGGGCCAAAATTCTCGCCCTTCGCGACGCTGACCGGCTGGTGAGTCGCCGCATCGGTCACGGTCACGTTTTGCCTTTCGACGTCGAAGCCTTGAATCTGAATACTCGGAGATGTGCTGAGATCTGCG
>QHYS01000161.1 GCA_003223325.1 Acidobacteriota bacterium
CAGTGGAATGTTCCGCCATTACCATTAATCGCTTCTGTTCTTCCGGCCTGCAGGCCATTGCCATGGCGGCGGAACGCGTCATGCTCGGCAACGCCGAAGTCGTTATCGCCGGCGGCGCGGAATCGATGAGCATGGTGCCCATGGGCGGCAATAAGACTTCTCCGAATCCCTGGTTGATGGATCATTATCCTGACACCTATCTTGGTATGGGCCTCACTGCCGAAAATCTGGCCCGCAAGCATCAAATCACGCGCGAAAAAGCCGACGAGTTTTCCTATCGCAGCCACCAAAAGGCCCTTGCCGCAATCGCGGCTGGAAAATTCAAGGATGAAATCGTGCCCGTCGAAGTACGTAGCACAATCGTCTCGAATGGAGACGGCCGCGGCGGACGCGTCAAGACGGCCACCAAAGTCTTCGATATCGACGAAGGGCCTCGCGCCGATACCTCGCTCGATGCGCTCGCGCGGCTCAAGCCCGCCTTTCACGCCCACGGAACAGTCACTGCCGGAAATAGCTCGCAGATGAGCGACGGCGCCGCGATCTCGGTCGTGATGAGCGCTGACCGCGCTCGCGCCCTTGGCGTGAAGCCTCTGGCGCGATTCGTCTCCTTCGCCACGGCTGGCTGCGCTCCGGAAGAGATGGGAGTCGGTCCCGTGTTTGCGATTCCCAAGGCGCTGCGCCTCGCCGGTCTGAAGCTCGAGCAGATCGACGTCATCGAGCTAAACGAGGCCTTCGCCGCGCAATCGCTTTCCGTGATTCGCCTCGCCGGTCTCGATCCCGTGCGTGTCAATCCCAATGGCGGCGCGATCGCGCTCGGCCATCCTCTCGGCTGCACCGGAGCGAAGCTCACCGCCACAATTGTGCGCGAACTCGAGCGCCGCAAGGCGCGTTATGGAATGGTTACCATGTGCATCGGCGGCGGCATGGGCGCCGCGGGCATTTTCGAGCGCCTTTCATAATCTTTTGGAGGAGATATGGCTACGACGGCAACACCCGGAATCCTGGCGCCCGGAGGCGGCTTCCTCCTTGTATCTCCGCGCGCGGAAGAGGTCTTCACTCCCGCGGAACTGACCGACGACCAGCGTCTGGTCGGCCAAGCTGCCGAGGAATTCGTCAGCAAGGAAGTCACTCCACTCATCCTCGAACTCGAGCTGCACAAGGAAGGCGTGATGGCCCAGCTGATGAAGAAGGCTGGAGAGATCGGGCTTCTTGGCGGTGGTGTGCCGGAAGAATATGGTGGCTCGGGACTTGACCGCATCTCCTCTACAGTGCTCTCCGAAAAGATTTCCTCCTACGGCTCCTTCAGTGTCAGCGTTGGCGCGCATTCAGGAATCGGCACGCTGCCCATCGTTTATTTCGGCACCGAGGAACAAAAGAAAAAATATCTGCCCAAACTCGCTACTGGCGAATGGCTGGCCTCTTACTGTCTCTCCGAACCCCAGGCCGGCTCCGACGCGCAGAATTCCCGCACCCGGGCTGTGCTATCTACTGACGGCCGCCATTGGATCTTGAACGGCCAGAAAATGTGGATCACCAACGGCGGATTCGCGGACGTTTTCACTGTTTTCGCGAAAGTCGATGGCGAAAAGTTCTCTTCTTTCATCGTTGAGCGCGGTTTCCCTGGATTTTCCGTGGGCGCGGAAGAAAAGAAAATGGGCTTGCGCGGGAGTTCTACCACGCCGATCTTTTTCGAGAATTGCCACGTGCCTCGCGAAAACCTGTTGCACGAAATCGGCCGTGGCCACATCGTCGCCTTCAACATTCTCAATGTCGGCCGTTTCACGCTTGGCGCCTCCTGCCTCGGCTTCTCTAAAAATGAGCTCGAATCCGCCGCACATTACTCCAAGGAGCGCACGGCTTTCGGCCATCCCATCAGCGACTTCGGCCTGGTCCGGGCCAAGCTCGCGGAGATCGCCATTCGGACTTTTGCCCTGGAGTCCATGATCTATCGCACGGCGGGCATCATTGATCAGGCCATGAAGGCCAATGCGACTGGCGGGAACAAGGCCGCGCACACGATGAAGGTCCTCGAGGAATACGCCATCGAATGTTCCATCGCTAAAGTATTCGGCAGCGAAGTCCTCGATTACACCGTGGACGAAGCCGTGCAAATCTATGGTGGCTACGGCTTCCACGAGGACTATCCCGTCGCGCGTGGTTACCGCGATTCGCGCGTGAACCGCATCTTTGAGGGCACCAACGAAATCAACCGCATGCTCATCATCCAGATGCTGATGAAGCGTGCCGTCGCCGGCACGCTGCCCTTGATGGCTGCAGGAGCGAAACTTCAGGAAGAAATTCTCAGTGGCACGCCCGTAGAAGATTCAGCCGACGGACTATGGGCCGAAGAGAGCCGCATCGTTCAGGGAGCCAAGAAAGTCTTTTTGCTGGCGGCCGGCGCCGCCCTGCAGAAATATCGGGACCGCCTTGCCGATCAGCAGGAGGTCATCGGCGCACTGGCCGATATTGTCCTGGAGATCTACCCCATGGAATCCGCGCTAGCGCGCGCCGAGAAGGCCGTCGCGGCTCGCGGCAAGGATTCCTCCGGCGCCATTGCCGCCGCGGCGCGAGTGCTGCTGCAGGATGGTGCTGCGCGAGTCGAAGCCAGCGCCCGCACGGCGCTCGCAGCCTCGGTTGAAGGCGATATGCTGCGCACGCAGTTGGCCGTCCTGCGCCGGATGATCAAGCGTGAACCGGCAGACACGATCGCGCTGCGCCGGACAGTCGCCGAGGCCGTGATCGACACGAACGGCTATCCGTTCGAGGGACGCTAAGTTCGTTGAAGCCCCAATTTGCAAAAGCGAATGCGGACGTTCATTCGGACGTTTGTTCCGCGGAATGGAATTGCGATTGGGTTCCTTCTCTGGCTGAACCCTATCTTCGCGGCTATACGCCCCACTTTGAACGCAGCAAGTCTGTTTTAGGCTATCGCTTTCTAGCGCAGGCCTCCGCTACTGCTTCGCCGCGATCCAACAAAAACGCCCGGCCAGCCGCGTCCCAAAGGGCATCCGCGGGATTTTTCATCGGTTATCTGCTGGACGCTCGCGGGCTACCCTTTCTGAGAGTCGCTCCGCCGGAATTTTTGGCGTTCTGTTTTGTCGAGCCGCTCGGGGGCCGCTTTCATCGCCGGCTGGTCAGCGCGCCAGACAGCCTGATGCGTCGCACTGCCGAATACATACGCTGGCTGACGCACCACCCGCCGCGCTTCGAGCTATTTGCTGATCAGCATGCAACGCTGGTTCGCCATATACCCACACACGAATGGCCGGTAGGCCGAACCGAGCACTACGCCCGAAATTTCACCATTGAAACACTGGCCTGGTTAGTGCGCAGCGCGCTGGTGCGTCGCTTGTCCGACGAGATCGCATCCCATCCGACATCAGCGCGCCGCGCGGCTCGCAAATAGCGGCTGAAAACATTTGTCCAAGGGTGAGGGCTTTGCTGTATTTCTGTTTTAGGCACTTAGCCACTTCGATCTCCCCAAATCTAAAGCACGCCTTTTCCGGTCCCACATCTAAAATAGCGAGAAGGGCAAAGGACAGCCTCAGACTGACTAGTCCGAATTTAGGCCCAAAAGGATGCCCGTGTTTTCCCCATGGTCGGTTCCGAAGACGAGAGTTCGGAAGTGGATGTGGATTGGCCTGGCTATTGTCGTGGTGCTCCAATTCTATTACGTGCAGGAGATGATCGCAGCGTTTGTGGTTCTCGGCGTGGTGTTTGCTCTCCTCGCGGGAGTAGGGCTGCTGGTGTTCCTGGCGGATCGAGCCAGCGAACGAACCTTGGGCTGGGGCGAAACGGGCGCCCTGGCGATCCTGCGCGCCGCGCACCGCGGCGTGTATTTCGTGGGGACGCTGGCCGCCAAGCGGGCAGCCGCACGCGGCGCGCAGGCCTGGCTTAATAGAACGCGGCTCCGCCATCCACGTTTAGGGACTGCCCGGTGATTGCGCTGGCTTGATCGGAAGCAAGAAACGCAGCGGCGGCGGCGATTTCGTCCGCCGTTTGTCCTCGGCCCTGTAGAATTCCCTCCAGAAACTGTTGCGGTTGAATCTCCGGGCTAATTCTCAGGCGAGCCGCCAGCGCATTCCCGAGATCCAGAGACATCTTGGTTTCCGTTACTGGCCCCGGACAGATCGCGTTCACCCGCACGCCGCGACGCGCGGCTTCCGCCGCGGTCACGCGTGTCAAACCCAGCATGCCCGCCTTTGCCGCAGTATAAGGCGAGCCCCAGGGATACGCCGCTTTGGCGGAAAGGCTGGAGATATTCAAAATCGCGCCCGACTTCCGCTGATACATCCCGGGCAAGACAAGCCGAGTGAGGAGAAACGCGCCGCGCAGGTGCACGGAGATCACGCGATCCCATTCTTCCGGGGAAATCTCCTCGACAGGCTTCACCGGCCCGTAATCGCCGGCGTTATTGACCAGAATGTTCACTGCTCCCAGCCGATCCTCCGCGGCGGAGATGATGCGCACGCAATCCGCTTCGCGCGAAACATCCGCTTTCAACCAGGCGCTTCTACCGCGAGCCAATTCGATCTCCCTGGCGACGTTGCGGAGTTCCGCCTCGGTACGCGAGGCGATCAGCACAGCAGCGCCTTCGGCTGAGAAACGCTTTGCGATGGCGCGCCCGATTCCGCGCCCGCCGCCGGTAACGACCGCAACTTTGCCTTCGAGAAGCATGAAGCCTCGGTTTGATAAGCTCGGGGGTAAGCAGCATAGCATTGCGCCTTGCAGGCTTGAAACCACCAGCTCGCGAACCGTTAAACTGGCTTCATGGCTCCGCGAAGGAGAATTATCGTGGCGATCGGTCTTCCTGGAGCGGGGAAATCCACTTACTTTGCACGGAAAGGAATTGTGCCGCTCTCGAGCGATATGATTCGAGAGCTCCTTTATGACAATGCGGCCGATCAACGGCACCCGGAATGGGTGTTTGCGACGCTTCGTGATCTATTGCGGCGCCGCCTAGCGGCAGGCGCCCAGACGACTTATATCGATGCCACGAATCTCACCCGCTTCTTTCGGCGTCCCTTCTTGCAGATTGCACGTGAATTCGGCTGCACCGCCGAGGCACTCTATTTCGATGTGCCGTTGGAAGTTTGCCTGGAACGAAACCGTAAGCGCGAGAATTTGCCAGCCGGCACAGCGCGGGACGCGCGGGTCGTGCCGGAAGACGTTTTGCGCCGGATGGCACGGCGGATCGAGCCTCCCAAGCGGGAAGAAGGCTTCTCTCGTATCGTGGTAGCGCACAGCGCACCCATAGGGTCGCGTAGTAGGGCGCAGGGGCGAAGGCGGCGAAGGCGGAATGGCGTAGCAGGGTGAAGGCGGAATAAGGTATGATTCGGGTTTTCAGGGACTCAGCGCGAGGTGCGCCGTTGCCGAACGGTGTCTTGCCGAAGGGAAAGAAGCTGTTGCGAATTCGCCCCCGCGGCTTTTGCGCCGGCGTGGTTCGGGCGGTAGATATCGTCGAGCTAGCCGTACAGGCCTATGGTCCCCCAGTTTATGTGCACCACGAGATCGTTCATAACCGCTACGTGGTCGACCAGTTGCGGCGCCGCGGAGCGATCTTTGTCGAATCGGTCGAGGATGTGCCGATCGGGGCGGTGCTGATCTTCAGCGCGCATGGCGTACCCCCAACCGTGCGCGAAGAGGCGCACCTGCGTAAGCTTCGCGTGATCGACGCGACTTGTCCGTTGGTGACCAAAGTGCATCTCGAGGCCCTACGCTTTGCCCGCGAAGGGCGGACGATCATTTTGATCGGTCACAAGGACCACCAGGAGATTGTAGGGACTTCGGGCGAAGCGCCGCAGCAGACTGTGGTGGTGGATAGCGTGGAGGCAGTAAATCGGCTGGAGGTGGAGGACCCAACCCGTTTGGCTTACTTGACGCAGACGACGCTCAGCCTCTACGACACGAATGAGATCGTGGCGAGGTTGCGGGAGCGTTTTCCTCAAATTGCCGGCCCCGCTTCCGACGATATTTGCTACGCTACGCAGAACCGGCAAGAGGCGGTCGAGCAGGTGGCGCGCGAAGTGCAGCTTATGCTCGTGGTCGGATCGCCCAACAGCTCCAATTCCAATCGCCTCGTAGAAGTCGCTCAACGCTCCGGCGTAAAGGCACGGCTGATTGATGACGCTTCGGCCATCAGCGCCGATTGGTTCGAGGGAATTGCAAGCGTCGGCCTGACTGCGGGCGCTTCGGCACCGGAAGTATTAGTCGAACAGGTGAGCGAGCGCTTGGCCCAGTATGGCTTTACCGACCAGAGCGATCTGGACCTGATTCGCGAGGATGTGCGATTTACATTGCCGCCCGAACTTGCCGTAATCGCGCCAGCGGGCAAGAGCAACTAGCAGTCAGAAGTGGCTGCCGGATCAGCCGCACCCCAAAGATAGCTAAGGAGAAATCTTGGCGGTCAAGATTGTCCGTCAGGTGAAGAGCATTGCCCTTCTGGGCGCGCCGACCAGCGCGGCCGGATTAGCGAGCGGTCAGGAGGGTGCTCCCGGAGCGCTCCGTTCAGCCGGCCTCCTTGACCGGCTAGCCCGCACGGGATTCCAAGTTTCCGACTACGGCGACTGCAAGGCGCGCGTATACAAGGCGGATGACGAACATCCGAAGGCCCGCAACGTCAGCGAAGTATTGGCGATTCTCGAAGAATTGCGGCCCAAAGTCGAGATCGCCGTGAAGTCCGGCGCCCTGCCGGTGATATTGGGCGGTGATGATTCCGTTGTTCTTGCTGCGATTGCCGGAGCCCGCCGCTATTATCGCCACGTCAGCTTGATATCGCTCGATCGCGACGCGGGGCTGAACGTGCCCGCCACAACCCCCTCGGGATGCCTGGATGGCATGGTCATTTCCCACGTCACTGGCCGGGGAGCTCCTGAGTTGGTGCGCTTCTGGGGGGAGCCGCCGCTGGTTCGTGAGCCGGACGTCGCGATCTTTGGAATCGATCGCGTGGACGAGCCGGAACAGAAATGGCTGGTGCGCTCGCCTCTGCACGGTTATCTCGCTATCGATCTGAAAAAAAGAGGCCCAGCTGCGGCGGCTCAGGAAGCGCTCGAAACCATGCATGGCTCGCGGCACGAATTTGTGCTGCTTCTGGATCTGGATGTCGTCGCCTTAGAAGATTTTGCGGCGACGAATTATCCGGGATCGGGGGGATTGAGTCTGGACGAAGTGCGGCAGGCGCTGGCCGTTTTTGCACGCCAGCCCAACCTCGTAGCGCTGGTTCTTGCCGGCTACAATCCGGCCCGCGATAACGATGGGAACGCGGCGAAGATCGTCGTCGATTTGCTGATAGACGTTTTAGCTCCGCGATTGCAGGCGACACTAGCTGACAGTAGTGAAACTGCAACCCCGACCGTAGGCACCGAGGAAGGTCCCGCGAATGCGAGCGGAAATATTGAGCCCGCGGCTGGACCGACCTCTGCGCCCGCGAATCCTTCCTCAGAGTCGCCGGATTTCGCTGCGGATGCATCCGAATCGGCTCTTCCCGGGGAACCTTCCGATGCGGCTTCTGAAGGCGAACCGCCCGCCGAGTAACAGGTTCCGGCAGGACTCGAAGCTTCCCGCTGAACGCTGACCGGTCAGGCTTTTGCTACCGAAAGCGCGGCTTTGACGCGTGCCGGTGTCAGCGGCGTTTGGCGCACGCGAACGCCCGTGGCGTCGAAAATGGCGTTGGCGATGGCCGCAGCCGTGGCGCGGCTGGAAGGTTCCCCCGCGCCGCTCGACGGAAGTTCGGAATGATTGATCAGTACGATATCGACTTGCGCGGGAATGTCCTGCGCGCGAGCGATCGGATAACTGGCCCAGTCCACGCTGGTGACGTTGCTGCGGTCGAAGGTGACTTCTTCCTTCATTCCACGGCTCATGGATTGAATCAGGTTTGCGGCGATAGTTCCGCGCAAAGCTTCGGGATTGATGATCAGCCCGCAGTCGTGGGCGCAGACGAAGCGCGTCACGCGCACGGCGCCGCTGCGCCGGTTCACTTCTACTTCCGCGATGGTACCCACGTAAGTGCCGCCGCGCGTGCTCAGCCCGACGCCGCGCCCGATGACGATGTCTCCCGAGCCTTTGTTTGGTTTGGGCGACGACCGACGCTCCCAACCCGCCTTTTCCGCCGCTGCGGTTAATACTGCTTTGGCGCGCGCGTTATCCAGATAGCGCAGGCGGAATTCGATGGGATCAGCGCCGGTGGCGGCGGCGAGCTCGTCCATGAACGATTCCACGGCAAAGCTGGTCTGTGGGCCCTCGGGGTCGCGCAGATGCGTGGAGCGCAGCGGCGAGGCCGAATCGTAAAAGCCGGATAGGACGTGGGAGACGGCATGGATATTTGCAAAGACGTATGCCGGCGCCTGCACGCCCCACTGCGCGAATTCGTCCACGCCGCTCCTATTGGGAATTCCAGTGAGCTGCGAGCCGAGATAATTGTCCGCGGTGGCGGGCACAAACATGATCTCGCCACCGGAAAACGCGCGCGAGGTGAAGTCCAGGGCGGTGATCTCTCCATGTTCATCGATAGCGGCGGCCAAGTCATAGACTACGGCGGGGCCCTTGGTTCCCCAAGCCGTCATGTCCGCGCGCGACCACTGCACGCGCACCGGCTTGCCGACAGCCTGCGAGAGCAGAACCGCGTCTGCTGCGGTGTCCTCAAAACCGGGACGGCCGTAGGAGCCGGCGTCTTCGACCCAAATCACGCGGACTTTCTCGAGCGGCACGTGCAGTAATTCGGCGAAGCCCTTCTGAAGGGCGTGCGGTTTCTGACCACCCGACCAAATCGTCGATACGCCGTCGGTATGAATATCGGCGACAGCACATCCCGGTCCCATGGTCGCGTGCGATTGAAAGGGCACTTCGTAGCTGGCCTGAAATTTTTTGGCTGCTGACGCGAGCACGCCGGCAGCCTCGCCCTTCTTCATGGTCTCTTTAGTTGCCTTGGGAGTGACCGAGCGCATGTGTTGATACAAATCCTTCTGCTCGGGGAAGGCTTGCTCGGGCGCACTCCAGTTAACCCGCAGCGTTTTGGCTGCGCGAATGGCAGCCCATTCGTTCTCCGCAACCACGCCTACGAAATTGCCCTTGGTTACCGTCTGTACATAGCCGGGAACCTTTTTGGCGGCGGAGTCGTCCACGCCCATCAGTGTGGCGCCAACACCAGCAGGCCGAACCACGCGGCCGTGCAGCATTCCGGGCACGCGGACGTCCGTGACGTACCGCCACTTGCCGAGAATTTTAGGCTCGAGATCGACGCGCGGGATGGGTTGGCCGACAACCGTGTAGCTCGAGGGATCTTTGGGTTTGCCAAGGCCCTCGACATTGAGCGCGAAACCTTCGCCCGAGACCTTCAGGGTATCGTCCAGATCGCCGGAAGCAGCGAGCTCGGCATAGGAAATCTTTCGAGAAGGATCGGCCTTAACGCTCACCACACCTTCCCGAACCTGGAGCTCATCGGCAGAGGCACCCAGATTCTTTGCTGCCAAGCGCACCAAGAGAGTGCGCGCCGTAGCCGACGCGTTGCGCAGCGGTTTCGAGCCGAGCGCGATGGAAGTGCTGCCGCCGACGCCGCCCTGATCGGCGGTGCTCGAAGTATCGCCCATCGCGATAAAAACGCGACTGAAGGGAACGTCGAGCTCTTCGGCGACGATCTGGGTGAACCCTGTCTCCACACCCATGCCAATTTCGGCTTTGCCCGTAAAAACGTGCACGTTTCCGTCGCGATCGATACGCAGCCAGGCTTCCAGGCGGTTCGGGGAGGGCGCGGGGTTGGCTTCGACGGCCGCGGCCAGAATTCGGGGTAGAACTGCACTATCAGCCAAACTAAAGCCGATCAAGAGACCGCCTGTATCTTTGACGAATTCTCTTCTGGAGAGAACGTTTTTGATAGCCATGGCTACGCGCTCCTCTTCGCTTCGTCCGCGGCGTGCCGAACGGCCGCAAAAATGCGCACGTGGCTGCCGCAGCGGCAGATCAGGTTTTGAAAAGCGCTGCGCATCTCCTCATCGCTGGGATGCGGATTCTTGTCGAGCAGAGCCTTGGCCGTCAGCACCCACCCATTCAGGCAGTAACCGCACTGGAAGGCCTGCTCCTGGATGAAAGCTTTCTGCACCGGGTGGGGATTGCCTTCGGTCGCGAGTCCTTCGAGCGTGACGATCTCTTTTCCAGAGGCGGCGGATACGGGCAGCGTGCAGGAACGCACGGCGCGATTGTCGATCAGCACCGTGCAGGCGCCGCATTGTCCTAAGCCACATCCGAATCGGGGATTATTCAAGGCCAGACTGTCACGCAGCACGTAAAGCAAGGGGCAATCCGGCTCGACGTCGATGGTGTGGGATTGACCATTAATTTTCAGCAATGTACGGCTCATAAAGACCTCAGGCGCGAGTGGTTATCAGGGCGCTTCTGCCCCGTATTCTACTCCTTTGAGAGAGTTAGGGAGAAAAGATAGATTAAAGACAGGGCAGAAAAGAACCCGTCTTGCGCAGGAGGATCCCACTGTCCAGAAAAGACAAGTGCAGAAAGCCAGGGCAAGTTCGGGGCCTTAGTACGCCATGTGGCCCGTTAGGCAATATCGGTTTGGTTGTTTGTCGCGAAATTGGCAATTACTCCAGTTGCGGCGTGAGGCTAACCTCGGGTGAGGGAGGCGCGCATGTGCCGGAGAGTGCTCATTACGCTGGTAATCTTATGCTTTTTGTCTGCTGCAATGGCTCAAGCTGACGATATCGCCTATGCTTACTGCCCCTTAGGGGAGGGATATGTATTTCTCTATGACTCCCTCACAGGCTTTCAAGTATTAGCCAACCTGAAATGCGGCCAGATGCTTACTGTTGTGGATGCGCGGGACAAGGACAGAACGAGGGTGCGCACTAGTGATGGGAAAGAGGGGTATGTGCTGAAGTCTTCCATCACCGCGCCGCCACCTGGGAAGCAGCAACCCGCGGTACCCGCGGCGCCCACGAACGCGAGCAGTCAACGGCCACAAGCGCAAGCACAACCAAAGGCACAGCCACAACCGCAAACCCAGCCACGATCGCAAGCCGAGCCGCCATCGCAACCGCAACCGGCAAAAACACAATCACAGCCACCGCCGCAACCGCAGACAGAGCCACAACCTCAGATAGAGCCGGCACAGCCACAAATGCAAGAGCCACCAGAGCTCCAACCACAGCTTGAGCCCCAACCACAACCGCAAACCGAGCCACCATCGCAAACCGAGCCACCATCGCAAACCGAGCCACCATCGCAACCAGAACCACTGCCACAACCACGATCACGGCCGGAGCCGCAAGTGCAGCAGCAACCGCAGCCTGCGGCAACAGCGTTTACGCCCTTTTCTACGCTGGGTTATGAACAGAATGTGCCCCGCCTGGAAGCTTTCGGTGGAGTGTCGTATCTGAACGCGGGTACAAGTGGCTTGGCGTCTCGCCAAAATGTAGCCGGCTTCGAGGGGTCGGTGGCGATCCATGTAAACCGGTGGATGGCTGGGGAAGCCAATTTCGGCGGCTATTATAAGACCCTTTCCATCGTCACCTTGGGGAACTTCGCTTTTCACGACTATGTGGCAATGGCTGGACCACGCTTCAACATACGCAAAGCATTTTTTCATGCCCTCGTTGGTATAGACCATGTACCCGGCAGCGCGAATTTTTATGCCACGAGTGGCACCTCGCCCGATAACTCCCTTGCCGGAACCGGCGGTGGCGGTGTGCAATGGAACATGTCGCGCCATCTAGCCCTGCGCACATCGGCAGATTATATTCTGAGCCGCTTTGCGGGGCTCACACAGAATAATATTCGGGTGACGCTAGGCATTGTGTTCGAGGCAGGATCTGTAAACCGCCCGGGCTTATAGATTCCTAAAGAAGGAAACAAGCAAGGGTTACGGCGTACCCGAGCCCTGCCCGGAAGAAGTGGTGCCGGGCTTGGGAACCTAACTCACCAGATATCATCAGTTGTATTTATACTAGGATACAAGGCACAGCGGGTTACTGTATCAATGAACTTCCTGTGCCTTCCCCTTCATCAAAGTTCAGACTCGGCGCCGCGCCATCGACCTGCCAGCTCTTCCACACCAAAGACATCCTGGGCTTCTACGTCTCTACGTCCGCTATCCCGAGAATGATAGAACAGAACTTCGTCAGGGCTCGCGCCGGCTTGCTGCCAATCAATGTGCCTCCTGCTGAACCGCCCAAGGCTTCACGAAACCTCACTGCCTGCGCGGGCAATACTACCAAGACATGCATACCCGCAGTCTGAAGCCTCGAGCCATCATGACCTTTAAGAAGAGCGTGGATTCCTTCCTGGCTTTATGCAAGAAGGAATCCATCGATGAGGTGAACCGCGAGGACATCCTCGATTTCATCGAGTGGATGAAATCAAATTCGAAGAAAAGAAGTTTCGGTCCAGCGGAAACGACATATCGCAACAAGCTCCGCGCTCTACGCGTTCTTTAATCGTTTCAAAGTCAAGCTGCCACTACCAGCAAACGAAAGGCCTAGAACCACCAAACGGAATCCGGATAAATACAGCATCGCCACCATAAATCAAATGCTGGCCGTTGCTGACGAAGACGCGAAAAGATGTAATTCACTTTTTTCTGAACACCGGGTTCGCGATGAAGAAGCGGCCTATTGCAAGTACAAATACATGGATATTGAGGAAGGCACGATTAATGTGCATCCCAAGCCGGAATGATGGTCGAGTCATTGTAAGCGGTATCCAGAGAGGCGTGGAGCGTCGTTGCACCTGCGATCAGACTCTTTGAAGCAGGGGGCGAAGCTCGCGGATATCCTTCACGTCTGCGAGCCCAAGAATCTTGTCAATAAGGGCAGTGCAATGCGCCGCCCCGAGGGCGGACGTCATCAAGTCACGAGCTTTTGCAACAACTTCATCACGGCTCATTGGGTTTTCGGGAGTGCCACGCACAGCCGCGACACGCTCGATGAGGCGAGTCCCATCGGTCAGCGTGACCTCGACGACCGCTACCCGCTTGGGTATGAGACGCTCAAGTTCCTCGTCGGGGACGAGCTGAACCTTGGCACGCTCGCGGAGGACAGCCGGGTCCTCCATTCGTGCTTTGTCGTGCGCGGCACGGAACGACACTGTCTTGTCGATCAGCATTACTGCCATAATGTGCTGGAGGCAAATATCCGGCAGTTCGCGATTATCCACAGTGAAAGCCGCGCTCGTGGCAGCGCGAACTACTACCTGCCTTACCTGATTGGCTTCAAAGGGGTGCCGTTTTAGTAGGTTTTCCATACCGTCGAGCGGCGATTGGATTGGCCCGCCTGTTGTCCATTTCTTCAGAGTTGTCAGAGTCACGTCATAGCGCTCGCCGAGCTGCTTGATGAGACCCGCCGGATTGGTCTTAGGAGCGTACGACAAGACAAAATTCTCCTGGCCGGACAGAACATCATTGACGCCACTCCAGCCGGAGTGCACCAGCAGAGCTGCCATCACGCCGTTGCGCGCCGGCATTGCAGCGAAGACAAAACCCTTCTCGATATGCTCAGTATCGCGCCGCCACGAACCAATTCCGGCACCCGCCTGTTGGGCGCTGTAATCGAGCAACCAGCGCATCTGCTGGGAGTTCAGGTCTGCCACGCAGCCGCCTGCCGCTGCGGCGCCCATGGTTCCCACCAGGTTGTGCGTGTCTTTGACTCCGGCACCCACAGTCTCCATTGCCCGCATTCCGATGTCGTAACCGAGTGTCACTGCACGTAAGAAATGCGTCCCACTAATGCCGAACTGTTCGCCCAGCGCCAGCGCAGCCGGCACGATCGCACAGCCTGGGTGTGCCCCTCCACCCGCATAGTCGTCATCGCTCTCGTCCGAGTGGGCCAGTTCTCCATTGGCAACCGCTGCCTCGATCGGTCCGCAGAGAACCTGCGAGGCAACTACGGTTGCAATCTTCTCGCCACCGTAGGCGCGAGCGAACTCGATCGCCCGCCGTCCAGGGGCAAGTTCGGACCCTGAAACCATTGCCGCTATGGTATCGAGGATGTGGTGCGTTGCCTCCCGTACCACGTTCTCTGGGAGCGCTCGATCGCGGGCCTCGCTCATATATGTGCTGAGTCTGACCATGACTGGGCTGACTTCTTCCGCGGCGATTGCCATCTCGCGTTGAAGAGTCGCGGTAACGATGAAGCAGGCTGTAGCTTGCAATAGGCTGCGCCGGGTCAGCACAGCGCCGTTGTTCCTTGCTAGCTTGCCGACATCTTGCTTGTGTCCCATCGTGCTCCCCTCTCCGGTCTGCGCCAAACTACTAAGTTACTAAAGATGAAGTCGACACTTTGTTCCTCTGAGTTAGCGCTTCATCACTCGAAATCAGAAGCGGATAAGGAAGCGCGATCTTACACCCAATTTAGACCCGGATGCTCTTACCCCGCGCCAACATCTGATAACGGTCCTTTTGAATGTGCCTCGCACAATCCGAGAAGACCTCCTGAGCCTTCGGCGCACCACCGACTATGAAAATAGGGTTCAGCGGGCTAGTCCGAGACGGGTGAGTCCGTGATACAAGCATCGACCGACGAGCTTTGGTCTTCACACCCGCCCGCTGAACCCTATCTTCATGGCAGCAGCTGCCAAGAAAAACGATCTCAGCTCTGCGCGCGAATTAGCCGCAGAGCGGTTGATGAGGCACCAGTCCGATATTCCCTCAAAGCGCCGTAGGCGGTGTTCTGAAATAGGGGATGAGCGGAATCAGCAGCGTCATTAACGATAGCCATCGAGCGACTGCTTCAGCTCAAACAGATTGAATCTCTTTGTTGTCTGGGCTTTGCTGCGCCCCGCAGCGCGCGACCGGCTCCGACTCGCCAAGCAATACATAAAGATCGGGCTGAGCACTATGGCGCGACGAGCGATTTTGAGTGGTGGGGAGATCAGGGGTCGGGCTCGCCCGGGTCAAACAGCCCGTTTATCCACGAGAATGCGAGCGTGCCCGCGGCGATGACCGCGCAGGTGGGGACGGTGCGCCAAAGAGCGTCGCTGCCAGTAAATTGCCAGATGGCGAGAATCGACACCACCACGGCAACGAGGACGCACACAGTTGTCGTCCAGAATGACAACCGCGCGACCCTAGCAGGCTTGAGGTAACCTCGTCGTTTCTGCCTTTCTGATTCGATGCCCATCGCGCTCGGCCGACGCTAGCAGACTACCTGAGAAACACTTCAACACGGAAGAATGATGCTGACCTAGTCTCCGATGCGGACTTATCAGAGTTACCCGCTCTTTGGTGTCCTCTCCGACATAACGGGGCTATGCTCACCCCGCCGGTTCAGCTTGGAGGTTCTGTGCCGGGTTTCGATGACGCTCGGAATGTCGTTGTACGCTCTCGTGATGGAGAAACCAGTTTCGAGTCGCGACCGAAGGATCGACGGTGCGTCCAAATCATTGACTTTCTCTGAATGCTGACGATGCCTTGTTTATGCAGCTGATTGCTCTCGCTCTTTACACTCCCGGCAGAGCCGCGTCCAAGGCACCGCTTCCAGACGAGTCTGCGAGATTAGCTGCTGACAGGCTTCACAGACTCTGAAGGACCCCGCTCGGATCCGCGCAAGCGCATTCTCAATCGCCTTGAGTACTCGCCCATCGCTCTGCCGCAACCGGACTTGAAGCTCTGCTTCGGTGTCGGCGCTGGCGCAGTCCATGAGGTCACCTTCTGACTCGCCTGCACGAGGCACGAGAGCTGTAGTTTCGTCCCGCGCCGCAGACAATTCGTCATGCTTGACAAGTAATAGCCTCTTGTATCGCGGTAGGTGGTTAGCGTCCATGCTTGCGGGCCTCCACGGAGCGAACTGTTTCCGATATTCGCACATTTTACATCCACGACCTGCAGGCTGTGCCAGGGCGCTTAGGCTCTGACTAAGGCCGATCCCGTAGCACAAGCGTGGTGGCCACATTCTGAAAATCAGACTGCTCGGGAGGTAGCCACGATCAGTACTCATTCTGTGTTATCTGAAAAGCCAGCTATCGTACAGTGGGTGCAAGGGTGTATACTCAGGAAGTCTAGTTACACACCTTACGCCGCGCCCGCCGTGGGCGACGGTTCCTGTGCCACCAGACATGCAAGCCGCAGACCGGGTACGACGCTAGGTTGTCGGCAGTCTAACCGATCGTCGAAGCCGTCAGAAAAAATGCCGACCTTTTGAAACGGCCCGGTCTTATGGCTGCAAAATGAACGGGAGAATCTTCTATGGCGTCTAAGAACCCGGAACCATATTTGGACCCGGTTAGCGCAGGTATTTGTGAAGTTCTGGATTGCTCGAGCCCTGCAACGTATCGTGCGTCGTGGGTACAGGGTGTCATCATCAGGCTTGTATGCACTACCCACAAAGCGGAGGTAGAAGGAAGGCTTTTCGGAGACCTGACTCCATCTAAATTCGCAAAGAGACGGCGCACGTAGTAAACAGGGCAATTCAGCTTTGGGGTAAGAACGTGCCGATCCCAATAGACTCAGCTGCGTGGTGAGCGGCCCCTTTTTACTTAATAAGTTTCTCTCCTGTAACATCATAATCGTGAAGACTTTGGAGTTGCTCGGCCAGACAGTTACTCCAGACGATACGGTCTTGAAGCTGATCCTTAGCAGCGATGAGTGCATACTCGCTAACGGCAAGAGCCTTATGTCCAGCCGCATACACGGCTCAGAGAAGGTGCTGGCCAGGTTCGCTTGCGCGCGCGGACGCTCGAGCAGCCTAGCGTGCTCATTGGACGGTCAGGAAAGCACTGCTGCAAACGTTGAATAGCGGCATCCTACCGAATTACGCCGCCTGTTGAGGCGTTGCCGCGACGTGCGGTGACCACACGAGCAGGAGGAATTATGAATATATGGGAAGTGCTATTGCTGGTGGCGCTCGTGATTGGAGGAATCTATTACTTTAGGAAAAGGGAATAGTGTGGTCTCGTACAGTTTGTGACTTATGAGTGCCAAACTCCCGATATGTCGGAACTCAGCCTTTTTGCGGTAAGTAAGCCATCTCAGAAAAGTGGAGGAGATTCATGGCGAACGATCAAGCTAAGGTGCGACTCAACCTCAGAAAGAAACCCTGTGAGCGATGCGGCCACCATAAGAGCAAGCATCATTGCCTCGGCAAATGCAAGACGCTCTCGTGTCGTTGTACGCAATTTAGGGCCGCAGGCTAGGCGACCGTGGTGAGCCTAAAGGGAGGCCAACGCTTGCCGTGTCAGCTTACCGCTGGTCTGTGGCCTCGACCCCGCCGACACTCAGCGCCAGTCTCCGAGAATGCCGTTTCTCAGGCACTGGAATCGGCTTCATTCTCCGCCATCCGCAGGCGTATACTTCTTGGATATCGTTACACCCCTTTGCTTGTGCGCTCCCTGTGCGACGGTTCTTGTGTACCGGCCGACCGTAGAGGTCCCTGCTCCATCTTTCCCGCCAGAGACGCCTAGTCCAGGGCTAATGGAGAAACGATTATGAAACTCATCTTCAAATTTCCCGAGTGGGAGCCACAATACAAAGCGGCCCTACTAGAGGTTGACCCGGCGAAGCTTCTCGAACGAGTTGCCGCCGCCGAGGCGGCCATCCGTCAAAGGATGCGAGCGATATTTGGTCGCACCGACGGAGATACGGAACGGCAGGCGATAGGAAAAGCGTTATCAGCACTGAGCGTTCTCAAAGAAACATCCTTTTCCTGATTGTCGGTCCGGAATCGAGCAAACCGTGTCCGAGTGTGGACTAATACAGTCCTACCTTTGTTTTGACTCGCCGCAAATCCAGCATCATGCTGCTGACTTGTTGTCCGAGTTCGTTAATCTGTTTTTCGTTTCGGCCCACGGTCCTTGCTAACGAGTTCAGGTCTTCGCGGCCCTGCGTCTGCGCTACGCGGCTATCCAGCACAAGTTCGTGGGTTTGTTTGGCTGTGGCTCCGATCACCTGTTGTTCCGACCTCAAATCGTCGAGAACGGTCTTCTTGCATTTGCAGTTGCACCAATTGATCGCGAAGCTGGTCACTCTGCTGCTGTAGCGTCGCCTGAGTAGACTGTGGTTTGACGCCCTGCGTCCTCCCAGACTCTTGACTCGGGTTTTGTTGGGCAGCGACATAGCCAAAACAAATCAGGACGCCGGCAAATACCAGAGGGCCCAAGGTTCGCTTACTGACGTGCGTCCTGTGATTCCTCTACTTTCTTACACTCGAAGTGAGTATCTCCCTCGATTTTCCGCTGTGTCGAGTTGCTTGTCAGCTTAGGTCCTTTCATGAGAAGGCCGGTGCGAGTCAAGACGCTTTTGTTTTTACTTACATCCCGATTTTCGCTTCATTCGGTTGCACAGGGTTGCAGAAACCGATTACGCAAAAGGCCTTGTAATACGCGGGAAACCGCATTATTGGCGGGTCTTCAAAGAGAGGGTGTGCCGGGCGTGGGAGTCGAACCCACACGAGGAAAATCCCCACGGGATTTTAAGTCCCAAAATGACCACCTCAGAACTCTGGTGTGTGGTCATAAACCCAATAAAATGGCCATTTTCCTTTACTACCGATTACATCGGTTTACAAGGCATTGAGCACAATTGAGCACAATTTCGGTGTACACGGGTATGGCCATCCTAATAAAATGGTAGCCCGTGGCGCGAAAGCAAAAGGCGGCGCGGTACGGTTCCGGGGGCATCTGGCAACGGGGCCGCATCTTTTGGGTCCGGTATCGCGAGGTGAAGCGGTCGCCGGACGGCGTGATCACCTACCAGCAGTACCGCGAGTCGACGGGCTCGGAGGATCGCGATTATGCCGAGCGTTTCCTCCGTAACAAGCTGCTAGAGATCGGCGGCCGTCGCCCGACGCTCGTCGATCCCAAGAAGGTCTCCTACGAGGACTTGCGCGAAAATTTTTTGGCGCGTTGCGTTGAGAAAAAACTGCGGTCGCTCACCAAGGATCGCGACGGCAATCCCACGCTAGCGACCCTACCAAGATTGGACGCGTTCTTCGGTAACTGGCGCGCGGCCGACATCACGCAGGCCGACGTCCGCCGCTTCCGGCGTGAAGGCAAGGAGGACGGTCTCTCGGACGCCCGTATGAATAGGTACGTGGCCACGCTGCGCGCCATGTTCCGGCAGGCTGCGAAGGACGAGCTGATCACCGACAACGAGATGCCCGCCCACTTTCCCACGGTGGCCGAACCCAACGAGGCCCGCGGCGCGCTGTTCATCAAACCGGAGTGGTATGCGCCACTGCGCCGCGAACTCGACGAGCCGTTGCGGTCGGCGTTCACGCTGGCCTACCACTACGCGGTCCGGGTTCTCGAACTGCGGCGCATCAAGTGGCGCGACGTGGACCTCAAGAAACGAATCGTGACGCTGCCGGGATAGATCACCAAGACGGGCAAGCCGCGCTCCGTGCCGCTGCCATCGGATTTTGATCGCAAGCAGGGGAAGCTGGACGATCTGGTCTTTCCGCTGGGCGACCATCGCGACCGGTGGCGCGCGGCCTGCGTCAAGATCGGCGCCGCGTGGTTCGAGTGCCGCGAGTGCGGAGCGCGCTGTGAAGGACGCCTATGTCCGAGGCATGGCAAGCGCAGCGTAAAGGGAATGCGCTACGTTGGCCCGGTCTTGCGCCACTGCCGCCACACGGCCATTCGCAACATGTCGGATGCGGGCTTGGAGGAACGGCGCATCATGGACATCTCCGGCCACGTTACCCGCTCCATGTTCGATCGTTACAACATCGGGAAGTCGGAGGACGTGGAGGAGGCCCGCCGGGCCATCGAGCAGTTTCACCGCGCGGCGCAGCGGCGCAAATCCCGAGGCAAAAAATAAGGCCCGGATCCTGAGGGGGAAGTGCCCCAGGACCCCGGGCCGGTTTGCCTTAGGCCGCTCGCTGTTTTTCAATTCAAGCCAGAACTCCCTCACCTGAGTCCGCCGCCGCGCGGATGGCGTCGTCTCGTACGTTCAGCATCGCGAGACGACCGGTTCCGAGGACCGCGAGTATGCCGAGCGCTTCCTCCGCTCGAAACTCCAGGAGATCGGCGGCCGTCGCCCAACCCAGGTTGATCCGAAGAAGGTCCGCTACGAGGATTTAAGGGAGAACTACCTGGCGCGTGCCGCTGAAAAGGGACTCCGGTCGCTCAAGAAGATCGGCGACGAGGAACGATCGCTTGATACGATGACCCGGCTCGATGGCTTCTTCGGTGGCTGGAAGGCGAGCGAGATTGACCCAAGCCAACATTCGTCGCTTTCGGCAGGAAGGCAAGGATGACTGCCTCTCGGACGTTCGGCTCAATCGCTACGTGGCGACCCTTCGCGCGATGTTTCGCCAAGCGGCCAAGGACGAGATCATCACCACGAAGGAGATGCCCGCCTACTTCCCGATGGTGAAGGAGCGGAACGAGGGGCGCGGCGCGATCTTCATCCAGCCAGAATGGTATACCGCTCTAAGAAAGGTACTCTCGGAGCCGCTCAGGTCGGCATTCACCCTAGCCTATCACTTAGGTATTCGCGCCGGCGGTGAACTCAAGAAGCTACGGTGGCGCCACTTTGACGTGCGGAAGCGAATCGTTACGCTGCCAGGTGAAATTATCAAGACCGAAGCACCACGGGTGGTCTTCCTTCCGAAGGACTTCGATCGCAAACCCGGCAAGCCGGATGAGGTCGTATTTCCGCTCGGAGATATTCGCGATGAGTGGCGAGCCGCCACGGTTAAGGTTGGCGCCGGTTACTACGAATGCCGGGAGTGCGGGGCGCGCTGCGAGGGACGCGTATGCCCGGAAACGGTTACTGCGCGGAATGCGGTACCGCGGCCTCCTACCCCGTCACACCCGTCATACCGCAGCCCGCAACCTAATCGACGCGGGACTGGATCGCGATCGCGCCAGAGCTATTACCGGCCACCTGACCGATTCGGTTTTTTCGCGCTACAACATCGGGAGGGAAAAGGACGTGGAAGCCGCCCGGAAGGCGCTCGAGAAGTTTCACCGGAAACGGAAGTGAGGAGGCGCGGAGGTCCTTACCGTTCAAGGACCGACTGCTGTTTGAAATGGCCTTTCCTGTTGAAGAAGATGGAATACAGTCCTTCGCGAGCGGCATCGTTCTTCGAGAGCGTCTCTGATTCGAGGGCAGGACCACAGAACACCCTCTCAGGAATCCCGTTTTCGTCCGGCCTTATTTCAATATGTGTCAATCTACGCCGTGTGAACCGTACCTGTCGGTCCTTCTCGGTTGTGGCAACGATGCACGTCTCGCCGGGTCTGAAAGTTGTGGCTAAATCCCCTTGCCACCCTGTTAACTGAAGAT
>QHYS01000162.1 GCA_003223325.1 Acidobacteriota bacterium
ATGAGTATTGACTGCGGGGATGCGCTGATGACGTTCGGGTTGCGAAGGCGTCAAATTCCGCCGAGAAAAAGGGGTTGCTCCTGGTGCGCAACCCCTTATGTTTTGTGTTTCTTGGAATGGTTGCGGGGGCACGATTTGAACGTGCGACCTTCGGGTTATGAGTTGTAAAAAGTTTTAGCCCGTCTTTGCCTTTCAATGATTTACGTGGTGGTTGTTAGGGCTTGTTTGACCCTGTTTTGCGGTATTCTGTTCCTAGTTTGTTCCTCGACTTGTTCCTCGTTTTTGTCGGGTTACCAGCCTAACGGTCGTTAGTCGAGCGGCTAGGCCGGTCGTCAATCAATCGGCGTAACGGTCGTAAGGCAGCCCATGTCGTTCACAAACGTGAGACCGCGGCTCTCTCGCACCGAATTAAATCTGAGTTGGAGGAAATAATTCTCTTTTCAGGCATTCTTCAGGTCATGGCGCTAGTGTGTGCAGCCATAGAAGCGGCAAAGTCGGAGACCAGCTTTAGAGAGAAGAAATCGATGCAAGATAGTTGACCGACTGAAGCTGCCATCAGGCGAATACGAAATCCGGGAGGTGAAGAATGAAGCCAAGTATCGCGTTGGTTTCGATATTGCTGTTGGGATTGGCTGTGCATGCACAGAACTCATCCACTCCACCTCTCAAATTAGTCCAGAAAATCCCCTTGCCGGGAGTCCCGGGAGCTCTGGACCATATGGGGATCGACGTGCGAGGGCGACGGCTCTTTATTCCAGCCGAGCAACACCAGACCGTTGAAGTCGTGGACCTGAAAGCGGGCAAGCGGATTCGCACCCTCAGCGATGTGCTCTGGCCCAGCACCATCGCCTATAACCCGCAGACGAACGAGATTTTCGTTACAGACAGATCGGGTGGATCGATAAAGGTTTTCAACGGCCAGACCTATGAGCTAGTCAAGGCAATCCAGTTGATCGCAGGACCAGATAATGCAACCTACGATCCGGCCATGCAGCTTTTTTACAGCATCAGCGGCGAAAAATGGTCGGGGTTGCCATACGCATTGATCGCCATCATCGACACGAAGAGCAGTCAACATATTGGCGACATCCGAGTTGAGAGCACGAATATCCAAGCCATGGCCATCGAACCGGGCGACGGACCGAAAAAGATGTACGCGGACATGGCGGATGAAGATAAGATCGCCGTGATCGATCTGCAAAAGCGGACCGTACTCACTACCTGGTCTACCGCTCCTGAATGTCAGGCTCCCATGGCCTCTGCGGTGGACAGCGCCCATCATCGTCTGTTTGTTGGCTGCCGGATGTACAGGACGCAGCCGGATTGGTGGCTGCCGGGACGGATGATTGTAATGAATGCAGATACAGGGAAGATGATTGCGCAGTTTCCTGCCGTGGGCGGCTCCGATGAGATGTTCTTTGATGCCGCCAGCCAGCGCATCTACCTGCAAGGCTACGAAGGGATCGCGGATGTATGGAGGGAGGTCGATCCTGACCACTACGTATCTATCGGGAGAATTCAGGGCGGCGTACATGGAAAGACCTCGCTACTAGTGCCGGAATTAAAGCGATATTACGTCGCGGTCTCGGAGCACCGGGATGTGGTAGAGGGAGTGCAAGGCGGAAAACTCGAAGAGGGTTACGTCGAGGTCTATGACGTCCTTCCGTGAGAGACAACTCACAGCGCGCGGGAAAGGTATTCCTAAATTCCCTCTCAGGAAATAGGTCAAGGCGAGGTGAATACGATGAGAAAACGCTTTTTGATAGGCCTGATCGCATCGGTTTGCATGCTTGGTGTGGGCATTCGGGCGATCCCACCTAAGCCGGACAAGGAGCCTCTGCGTCTGGTGCAAACGATTCCGATGCCAAATGTCAAAGGGCGCATCGACCACATGGATGTAGACGTGAAGGGCAAACGGCTATTCGTCGCCGCCTTGGAAAATGGCACGTTGGAAGTGGTGGATTTGAAAGCCGGAAAATGGACACGCAGCATTCCCGGATTCAAAGCACCTCAGGGTGTGGCATATCTTCCGGCGCTGAACAGACTCTTCGTAGCCAGCAATGATGATGGGATGGTGCGGGTATTCCGCGGCGACACTCTCGACCTTCTCGGTTCTATCCATCTTGACCTTGGCGCCAATCGCGTGGCCTACGATGCTCGTGCGGGACTGCTCTACGTCGGATACGGCGGTAGGGCAGCAAGCACGGAAAATGGAGCAGTTGGAATCATTGATGCGCGAAGCGAAAAGCACATCGCTGATATCCAAGTAGGGCCACGCGCGGCTGAGATTTTGATGGACAAGTCCGGACAGACGCTTTTCGTATTCGACTCGATTGCCAGCAAGATTCAGGTGATTGGCAAAGGAAAGCGGCAGATCCGCTCCACCTGGCCGGTAAGCAGTGAACGTCCCGGGGACGGGGCATTGGATGAATCCACCCATCGCCTCCTGATTGGCACCCGAAACCCTCCAGAAATGATTGTGATGGACTCCACGTCCGGGAAAGAAGTTGCGAAGCTTCCGACGGTCGAGGGCATGGACGGCGTTTATTTTGATGCGCCGCGCAAGCGCGTGTACATTTCGGGTGGCAGAGACACCGACGTCGGCTATGTGTTCGTGTACCAACAACAGGACGCGAATCACTATGCACAAATTGGAAAGACTCCCACGAGATCCTTCGCCGGCACCTCATTTTGGTCCGCGGAACTCAATCGGTATTACGTTGCCGCTGCAGCCAAGGACAACGAGGATGCCGCAATCCTGGTCTTCGAGCCACAACCGTGAATGTAGTCGCAGTGCAGTGAGGAAAAATCGAAGAGGGGCATATAGTGGTTTACAAAGTGCAGTCCGGGATTCTGAAATCTGGTTCTCTGAAGCACCATTCTACGGGAGGAAAGGTATGAAAAATCTCCATGCTTTGCTGGGCCTCTTTGCGCTTGCTGCCGCCACTTTGCTTTCCGCTTGCGGGACCACCGGGTCGTCTCCAACGCCGACCACAGCACCTCAGGCGCCGACCCGCGAACTTGCGCCGTTGCAACTCATTCAACGAATTCCCACGCCGGGTGTCACCGGTCGCATCGATCACTTCACCGCATACCCCAAACGCCGGCTGCTGATTTTCGCAGGACTTGGCAACAATACGGTGGAGGTAATCAACACCTTCGAGGCCAAGGTAGTGCAGAGCATCAAGGGGTTGAACGAACCTCAGGGTGTACTCTACGTTCCGGAATTCGACAAGCTCTTCGTGGCCAACGCAGGAAACGGCACGGTCAACGTTTATGACGGCAAGACGTGGGCTCTTCGCAAGAGCATCTCGTTGGGCGAGGAATCTGATACGGACAACCTTCGATATGATGAAGCTACAAAACGGGTCTTGGTCGGCATCGTGGGCGGCATCGCTATGATCGATGCGGCAACAGAAACCCATGTCGGGAAGGACCTCAAGGGTTCAGGTGCTCACTCCGAATCGTTCCAGTTGGAAAAGAAGGGGTCTCGCGTTTTCGTCAACGTACCCGACGATAACAGCATAGTTAATGTTATCGACAGGAAGACAGGCGAGCTGACCAAGTGGGGACTAAACGGAATCAAAGCTAATTATCCTATGGCGCTCGATGAAGACGATCACCGGCTCTTCGTGGTCACACGGAGACCTCCGTTGGTGGTCGTGCTTGATACCGATACCGGCAAACAGCTTGCGACAGTCCCTATAGGAGGATCGGCCGACGATGTTTATTTCGACGCGGAGCGCAAGCGCATTTATGCACTTGGGGGAGAAGGATTTATTAGTGCGATCCAACAGAATGACCCGGACCACTATAAGTTGATTTCAAACATCCCTACAGCCGTAGGCGTGCGCACCGGCATTTTCTTTGGCACGAGCTTATATGTCGGCGTGCCCTCTGCCGGATTGGAACCGGCACAAGTATGGAATTTTGGTGTGCCGGAATAGAGTAATTCGCGAGCCGCGATCTGTGCTGCCTGAGAATTCCAGCTAAGGGAAGTGAGGTGGCGCAAGTGTCGACTTTTGAAGATGAGAAGTAAGCCAGTTCCACTTGCTTACAAACTGATGACCCCACAGATCAAGGAGCTTGCAATGAAAATACTCGCAACGTTCGCTTTGATCACCACAATGGTTGCCACTCTGATTCTAGCCCAGTCACGTCATGTTTCGCTCGTCAAGGGTGCCCCAACCAATTACGGCTCTTATGGCTTCGACATCAGTTGGGTTGATAATTCCACGCAAAAATATTATTTGACTGACCGCTCCAATAACGCCATCGATCTTGTCGACGCCTCCACGGATACATTTCTCGGCTTCATCGGGAAGGGCCAGTTTACGGGCAGCAAACCCTGCCCTGGTCAGCCTAAAAACCTTCGGCACTGCTCTGGGCCAAATGGAGTCGTCACCGATGACTCCGGCCACGTTTGGGCTGGCGACGGCGCTGGGAACATCATTGAAGCCGACGCGACCAAGCCCGGTACGACGATTCTTCGCAAGATTCCCACCGGCGGTAAGTTTCGGGTGGACGAATTGGCTTACGACCCCACGGACCAGATGCTGATGGTGTCGAGCGACGGAGATATGCCGCCGTTTCTCACGTTCGTCTCTGTCAAGGGCGGATCGATTTTGGGTCAGTACAAGTATCCCGCTGGTCAGGATGGAATGGAGCAGCCGGTTTGGGATCGGGAGACGGGCTGGTTTTATCAGAATGTGCCGGGAGCTAAGAATCGGATTGACGTGTTCGATCCTCACAAGCTGCCCAATCCGATCAAGAGTTTCCCCGTAGAATGCAAAGGCGGCGTGCTCGATCTGACTCTGAGCGGCCTTGCTGTCGGGCCAAACGGGCGTCTCATGACCGTTTGCGGCAGCGTCGGCGGCTTATCCCTTGACCCTCGAACGGGCAAGACGGGCAAGCCAATTCCGCAAGTGGGCGACACTGATGAGGTCTGGTACGATCCCGCCTCAAACAGCTACTATTTCGCGCACCCATCGGAAGGAGCCACGGAACTGAGCACCGCCAACAGGGGAGCGGTGGGCGTGGTCAACGCAGCCACAGAAGAATTTGTTACCGATATTCCTTTCGAGGGTGCCGGGGTTCACTCCGTTGCAGTTAACGCAAAGAACGGGCACATCTTCGTTCCCGTCTATGGGAAGGGCCTCTTCGTTGTTGTGCCTGGCAAGTGACGCCAGAACTGGCCTGTGCACGACCCAGCAGTCACCAGTGCTGTATTCACATAATCTTCAGGTTGAAGGATTAGATTCTTGCAAAAGTGGATTGCACCTCGCAGAAGGAATGTCAAGACGGGCTAAAACTCATTTGGGAGGGCAGGATGAGAAAAAGCCGTAGCGTTGGTTTGCTGATAGCAGTTTTGTCATGCACCTACACCACTTCAGCCCAAAAGAACTCCGCGCCCGATGAAAATGGGCCGCTCATTTTGACCGCGCAAATTCCTCTGCCGGGTGTTCACGGGCGGTTCGACCATTTTGCTTTCGACCCGGCTGAGCCTGGCAGGATATTTATATCGGCGCTGGGGAACAACTCGGTCGAGGTGATCAACACGGTGGAAGGAACGGTGGTGCACCACATTACGGGCGTTCCGGAACCTCAGGGCATCGCTTTTGCGACTGGGCTAAACAAGATCTTTGTCGCCAGCCGCAAAGGCAAGCTCTATATGTACGATGGCAACGACTACAAGCTAATCACCAGTATCGACTACAACGCCGATGTGGATAATCTGCGGTATGACGTAGTTTCGAAGCGCGCATATGTCGGGTACGGCGACGAAGATAAAGCAGCAATCGGAATGGTTGACGCAACTACGAACCAGCGTCTGGACGAACTGTATAAGATCGGTGCCCATCCGGAATCCTATCAATTGGAAAAATCGGGGCCGAACATCTATGTCAACTTGGAGGATTTGAAGCAAGTTGGGGTAATCGACCGGAAGACAAAGAATCTTACGAAGTGGGACTTGCCAGCGAAATTTGAGGAAAACTTCCCGATGGCATTGGATGAGGCCAATCACAGATTGCTGATTGTCACTCGCACGCCGCCTCGATTGGTCGTCTATGACACGAATTCAGGTAAGGTGGTGGCCACCCAGCCCTGCGTCGCTGACGTGGACGATCTGTATTACGATGGCAACCACAAACGCGTTTACATCCCCGGAGGTCAGGGTTTTATTGATGTCTTTCAGCAGAATGATCCCGACCACTATCAGCGCCTCGTCAGAATTCCCACCGTTATAGGCGCCCGAACGGCAGGCTATACTCCGCGAATTGGAAAGAAGGGACAGGACCGCATCTTCCTCGCAATACCCGCGACGCCCGGTAAGGAAGCAGCGGTGTGGGCTTATACAGTTCAGGAGTGAGAGCCGTTATACGCGATTCTCGATTCTCTAGCATTCACGAGGAGAATAAAAATGGGGCGGTTGCGAGCCGTGTACGTCATCATCACGTTGTTGCTGCTCTTTCCTTTCTGCGGAGCGGCACAGGAACTACCGACTGATGAGTTGGCGCCACTAGTCTTGGTTCGCATCATCCCGATCCCGGGCGTGATGGGCCGTTTTGACCACATGGCCGTGGATAACAACGGCGGCCGGGTGTTCGCTGCCGTTTACGGCAACGACAGCGTGGAGGTTCTGGATACTGCGCGTGGCATGCGAGACAAGAGCATTCACGAAGGATTCATCAAGCCACAGATGGTGGCGTATCTTCCGGACATGAACCGCATCGTGGTATCCAGTGAAGGCGACGGCTCGTGCAAGATTAGCGACGCTACTAGCTACAAGCTGATCGATACCGTGAAGTTCTCCGATGACGCCGACCAACTCCGTTACGATCCCGTGGCCAAGCGTGTGTATGTCGGTTACGGCGAAGGAGCGATCGGCGTGTTCGACGCAACGACCAACAAGAAGATCGGCGAAGACTTCCAAGTCGGAGTCCATCCAGAATCGTTTCAGCTCGAGGAGAAAGGTCCGAAGATTTTCGTCAACCTAGCTTCGATCAGCCAGATCGCCGTCATTGACCGCAATTCACGCAAAATCGAGAAATGGAAACTCCAGAGCGCCGGGACAAATTTCCCTATGGCGCTCGATGAGGCGCACCGCCGCCTGTTCGTAGCGGCCCGCAAGCCTGCGCGTTTGCTGGTGCTGGATATGGACGCGGGTAAGGAGATTGCCAGCCTTCCCGGCGCAATCGACACGGACGACATGTCTTATGATCCCGATCGCAAGCGCATCTACGTCACCAGCGGAGAGGGCTTCATTTTCGTTTACCAGCAAATTGATCCTGACCGTTACGAGCGCATTGCAAAAATCCCGACGACAATCGGCGCTCGCACCAGCGCATATACGGGGCAGGTGGGAAAACACAACAGCTTCTATTTGGCGGTTCCCGCTCGCGCCGATCGAGGCGCCGAACTATGGGTGTACGAAACGCGGGATTGAACACGTGGGAGGGTTCTTCAGGACAGTGACACCTTCCGCTCGGAAGACGGCAGTAACTGCTTCCCGGCGAGGAAACGGCAGGGGTAGAAGCGCAATCTACGCCTCAGTTCGCCTGGTACACGCGGACCTCAGCATTTTTCGTGCCCTGTTGGAGCACCCCCACGAACAGCTTCCCCCAATCCGGCACAAAAAGGCCAGTTCGGCTGCCGGGCGGAGTCGGGATACTCGCAATCCGGTTATAGTGATCGGGATCGTTTTGTTGGAAAACCTCGATGGAACCCAGGCCGTTGAGCACGTATACGCGGCTTCGGCTCAAATCATAGAAAAGGTCGTCCGTGTTCCCATTCACAACACCTGCCTTCCCAAATTCAAGGGCCGCGACTTGCTTGCCTGCCTCCGTGTCAAAGACCAGCAGGCGCGGCGGTATCCAGGCCCCGACGAACAGGCGGTGATGTGCTTCGTCGAGCGCCATCGGGAAATTGTTTTTCGCAGTGGTGACGGGCCAGCGAGCGATGACGGTGCCCTTCACATCGTCAATGACTTCGATTTCCTGCTTGTCCGGCACGTTTACGAAAATACGCTTTCCCTGTTCCTCAAGCCGAAACGATTCGGGATGGGCATCGATGACAATGTCGCGGGTTTTCTTTCCACTCGCGTCTATAAATCCAAGTCCTCCGGTTCCCTCGGTCCGTTTCCTGAGCTCCTTCGCACCTGCATATCCGACGATCACGCTCTTGCTGCGGGCGTCATAGCGAATGTTGTCGGCATCGTCCGGGAACGTCACCGTTCCCAAAAGTTGAAATGTAGTCCCATCAAATATCTTCGTGACGCCGTCACCACCGCAGGCGACGAACAGATGATTGGTGGAAGCATCGTAGAACACTCCCTGCGGCTCCGCTAGATCGGAAATCGTCCGCACTTGCGTTCCGGATTTCAGATCGATCACCTCAAGAGTGTTGTTGCCGACGCCGGCCATGAACAGACGCTGGCCTTTCAGGTCGACGCTGAAGTGATCGATGCGTCCTTTTACGTTTGGCAGGGCGATGCGGCTTTTAAAGGACAGAACTTGGGAGTCTTGCGGGGCAGCCGATCCGCCGAGCGCAAGCAAACTTGCGAGGAACAGCATTGCGGTGGCGAATTTCATCAGGCTCTCCTTCACAGTCTTGACTCGATCCAACTGGCGCGCAGTTCCTACGGCTCGCGGAACGGAGTTTGGATTTCTGCTTGAAACGATCGTGCCATATCCTATGCACCAAACCTGAAAATCTCCTGAAAGAAAGGCGAGAAATCTGATCAGGTTCGGCGTGCGCCATTAACGGTCGACTGCCCTCAAGAATTGGCTTAACAAGAACTCCATTTCGTCGAGATCGGGATTCGACACTTGCCATGACTGTCCGTTTGCCATCGCTTCAGGCTATTTTCAGGTTGCACTGCTCTACTACAGCGCGTGAAAAACCCATCCCGTCGCTACCCTCGCCTCTTGCAGAGTCTATTTCTGGCCGCCCCGCTCATCCTGTCCTGCAAAGCAAGCGCCCGGCCTGGTGGGGCAATACCCGCGGTTCCTCAGGGAGAGCCACGTGTGGCGGAAGCGGTTCCCGTTGATCATAAGCCGAAGCTCGACGGAAGCCTCGACGACCCGCTTTGGCAATCCGCCAAGACCATCACGGATTTTCGTCAGCGCGAGCCGTACGAAGGCGAGCCGGCGACGGAAAAGACGGAGGTTCACGTTCTCTTCACCCGGACGGCCGTCTATTTTGGAATTCATTGCTACGACTCGGAACCCTCCCGGATCGTCGCGACGGAACTGCGCCGCGATGTGAATCAAGACTTGGATGATCACTTCGAGATTCTGATCGACGAAACCCATGATCGCCGTGATGCCTACGTATTCGAGATCAATCCCCTCGGTACCCAGAACGATGGGCTGATCGTTGAGGAGTACGGAGCCAGAGGGACGGGCGGCCGGCTTTTAGACTTCGACTCTGGATGGGATGGAGTATGGACCTCGGAAGCTCGGATCACCTCTGACGGGTGGACTGCCACGGTAGAGATCCCCTTCTCGACCCTTAACTTCACCAAGTCGACGGACATCGTCTGGGGCCTGAATTTCAAGCGATTCATTCGCAGAAAAAACGAAGAGGATTTATGGTGCGCCTACCTGAGGACGTTTGGAATCACGAAGGTATCTCAAGCCGGCGAGCTCCGGGGCATAACCGACATTGGAAGTGGACGGCTCTTCATTGTGAAACCATACGGACTGGCAACCTACGACAAGCTGAGCGGACAAAACCCCAAATTCCCGCTCACGGGCGGACTCGACGTCAAATATGGCCTTCGCTCCGATCTGGTACTGAACCTCACCGGGAACACTGATTTCGCCGACGCGGATGTGGATCTTCAGCAATTCAATTTGACACCCTTCAAGATCTTCATTCCCGAAAAGCGCCAGTTCTTCCTGGAAAACGCGGGAATCTTCAGCTTCGATATCGGCGACCGGGACGAATTATTTTTCACACGCCAGATTGGGATTGACTCTGTGACTGGCCAGCAGGTGCCTGTCAACGGCGGAGCGAAACTCACCGGGTCTCTCGGTGGCTTCCAACTGGGCGTCCTGGAGGTGGAGACGCGGCCGAGCGGTTCCAATCCCTACGGCAACTATGGCGCCGTGCGCGTCAAGCGTTCCCTGTTCGGTGACTCCTACATTGGCGTCATGGGAATCGACAAGCGTGCAGGAAATGTTCAGGATCCCTACAACCAAACCGGCGGTATCGATACGCGGTTGGTCTTCTTCAGGAACCTCATTGTGGACGCCCACGCCGCTGGCACGCGTTCCTTGGGGAATCCCAGCGGGAACAGCGACGTCGGTGCCTCCTTGACCTACGAATCTAATTGGCTGGAGGGCATCATTGAACGCCGAAAAATAGGACCTAACTTCAATCCGGAACTGGGATTCATCGAGCGCACCGATTCCAATGAGACTTATGCCAATCTGAACTTTAAGGCCCGCCCGAAACTCCGCGGCATCCGCGAACTGCAATTCGAGGGCTTCCTTCTCCACGCGCCCGACACCCGCAACGCCGTGGCAACCCAGGAATGGCAGGGCACTTTCCGGGCTGAGTTTAATAACGGGGGTTACACCGACGACGATATCGCGGACGTGTTTACGCAACGACTCGCAACTCCCCTTAACATCTACAAGCAATTTTATATTCCGAAGGGCGTATATCACTTCGCTCGCCATCAGCTTACCTTTTACTCCGCACAGGACCGTCGCTTTACCTACAACTTATTCGAGCGTTTTGGCGGCTACTACGGCGGGACGCTAAACGAGTTACGTGTGGGAGCGAACTACCGCCCCAATGCAAGAGTTTCGATTTCCGCCTCGCAAACCTGGAATCGATTCCGATTGCCGGTGGGAAAGTTCTCCGTCGATTTGGCGAGTTTGCAAGCAAGCTATTCGTTCTCTCGATTGCTGACTTTCAGCAGCGTCATCCAGATGGATACGGCGAATACCCAGGCTGTCAGCGCCAATTTCCGGCTCCGGTATAACTCCGCGGCGAACCCACAACAACTGCGGGAAACCCGTTTCGCCGTCAAATATACGTACTCGTTTTCGCCCGAGTTCGGGCATCCTACGGCATCGGGCAAACGATGACTTTGGTTTGGCCGCATCCTGCTTTTCTCTTTGCAACCCCTGTGCACAACCGCTATGCAAGCTGAGCTGAAGCCCCCCAGCCCGACCGCGGTTTCATGTAGCTTTCAGGTATTCAGGAACGAGATGATCATCGAGATAGTCACCGCCACGCTTAAAGTTACGGCGAACTCTCGAAATATTCGGCCGAGGATGCCTCCCATCAGCAAAATAGGGATGAACACCGCGATCAATGAGGTGCTCATCGAGAGAACGGTGAACCCAATCTCACGTGAACCGCGTAACGCAGCGTCGACCGGCGAAAGTCCGCGCTCTAAATAGCGAGAGATGTTTTCGATCACCACGATGGCATCATCCACAACAAAGCCGGTCGAGATCGTGAGCGCCATTAGTGAGAGGTTATCGATCGAGTAATGCAACAGGTACATCACGCCGAAGGTGCCAACCAAGGACAGCGGCACGACCATGCTGGGGATGGATGTAGCCCAAACACTGCGCAGAAAACAGAAGACAACCAGGATGACCAGAATGATAGATATGACGAGAGTCAGCTCAACATCCCTAACGGAGGCCCGAATCATCCTTGTACTATCCTCGGTGACCTCCAGATGCATCGAAGGCGGGATCGATGCCTCCAGAAGCGGCTGAAGGGCCCGAACGCGGTCGGCGGTCTCGATGATATTTGCCCGGGGCTGGCGGAATAGCTGGAGTATTACGGCGGGCTTCCCATTCACGAATCCTGCACTGCGAACGTTCTCTTGGCTATCGATGACCGTAGCTACATCCGACAGCCTAACCGGCGCCCCGTTACGATAAGCGATAATGAGCGGAGCATATTCCTTGGCGAGAAAAAGCTGATCATTACTGCTGAGAACGTGCATGCGTCTCTCGTCGGAAAGCGCACCTTTGGGCGCGCCCGCATTGGCCGCCCCCGAGCGCCGCGCGGACTTGATCCAAGCCCAGGCCGAGTTTACTCAGAGAAGCGGGTTGAGCTCTGCGCGGACCCCCGGCCGCGAACTTCCACCTATGTTTACTTGGCCAATGCCTGCTATCTGGGAAATTTTCTGGGCCAGAATGGACTCCGCCACGTCATAGAGTTGCGGCGTCGTGGCCGTATCCGAAATCACCGCGAGATTCATGAAGTCCGATTCGGCGGGGTTTACCTTGCGCCAGTTCGGGTTTGTCGGCAGGTTCGCCGGGAACTGGCCGCGCGCGGCGTTGCTGGCTGCCTGTACATCCCGCGCAGCAGCATCAACGTTGCGATCGAGGTCAAACTGCATCGTGATATTCGTACTGCCGAGCTGACTGTTGGAGGTCATCTGCGTTATGCCTGCGATGCGACCGAACATACGCTCGAGCGGAGTCGCAACTGCTGTGGCCATCGTTTCGGGACTCGCACCCGGCAGGTTTGCGAATACGGTAATCGTCGGGTACTCGACTTCAGGCAGACGAGCCATGGGAAGAAAGCGATAGGCCAATCCCCCGAATAGGAGCAAGCCCATGCTCAGCAGCGATGTGGCCACAGGCCGCTTAATAAACGGCGCCGAAATATTCATAACGAGCCGCTGCTTACAATTTCTACCCTTTGCCTCTCACTTCGTCTCGTACACGTCGATCTGGGCGCCCTGAGGACCGTGGTGCGGAATGGTTTCGAAGAGCAGTCTCAAATCCGGTACGAACAGACCCGTGCGCGCGTCGGCGGGAGTAGGAACGCGCTGAATCCGTTCATAGTGATCGGGGTCTTTCTGCTGCCAGGCATCGATGAAGCCTTCGCCAAGGACGTACACCCGCCCCTTGCTCGCGTCGTAAAAGAGGTCATCAGTATGTTCAACCATCGCGGGCGACGCGACGATCTTGCCGGTTTCCGTGTCGAACACCGCCAATTGCGCTGGAATCCGGCAGCCAACGAAGAGCCGATGATGAGCTTCGTCGAGCGACATCGGGAAATTGGTCGTGCAAACGTCGACCTTCCAGTGCGCCAGGACCGTGCCCTTCACCAGATCAGCGACTTCCACTTCCTGGTGATCGGGAACGTTGATGAAGACTCGCGTTCCCGTCTTCTCCAATTGAAAGGATTCCGGATGCGCATCCGTAGGAATCTCCGCCACCTTCTTACCCATCGGGTCCAGAACCGCGAGCGCGCCGCCTCCTCCGGGTCGCGTTACTTTGCCCGCCAGGAACTTTTCTCCTCCGAAGCCGACGACAATGTGCTTGCCGCGGGCGTCGTAGCGAACGTTGTCGGCATCTAGATCGAGTGTCAAAGTCTGCAGAAGCTGGAATGTGGTGCCGTCGAAAATCTTTACCGTGCCATCGCCGCCGTTAGCCTCGAATAGCCGATTCGTGGCCGGGTCGTAGTACGCTCCTTGCGGCTCGTCCAGATTCGTTATCGTGTGCACTTGCCGTCCTGTCTTCAGATCGATTACTTCAAGCGTGTGATTATCAAACGCTGTCGCAAAGAGACGCTGGCCTTTTACGTCAATGCTCATGTGATCCATGCGTCCTTCGACCTTCGTCAGGCGAATCGGAGTCTGCGGCGTCAAGGCAGCAGATTCCTGAGCCATGGCTGTACTGGAAGTAAGAACACCAAACCATAAAAGCAGCGCAAAGGTGCGGTTCCTCATCTAGATTCCTCCAATGGTAAACCCCCAATTATAACGATCAACATGCGCAGTCAGTCCGACTCTCCACGTTACTTCCCGACGACGAGAACGACGAACGTATTGGGCACCACCGTGGAAGCCGTCGAGCCATGGCCGCGCTTTGCCGTGACGAGCAGGACGTTGTGGGTTTTCGTGTCCACGGCCATCGTCCGAGCGCCCGACTGAAGAGGCGCCGATTCTTCTGATCCATCGCTAGTCCTGAAGGCAAATCGCAGGGAGCGATCGGCCACCGATGGAGTATCTTCAGCGTCCGCCCATCGAACTCGACAATCTGGTCCTTGTCGGTGATGTTGACGAAGATCTTGCCCCTGCCGTCGGCGACGGCGAACTCCGGCTGCCCCCCTAGAGCAATCGTGCCGGCGATGGTGCCATCGGAAGCGTTGATGGCGGTCGCATCGTTTCCGGCGCTGTTCATGATGAAGACGCGCTTCGTGACATCGTCGTAGGCAAAGGAGTCCGGATCTTTGCGGGCGTTGACGGTGCCAATTTTTTTCAGGGTCCTTAGATCGACGATTGTGACGGTGTTGGCGGCGCCATCGGTCGTGAAACCGCGGCCGAGGTCGAGCGCAAGCGCCATGCCGTGGGCGCCCCGCAAATCCGTAACCTTGCCCACGACCGTACCACGGTCAACGTCGACTACGTCGATGTGATCGCCCCGCCCGATATAGAGACGCCGAGCTGCGCTGTCCATGGTGAGATAGTCCCAGCCCTCCGTGCCACCTACAGGGATGGTTTTCAGGATGTGATAGCCCGATGGATCAGGAGCCACTGGAATGTTTCGTGCAAATCCAGTTAGCAAGAGAGCCGCTGTGAGGGTCGAAAAGACGACAGCCACCGTACCCCTGCACGCCATGTCAATTCCTTCCTTCATTCGTAGAGCCTGCAGGCTCCAGACACGGGCGATTCGCTCGGATATGACTACTTACCGACGACCAGGACGACGAACGTATCGGATAGAACGTCGTTGTGCGTTGACCCATGGCCATGCCTGGCAGTGACGGTAATTACGTTGTGCGTTTTCGTGTCCAGCGTGGCCGTGCGCGCGCCTGATTGCGTATCAATTTCCTCCAGCACGCTGAATTTGTCTGGAGAATCCTCGTGGATGACCGTGAGAGTTCCGGAACCGCCGGCTGGCGCGAAGGCATTCATCGTATCTGGATCGAAGACGCTGGCATCGGTACCTGCGCCGGTCCGCAGCGCGGCAACCACTTTGCCGGTGTCCGCATTCATGACGATCATCTTCTGGTTGTCGCAGGCGGAGAAGAGGCGCCGATTCTTCCGGTCCATGGATATGCCAGAGGGTCCTTCGCCGGGCGCGAGCGGCCAGCGATGGAGTACCTTCAGCGCTTTGGCATCGACCTCGGCAATCTGATTCTTGTCGGTAATGTTGATGAACACGCTGCCCTTACCGTCGGCCACCACGAATTCGGGCTGCCCGTCCAGTTGTACCGTACCGGCGACCGTGCCCTCCGCGGCGTTGATGGCCGTCGCACTGCTTCCGGCGCTGTTCATGATGAAGACGCGCTTGGTCACGGGTTCGTAGGCGAAAGAATCGGGGGCTTTGCCAGTTTTGACTGTTGCGATTTTTTGCAGGGTCTTAAGGTCAACGATAACGACTTCGCTCTTGTCTTCATTGGTTACAAAGCCACGGCCAAGTTCGGGCACGGGCAGCAATCCGTTGGTTCCCTCCACACCGGTCACCTTGCCCACGAGGGCACCAGTATCGACATTGACCGCATCGATATGATTTCCCCGGCTGATGTATAGAATCCGGGCCGCGCTATCCATCGTGAGATAGTCCCAGCCCTCAGTGCCTGGGAGGGGAATCGTTTTCAGAATGTGGTAGCCAGATGTGCCAGGAAGCGCTGGAGTCGCCCACCCAAACCCCGCTAGAAGAACACAGACAGCGAGGCCCATAGATGCAGCTGTAATAACTGCAATTTGCTTCTGACGCATAGTCTCAATCCTCCTTTGTCAATGTTGCAGCAACCCAATACACGGCCCACAATCCTTAATCCTGCACCGTATAAATCCTGACCTCGGCGCCCGCGCTGCTGCTGGCCGGGATGGCCAGATAGAAGCGGTCGAATCCTTTTCCTTGCCTGCCAAAATAACCCGCCGTGCGTCCACCCAAAACCGTTGGAACCTCGGAGAGCAGCGAATAGTGATCTGGATCATAAATCCCTCTCCGCCCGGCATGTAGATGCGCTGAGTCCTGAACACCACACCAGGCAGAGAAGCGACCATGTGGCCTGCTGTGCTCGCCCCAAAGCAAACGCTCCGCACCAAATACATGCAGCCATACCGACCCAAAATGTCTTTTTCATCGCTTCTTCCCGTGAACAGCCTTGCACCCTCCAATTTCCCACCGCAATTCGTCTTTCCGCCCGCCTACGGCTGTGGCTCGAAGATTAGGACTTGCGCCTCTTGCTTTTCGCTCGCTGGAGCGGCCACGAAAAATCGATTGAATTCCGCCACCCACAACGATGTGCCCGCACCGGGCGCCGTGGGAACTTTGCTCGTCAGCTTGTACTCGTCTGCTCCCGTCTGCTGATAGACGTAAACGGAACCGACATCAAATCCCCTTCCGCCAGATGCATAAATACGCTTATGCGCGTCGTCATACCAAAGGTCGTCGATGCCATCGACGCCCTCAATCTGCGTGATGGTTTTGCCGGTCTTGGTGTCCAAGACCGTTAGCAGCGGTGGCATGCGAGAGCCGGCGAGAAGGCGATGATGTTTCTCGTCCAGTGCGAGCGCGACATTTCCCGGAACGCCGGCCACAGCCCACGTGGTGACCTGTTCGCGCTTTTTTCGGTCCACGACACCGAGCTTGCTGGAGCCGGCAAGTGTCACAAAGATATTTACACTCGTCTTGTCGAACTTGATGCCGCCTGGACGAGCATCAGTCTTGATGTCCCCCACATGCGCACCGGTCCGCGTGTCGATGACCGCGAGAGCTCCGGATTTCGCGTCGCCGGTGCCAATGTAAAGATATTTCGTTGTTGGATCGTAACCGACATGGTCCGCATCGTCGCCAACCGGGAAACTGTTGATCAGCTCGAATGTGTCTCCCGTAAAGATTTTGCAAGTGCCGTCGGTTCCATTGGCCACAAAGAGTTTCTTGGAGTCAGGCGAATAGAAGATGCCCTGGGGTTTGCTTTGCCCGGGAATGCTGGAAGTCCGCTGGCTAGATTTGAGATCGATGACCTCCACCGTGTTTTGGTTGTCGCCGAGTGCAGCGATGAACAACCGTTTGCCCGGCACGTCCACTCCCAGATGGTCCAGCCGGTCTTGCACCTTTGGCATGGGGATCTTTTGGAGCAGTTTTAGAGCTGACGCATCTTGACCGCGAGTGCTTAGTACGGGCGCACACATAAGGCCGATCATCGCCAACAATAGCCGACGGTTATACATGACTCCCTCCGAAGCAGATTTTGCCCGCCGATTTGCAGTCCTTACGGCTCGAACTCATATACCTCTAGATAATCTTCTGCGAGTTCTCCCCTTGCATTCCCGGGACCACTCCCCAGTGCTCCGAGACAGCGACGTAAGGTCGTTTGACTCGGGAACGTATTTTTTCGCGAACGCAGCGCGGTTCCTCCATCTATTGCTCGAATATCAACGATGCTGGGAATACCGCCTACTCTGGGTCATAGCAATTAAATAGGGATTGAGGCCACTGCACCCCGTGGTGGCCGCCTTGTTCGGTGGTCGCCAGCTCGCAGCTCATCCTTGGATCGCGCCAACTCCAGCAGGCCGTAGTACGTTCGCGGGAGCCGCGGCAGTTTTCGCAACGCATTCTTGTAAAGCATCCAGGCGCCGTTACCGCTAATGCCCAGTTCGCGCCCTATCTCCTCGAAGGTCATGGCCCCGAGGATGTCATTCTCTTTCTTCTCACGTTTGCCATTCACGTAATTGACCCCATTGCCGTGTGAGTCGGATCACTCGGTCTGCGCCGTGCACCGCCTTGTAGGACCTCGATCCTAGGCCAGACACCTGAAAATTCTCTGAAGATGCGACACAGACTCAGTTTGCGCTCTTTAGTCCGATCGTTCCCCATTGACCAGAGGAAGTCGTAGTTTAAAGATGGAACCGCCACCAAATGAACTCTGAACGTCAATCGTCCCCGTATGAGCTTCCGCGATCCAGCGGCCAATGGACAGGCCTAAACCAACTCCTCCTGACTCGCGAGATCGGGCTTTATCAGCACGGTAGAATCGTTCAAAGACGTTCGGTAAATCCTCCGGAGCAATACCAATCCCCGTGTCTCGGACCTCTCCAATTGCAAAGCCGTTCTCGTGACCCACAACAACATCCACCCGACCACCCTCGGGTGTGTACTTAATTGCGTTGTCGATCAGGATCAAAAACAGCCGGCGCAGCGCGTGTGCATCTGCTT